>CAZLLB010000071.1:0-13604 GCA_964560165.1 uncultured Parvibaculum sp. | reverse complement strand
CTTGCGCACCCAGATCGGCGCCAGCGTGCAATTGTCGAGGACCGTCATATGCGGGAAGAGATTGAACTGCTGGAAGACCATGCCCACTTCCCGGCGCACCGCGTCGATGCGTTTCAGGTCGTCGGTCAGCTCGACGCCATCGACCGTGATGCGGCCCTTGTTATGCGCTTCGAGACGGTTGATACAGCGGATCAGCGTCGATTTCCCCGAGCCGGATGGCCCTGCGATGACGATACGCTCGCCTTCGCGCACGGTGAGGTTGATGTCTTTCAGCACATGGAAATCGCCGAACCATTTATCGACGTGTTCGATGCCGATCATCGTTTTTGCAGTTTCGGGCATCGTCAATTCCTGTGACCAGTGTTGAGGCGGCGCTCCATGAAGACCGAATAGCGCGACATGCTGAAGCAGAAAATCCAGAAGATGAGCGCCGCGAATACGTAGCCCGTCGTCGCGCCTTGCGGCACCGCCCAATGCGGATCACTCAATTGCGCACGAACTTGGCCGAGCAGATCGAAAATACCGACGATCAGCACCAAAGTCGTGTCCTTGAAGAGGCCGATGAACGTGTTGACGATGCCCGGAATGACATGGCGCAGCGCCTGCGGTAGCACGATGAACACCATCATGTGCCAATAACTCAGGCCCACAGCTTGCGCGGCCTCATATTGACCGCGTGGAACAGCCTGCAAGCCGCCGCGCACCACTTCCGCCATATAGGCAGATGAGAAGAGCGCAACGCCAATCAGGCAGCGCAGCAAGTTGTTGAAGCTGACGCCCTCAGGCAGAAAGAGCGGCAGCATGACGCTCGCCATGAAAAGGACAGTGACGAGTGGAACGGCGCGCCAGAACTCAATGAAAACAATCGACAGCATGCGGATTGTCGGCATCTCCGAACGTCGCCCCAGCGCCAGCAGAATACCCAAGGGTAGCGACACGACGATGCCCGTGACGGCGACGACCAGCGTGACGAGCAAGCCGCCCCACATATCAGTGTCAACATACGGCAGGCCGGGGCGGTCGCCACTCAGCAACACGATGGCAATCAGCGGATAAGCGACGAGCAGATAAATGCCATTCCAGCGTTTGGCCGGAAGCGACGGGATGAGCATTGGTGCGAGCCCGGCGGCACCGAGCAGGAAGACTATATTTACTCGCCATATTTCAGACGCCGGATAGCGGCCATAGATGAACTGACCGATATTCGCCCAGACAAAGGGCCAGCAGGCTCCCTTGCCTTCGCCGAGGCAGGCCTCGCGGCTCTCGCCGCTCCACACCGCATTAAAGATCGACCAATCGAGGATCGGCGGCACCGTGATGACGATCAAATAGATCGCGAAGATCGTCAGCAGGCTGTTCCAGATGCTCGAAAAGAGATTGCGCCTCGCCCATTTGATCGCCGTCATGTTCAACGCTCCACGATTGCGACGCGCGCATTATAGAGGTTCATGGCGTAAGAAGTCGCGAGGCTGATGACAAGATAGACGCCCATGGTGATGGCGATAACCTCGATCGCCTGCCCCGTCTGGTTCAGCACCGTGCCGGCAAAGACGGCAACGAGATCAGGATAGGCGATGGCTACCGCGAGCGATGAGTTCTTAGTGAGGTTCAATATCTGGCTCGTCAGTGGCGGGACGATGACGCGCAGCGCCTGCGGAATGGTGACAAAGCGCAGCGTTTGCGCATTGTTGAGGCCGAGCGCGTGCGCCGCCTCGGTCTGCCCCTTGCTCACCGATTGAATACCGGAGCGGACGATCTCCGCGATGAAGGCCGCCGTGTAGATCGAGAGGCCGAAAGTCAGAGCCAGGAACTCCGGCAGCAGGCGCCAGCCGCCGATGAAGTCGAAGCCGCCGAGCACCGGCTGCTCAAGGTGAAACGGTGTGCCACCGATCAGAGCGGTGATAAGTGGAAAACCGAGGATAAGTCCGAGCGCTACCCAACCGGTCGGAAATATTTTTCCAGTCGCCAGCCGTCTTTTTGTCGCCCAACGCCGCAAGACAATTGATCCGACAATGGCGACAACAATTATGACAAGAAAGGCAACAAAGTTGCCCGTCGGCTCGAGCTTTGAGAGCGCTATTCCCCGATTATTGAGGAATATACCGGGCAGCGGATTGAGGCTTTCGCGCGGGCCCGGTAGTGGTCTCAGGATGGCGAAATACCAGAAGAAAAGCTGCAATAGCAGCGGAATATTGCGAAGCGTCTCGACATAGATTGCGGCGAGTTTTGCGACCAGCCAATTGTTGGAAAGCCGCGCGACACCAATCACGAAACCGAGCGCCACGGCGATAACCGTGCCGACAGCCGCGACCAGCAATGTGTTGAAAAGACCGACCAGAAAGACGCGGCCGTAGCTCGCTTCCTCCGAATACGGAATAAGTGTCTGGATGACGCCAAATCCCGCTGTATGCTGCATGAAGCCGAAGCCGGACGCGATATGCTGACGTTCGAGGTTGGCGCGCGCCGTCATGATGAAGAACGCCAGCAGGAAGACGACACCGGCAACGGCCGCGATCTGATAGACGAGCGATCGCGTTCGCGGATCGGACCACGCCCAACGGCGGGTCGCCTGCGGTTTTTGTGGCGACACGGTCACCTGCGCCTCAGCGGATCGGCGGTGCGTACATCAGCCCGCCGTTCTTCCAGAGCGCGTTCAATCCGCGCGGGATGCCAAGCGGCGTTTTCGGCCCGACATTGCGGTCGAAAATCTCGCCGTAATTTCCGACTGCCTTGATGGCGTCGGCAGCCCATTCGCTTCGCAACCCCATCGCCTCGCCATAAGCGCCTTCTGTGCCGAGAAGGCGTTTGATCTCCGGGCTGGCGCTCGTCTTCATTTGATCGACATTAGCCTGCGTCACGCCGAGATCTTCGGCATTAATGAGCGCAAAGAGCGTCCAACGCACAATGTCTTCCCATTGCGCGTCGCCTTGGCGGACGGCGGGCCCGAGCGGCTCTTTGGAAATAACTTCCGGCAGGACCAGATGGTCAGCGGGATTCTTCAAAATGAGTTTTTGCGCATAGAGCCCCGACGCGTCGGTCGTATAGGCATCGCAGCGTTTTTCATCATAGGCGCTCAGCGCCTCTTCGTTTTTTTCGTAAGCCAGAACTTTGTAGGGAATATTTTGGCCGCGGAAATAGTCCGCCATATTGAGTTCGGTCGTCGTGCCGGTTTGCGTACAGATCGTCGCGCCTCTCAATTGCGCGGCACTGGTGATGTTAGATTCTTTTTTGACGATGAAACCCTGCCCGTCGTAGTAAATCACGCCAGCGAAATTGAAGCCAAGCGTCGTATCGCGTGACATCGTCCATGTCGTGTTGCGCGATAATATATCGACCTCGCCTGATTGCAGCGCCGTGAAGCGGTCTTTGGCATTTAGCGGGCGATATTTAACCTTCGAGGCATCACCGAAAACCGCGGCTGCCACCGCCTTGCAGAAATCGACGTCGATACCGCTCCACTCCCCCTTGTCATTTGGATTGGAGAAGCCGGGCAAGCCCTGGCTGACACCGCATTGCAGATAGCCGCGCTTGCGCACCAGTTGCAGCGTCGCCTGCGCCGCCGCAGAGGGCTGAGCGCTCTTCGTGCTCTCTGTCTGCGCCACGCTGTCGGGCACCGAGCTTGGTCCCGGCAAGAAGAAATAGAGCGCTGCAGCGCCAATCACGATGCCGACAAGAAAAGCGGCGAGGCGGTTGTTCATCGGTCGTCCTCTAGCCCGCCCCTTTGCCAGAGAGGGCCTTCCAGGTGTTATGCTCGCACGGATACGGCGCAGCCCGCCCTATTCTTAACTGAACCGGACGATATGGCCAAGAACCGCTGACTCGAAATAGCTCGTGAGCAATGATGAAGCAGAAGCAAGATACACTGATCGTCACCTTGGGGCGTGACCCGGAAAACAATTTCGGCGTCGTCAACCCGCCCATCTACCACGCATCGACCATTCTCCACCCCAATCTCAAAACGGTCCGTGAGCGCTCGCAGCCCTTCACCTATGGCCGCCGGGGAACGCCGACGACCGTTGCTCTGCAGCGAGCCATCGCAGGGCTTGAAGGTGGGTACAATGCGCTTCTCACGCCATCGGGCCTCTCGGCGGTGTCAGTTGCCCTGCTCTCACATCTGAAGACGGGCGACCACCTGCTGATGGTTGACAGCGTGTATGGGCCGTCGCGGCATTTCTGCGATACGATTCTGAAGCGCAATGGCGTCGAGGTCAGCTACTACGATCCACGCATCGGCGCGAATATCGCCGGGCTGATGAAAGACAACACCAAAGTCGTATTCGCGGAATCGCCCGGCTCCATCACCTTCGAGGTGCAGGACGTGCCGGCTCTGGCAAAAGCTGCTCATGCGGGTGGCGCAAAGTTGATATTCGACAATACCTGGGCCTCGCCGCTTTTCTTCAAGCCTTTCGATCACGGTGTCGATGTTTCCATTCAGGCGATCACAAAATATCTCTGCGGCCACTCCGACGTGTTGATGGGATCCATCACGACGACGCAAGAGGCATGGAAGGCAACGCTGGCGGGCCACGGGGCCATCGGCATGAGCGTCGCGCCGGATGATGTTTATCTCGTGTTGCGCGGTATTCGCACATTGTCGGTACGTCTTGAGCGCCACATGAAAAACGGCATCGCACTCGCGCGCTGGCTGGAATCTCGCGCGGAAGTTTCGCGTGTCATACATCCGGCTTTGGAGAGCCACCCCGATCATGCGATCTGGAAACGCGACTTTCTCGGCGCCAGCGGCTTGTTCAGCATTGTGCTGAAGCCTTGCCCGGAAACGGCGCTTGCCGCCATGCTCGACGAGCTTGAGCTTTTCGGCATGGGCTATTCCTGGGGCGGCTATGAAAGCCTCATCATTCCACAGGATGTAAAAAAAGATCGCACCGCGACTTCGGCTGCTTATGAAGGTCCGCTGCTGCGCCTCCATGTCGGCCTCGAGGATCTGGATGATCTCAAAGCCGATCTCGAAGCGGGCTTCGCGCGGCTCACCGCTGCCGGGCACTGACAATGCTTGATGCCTCCTTATCGCTCAGCGCTGGCGAGGCACAAGCGCTTTGGCTATCGCTGAAGACGGGGGTCGTAGGAACAGCGGTTTCGCTTCCGCCCGGCATCGCGATCGCATGGCTGCTTGCCCGAGGCCACTTCCGGGGCAAGCTGCTACTCGATGGATTGGTGCATATGCCGCTGGTGCTGCCGCCTGTCGTCACCGGCTATTTTCTGCTGCTCCTCTTCGGGCACAATGGCGTCGCGGGCCGCTGGCTCGAAGACTGGTTTGGCTTCACGCTGGCTTTCAACTGGAAGGGCGCGGCGCTGGCATCCGGCATCATGGGGTTTCCGCTTCTCGTCCGCGCCATACGCCTTTCTTTTGAAGCGGTCGATGTGAAACTGGAAGCCGCCGCACGCACACTCGGCGCGCGGCGTACCGATGTTTTCTTCAGCATCACCTTACCCCTCATCATGCCGGGAATCATCGCAGGCACATTGCTGGGCTTTGCCCGCGCGCTCGGTGAATTCGGTGCCACAATAACTTTCGTTGCAAATATTCCCGGCGAGACGCAGACATTGCCCATCGCGCTCTATAGCGCCCTGCAATCGACCGACGGCGATATTCGCGCCTTCCGGTTCGTTGCTCTTTCGGTTCTGTTGGCCATTGCTGCGCTCGCAGCATCTGAATATCTCTCGCGCATCATGCAGCGCCGTATCCGAGGTGCCGCATGACCACGCTCAGCGTGCAGATAAAGCACACAATAGGAGCCTTCGCCCTCGATGTTGCGTTCGAGGCTGGCAACGGCGTCACCGGCATCATCGGTCCTTCGGGGGCGGGCAAGAGCATGACCTTGCAGACAATCGCCGGCCTCACCGCACCCGATGAAGGCTGTGTCGCGCTTGATGGCCAAGCTCTAGTCGATACACAGCGTGGCGTTTCGCTCGCGCCAGAACAGCGGCACATTGGCTACGTGTTTCAAGAGCCTTGCCTCTTTCCACATATGACCGTTGCGCAAAATCTGAACTATGGCGCGAAACGTCGCGCGTCGGGCGGCTCCGTTTCACACGATGAAGTCATCGATCTGCTGGGCCTTTCGCCCCTGCTCGACCGCCGCCCGCATCGGCTTTCAGGCGGCGAGGCGCAACGCGTCTCGATCGGCCGCGCGCTTCTCTCCGCGCCACGTCTGATCTTGATGGATGAACCCCTATCGAGCCTCGATATTCGCCGCCGCCGCGAGATCATGCCATTCATCGAAGCTCTGCATCGGCGTCTGGATCTGCCAATCATCTATGTCAGCCACAATATCGATGAGATCGTCCGCCTCGCCGACCGCGTTGTCGTGATACACGGAGGCCGTGTCACCGCCATAGGTGATGTCGCGGAAGTGCTGAACCGGCGTGATGTGCAAAGCCTGTTGCTTGGCGAAAGTGAGCGGGAGGACGAAACCTCCACCATCATCGAAGCACGCGTTACGCGCCATGACGACGCGCATGATCTCAGTGAACTTGATTTCAACGGCGGAGCATTGACGCTTACACGCCTCGATCTGGCTCCTGGATCATCGGTGCGATTGCGCATCCACGCGCGCGATGTGGCGATTGCGACCGAGCGCCCTCACGGGTTGAGCATCCAGAACATCCTTGAAGGCGAGGTAACTGAATTGCGACCTATAAGCGCTGCACAGGTGGATTTATTACTCACCATCGCTGATGCACAGCGTCTCACGGCGCGCATCACGCGCCGCGCGGCGGAGCGTCTTGATCTGGCGCAGGGACGCAAGGTCTGGGCTCTGGTAAAAGCCGTAGCGTTGGTGAGCGGCGGCGCTATAAAATTTTGAAAATTGGCACTATGGGAGCGCGAGCGTGTCACGAATTGAAGTGAAGAGTGAAATCGCCGGCAAGGTCTGGAAGATCGAGGCGAAAGTCGGCGATATGCTTGGCGAGGACGACGCGATCATCATACTGGAATCCATGAAGATGGAAATTCCGGTCGCAGCGCCGGGCAATTGCCGTGTTGTGGAAGTGCGCGTGGCGGAAGAAGATTCTGTAGCCGAGGGTCAGGTTATCGCGGTGATCGAGAAGGTATAAGCCTCACGCCTCGCCGAATATCCCCTTCAGATAGGTATTGAGAAATTTGCCGCGCGGATCAAGCCTGCGCCGCACATTCTGAAAATCCTCCCAGCGCGGATAGAGCTTCGACAGCTCAGCCGCTTTGAGCGTATGCAGCTTGCCCCAATGCGGCCTGCCTTGATAACGGCTGAAGATCGCCTCCGCGCCCGCGAACAGCTCCGCATAGGGCATGCGATGATACTGGTGGACTGAGATCGTAACGCTATCGCGCTGATAGAAGGGGCTCAGCCAGATGTCATCAGCCGCGACATAACGATATTCGAGCGGAAAGAGAAAATTGACGCCGCACTTCTTCATATGCGCCGCCAGCTCGCGGATGCAGTCGGGGCCGCTCTCCGCTGGAATTGCATATTCCATTTCATTGAAGCGTACATTGCGATCACTGGGAAAAGCATCATGCGACCAGCGCACGCGCCCCGGCTCCGACAGGGAAGTCGAGTAGCGCCCGCTCGCTGAGGTCATATATTTCTGCAAGGAGCCGCGTAGAAACGGTGCGTAGCGCGAGGCTTCATTGGCGATCCGAAATATCTTGTCATCGCGCGTTTCCTCACCATCGGGGCGGCGGCGGCGCGGTCTGGCTTCCTTATCGGTCTCGCTCAGAAATTTAACGATGGCTTGGTCGGAATATGGGAACCACCAGAATTCAAAATGGCGATGCGCGTCGCGCAATGCCTCAACCTGATCCAGCACTTCCGCGACGGCCATGCGCCCGCCCGTTTCTTCCAGTGCGTAGGCAGGCCGGGCCATCATGGTGATCTCGCTCATAATGCCCAGACTGCCGAAAGAGACGCGGCCCGCATCAAACACGTCGGGGTTTTCCGCCTTGCTCGCAGCAATGATCTGGCCATCTGCGGTCACGAGACGGAAACCTGCGACGGCTGCCGAAAGCGAGCCGAGATCGGCTCCCGTGCCATGCGTGCCGGTGCCGATAGCACCCGCAAGGGCTTGTCTGTCTATGTCGCCTTGATTGAGGAGACCAAGACCACGATCGAACAGCATCGGCCCGAGATCGCGCAATGTCGTGCCCGCTTTTATTCTGGCGGTTGAGGTAGCGGTATCGTGATCCACGACGCCGGAAAGATGCCGGAGCGTTACGATCGTTCCCGCGCTTTCGACCAGTGGTGTGAAGGAGTGGCCGCTGCCAGCCACGCGCACAGGACCCTCGGCGTCACGGATCGCAACTGCCAGTTCCTCTTCAGTCGCTGGTTCGAGCATCACCTTCGGCCAGGCTTTCACCCATCCGGACCAGTTCGACCAGACATACGGCATCATATTCTCCCGCGACTCTCCGTGCCGCTAATTATAAGGCGAGGCGCAGAATTTGAAACGCCCGGAGCCATGCCGTCCGGGCGCACCGATCAACGTGTCTCGACCACCTTGGTGGTCACTACGGGCTTGAAGTCGCGCGCCATCACAGTCGCTTGCCTGATATCTTCGGGCACCATTTCGGCAGAGAGATTTTCAAGCTCCTTGCCCGCGAATTGCGGAAAGCCGCTTTTTACAGCCAGCAGGAAATACATGTAGGCTTTCTTGTTGTCCTTCGCGACGCCTTCGCCAGATTGGTACATGGTGGCGACATTGTATTGCGCTTCTGCCATGCCTTGTTTGGCCGCCGCTTCATACCAGCGGGCTGCCTTGGTCGCATCGCGCGACACGCCCCAGCCTTTGTCATACATGCTGCCGAGATCCATTTGCGCGCGGGCATCGCCGCCCTCCGCACCAATAACGTAATATTTAAGCGCAGTCGGCACGTCACGTTGCACGACCTTCGCGTCGAAATATTCCTCGCCAAGGCGGAATGCTGCGCCGGCGTCCTTTTCTTTTTCGACCGCCTTTTTCCATTCTGCCAGCGCTTCAGGGTAATAGCCGCGCTTGTAAAAATCCTGTCCGCTCGCCTCGCTCGGATTGCTCGATTTTGAAGCGGCTGCGTGGGCTGGTGCCATCCAAACAAACATGGACGCAAGGCTCAGGCACAAGGCCAGGAGCCAGCCGCGCTTCAGCGCGGCTCCCATAGCGACGCCGGTGCGGTATTCTGTGTGAGACATGATCTAGCTTCCCTCCCCCGGCCCCATAGGGCACCGCTTGGCGCGGCTTGGCCGTATCATGATCCTCCCTTTCGCAAATGTGAACCCTTTCGCGTCGCAGCGACGAGGCCCCAAAAGCTCTGAAAGACATTAATTAGTTTTCATGTTCCGCCGACACACAATCGCCCTCACCCGCACGATATTGCGTCCAAATAAGTGTCCAAATGAGAGGACTCTAAGTTGGCTAAGTGTTGGTGATCCCGACAGGAATTGAACCTGTAACCGCCGGATTAGAAATCCGGTGCTCTATCCAGTTGAGCTACGGGACCAAACCGGAGCGTGGCCGTCTCCAGACGAAAATCAATGTGTCCACTGATCCTGACGGTCGGCCTTGAAATTGTCTGCATAGGCCTTGAGGAGGCGGCGAACAGGCTTTGTCTCGACGAGCTGATATTCGATGCCGCGTTTCACGGCATAGGCGATTGCTGCCTCTTTGCTTTCAAAGCGAAGCAGCACCTGCGTGTTGGTGTCCGGCGAACTCGTCCAGCCCATCAGAGGGTCGATCTCACGCGCATGTGCGGACTCAAACTCGAGCACCCAGAACTTCGTCCTGGCCAGACCCGACTGCATCGCATTCTTCGAAGGCTTGTAGATTCGCGCGCGCGCCATATTTCTCACTCCCGGACCTTCCCCACATTCTGGAGAACCGTCGCAAATTCATATCCTTATGGCCCTAATTCAGCCGGATTTGCAAGTCACAAGGAACCAGCCGGACGCTACGGCATTGTCTATTGGAGGGCTTCGCGGAAGGTTTTTCCAATAGTCATCCGCTCGTCACCGTCCCGCCCTAGACCGCATTCATATCCCGAACGGGGAGGCTCGCATGACGAACTATCTCGATTTCGCCTCTGCTACTCGATTGCTCGCCGCGCAAGGCTTCAATCGGCTGGACATTGAATGCGTACTCGACCTCACCGGACCCCACATTAAAAACGGCCATGCTCTCTGGCCTGCGGATCGCATCGAGCGCCTTGCCGCCCGCGCCTATTGGCTCGGCGAGCACGAAGTCGTGGCCCCCTTACCCGCCACAGTCTGATCCGGCGGCAAGAGCCGACGGGGCTAACTCGGGTTGTCCAAGCTCAGCATGGCCTGGTTCTCGTCATAAGCGAAGACCTCGGCAAAACGGCCCCAATTGATGACGCTGCGCAACGTCTGTTCTGCCCAGTCTTCCGACATGGCCTCCTCAAGCTCCTCGGCAAAGCGCATATAGGGCGCGCGATGCTCGGCGTTTTCGTCCAGGACGCGCCGGATATGCGCGGCAAGCGGCACATGGGTCAGCAGGCGTTCAGCAAAGAGCTGTTTGCGGATGTTGGTATCTTCGACGGCGAATCTCCGCCCCGCCTCGGTCAGCCGGATGTCGCCACCTGCAAGATCGGCAAAACGCAGCAAGCTCAGCGTTTCACCAATGCCGAATAGTTGATCCATGCCCATGTGCATGTCATCGGCAAGGTCCGGCAAATCGGCATGACCATTGTAGGGCTCACCCGCAATCGCTTCGATAAGACCTGCGATGGAGTTCGTGGAGACGCGTGGCAGAACCTTGGTGGTGTCTTCCGCCTCGAAAGCCGCAGCGCCGGGCATCGGTGCGGTCGCGGTGCCCGCCACTGTCATGCGCTCATAAATATTATCGACCAGCCTGCGAAATTTTGCCTCGAGGCGATTGCGCGGTCGGGGCAGTTCTACGGGGATTTCGGCAACCACGCGGCCGGGGTTGGACGAGAAAACCAGAATGCGGTCGCACATCAGCACCGCTTCCTCGATGTTATGCGTCACCAACAAAATCGATTTGATTGGCATCTGCTTCTCATGCCAGAGATCAAGCAGATCGGTGCGTAGCGTCTCGGCGGTCAGCACATCCAGCGCCGAAAATGGCTCATCCAGCAGCAGCAAATCGGGATGCACGACCAAAGCGCGAGCGAAGCCGACACGCTGCCGCATCCCGCCTGAGATTTCCCGAGGATAAGCGGATTCGAACCCGTCCATGCCGATCATGTCGATGGCTTCCAGCGCCCGTTTGCGTGCCTCTTCTTCAGGAATTTGCAGCGCATCAAGGCCGAGGCGCACGTTCTGCAGAACCGTCAGCCAAGGGAAAAGTGCGAAGGTCTGGAACACCATCGCAATGCCCGCCGCAGGACCATCGACGACCGCGCCCCGGAAATGGGCAGCACCAGCCGTCGGCTCAACGAGACCAGCCATGATCCGCAGCAAGGTCGATTTGCCGGACCCCGAACGCCCGAGAAGTCCGACGATTTCGCCTTCCTTCAGCGTCATGTTGACGTCGTCGAGCACAGTCAAATCGCCGCCGGATGGCCGCGAGAAGGCTTGTCGCACTTGTCTTATCTCGAGCACGGGTTTCATCTGCAGCTCCCTCAATTCATGCGCAGACGGCGTTCGGCATAGCTGTTCAGCGGACGCCAAACCAACCGATTGAACATCGTCACAAAAATTGCCATGACCACCACGCCGAGAATGATACGCGGGTAATCGCCCGCCGCCGTTGCCTTGGCGATATAGGCGCCGAGGCCCTGGGCTTCGAGCCGCGTCTGCCCCCAGACCACAAGCTCTGCAACGATACTGGCGTTCCACGAACCCCCCGTCGCCGTCAGGCCACCGGTCAGGAAATAAGGAAAAATTCCCGGCAGGATCACCTTGAACCACCAATGCCACCCACCGACGCGGAAATTAGCCGCAGCGTCGCGGAGGTCGTCGGGAAAGGCGCTCGCACCGGCAATGACGTTGAACAGAATGTACCATTGTGTACCGAGGATCATCAGCGGGCTCAGCCAGATATTCGGATCAAGCCTGAAGTGCAAAATACCAACGACGGCCGCTGGAAACAGCAAGTTCGCGGGAAAGGCAGCGAGAATTTGCACCACAAGCTGCACACGCATCGCCAGCCGAGGCCGCAAGCCGATCCAGACGCCGATTGGCACCCAGACCAGGCTCGCCAACACCACCAACACAATCACGCGCGTCAGGGTCAGGAGCCCGAGCCGGAATGCCTCCATGACCTCGCGGAGGCTCACCTGACCGTAAAGCTCTCGATAGAGAGCGTTGATGCTGAACAGCGCAACCAAAGCCCATGCGCCCCACCAGAGCCACGCCCAAAAGATGCTCGAGCGATATGTGCGCGGTAAAGAAACCCATCGCCATTTGACTGAGGGCATCATCGGCTTCGTAGCCAGCGCGCGGGCGCCTCGCTGCAATGGCTGTAGGCCCTTCTGGACGAGCTGCGCTCTGTTCAGAACCCGCAATAACCATACGCCGGGCATCGGCTGGCCCGACACCTCCCCGACACGAAATTTCTGCGCCCAAGCGACCAGCGGGCGGAAAAGAAGCTGGTCGTAAACGAGAATGACAAGAAGCATCGCCCCGACCGCATAGCCGACGGCGGCAAGGTCACGCCTTTCGATTGCCAGCGCCACATAGGAGCCGATGCCCGGCAGGGTCATCTCCACATTGCCAACCGAGATCGCCTCGGATGCGACGATGAAAAACCAGCTCGCCGACATCGACATCATCATGTTCCAGACGAGCGGCGGCATGGCGAAGGGCACTTCGAGCCTCCAGAAGCGCTGCCAGGGCGACAGACGGAAGGCGCGAGCAGCCTCGTCCAGATCGCGCGGCACAGTGCGCAACGACTGGTAAAAGCTGAAGGCCATGTTCCATGCCTGTGCGGTGAAAATCGCAAAGATCGCCGCGCATTCGGCACCGAGCACACTGCCCGGAAACAAAGCCAAGAAGCCCACGACCGTGAAGGACAGGAATCCCAATACCGGCACAGATTGCAGCACGTCGAGAATGGGTATCAGGACAGCCTCAGCACGGCGGCTTTTCGCGGCGGCGGTCGCGTAGGTAAATGTAAAAAGCAGCGAGGCCGCCAATGCCGCAAACATGCGCAGCGTGGTTCGCAATGCATATTCCGGCAGCACGGCGGGCGAGAGCGAAATATGCGCCTCCGAAACGCTGGCGATAGGCCCCCCCATCTGACGCGCGCCGTAAACGATAAGGGCCAGCACGCCAGCGACGAGGCACAGCGCCACGCCGTCCCACGCCGAGGGAACGAGCCGGGCGCCGCGCCGGGCGACCGATATGGTCGGAATTTCAAAAGCCATAAACACCTCGCGCGGGCCGGCAAAAGCCGCCTCACGCGAGGGAGGCAGCTCGCCTCCGGCGCGTCAGGTCAGCCCGTGTGGCCCAACCATCTACTGTCGCCGTCCATCTTTTCCTCTCGGGAAGAGCCGAAACGCACCCGCGCCTCGTCTTGGGGAAGCCTATATGCCTCCCCATCAAGCCGGTCAATCCTGCCCGGTTGCCACTTATGAGGCCTCAGTGTATTGGGAAGGCCAGTCGGGGCGTAGCGCAGCCTGGTAGCGCATCTGCTTTGGGAGCAGAGGGTCGGGA
>CAZLLB010000070.1:0-13778 GCA_964560165.1 uncultured Parvibaculum sp. | reverse complement strand
GGCTGCGGGCGGGGCCAGATCGACATCGTCGAGTTGCAGAACTTCCGGCCCGCCGGTCTTGTGGATGCGGATCGCCTTGATGGACATTTTCTGTTTCCCTGAATTTAGCGGCGTGTGAGAGCGAGGCCGAGACCGGCCGCTATGAGGACGCCGCCGGTGATCTTGTTACGGATGATTTGCGCGCGCGGGCCCTTCAGATGTGGCGCGAGGTGGCCAGCGGCGATCGCAAAGGCGCCGTCCGACAATATGCTGACAAGGATGAAGCTGACGGCAAGCAGAATGAATTGCGGCATGGGCGCATGTGCCGTGTCGATGAATTGGGGAAAGAAGGCGGCGTAGAAAGCGAGCGTCTTGGGGTTCGTTACCGAAATCAGAAAACCGCGTCGGTAGAGCGCCAGAGGTGGGAGGCGCGGTGCGCGCACGGCATCGGGCCCGTCATGTTCGATCGGTGCACGCCAGGCCTGTATGCCGATCCAGACGAGATAGGCCGCACCGATCAGCTTCAGTGCTTCAGCCCATGAGCCGAGCGCGGAGAGAAGCGGCGCGAGACCTGCGACGACCAGCACCATGTGAACGCAGAGTGCGCTCGAAGATCCCGCAAGCCCGGCCAAGGCAGCACGGGGGCCTTGCGTGATGCCGGTGGAGACGAGAAACGTCACCACCGGCCCCGGCAGGATACACAGCAGCAGCGTTGCCACGAGGAAGGCCAGATAGAGCTCAAGCGGCATGGCCGGTGCTTTCGATATGGATTAGGCGAGATTCGTCTTGAAGAAGGCGAGTGTGCGATTATTGGCTTCGCTTGCATCGGCCTTGTCGTAATGCGCGCCGCCGACGCGGGCGAAGGCATGATTGCGCTCGGGATATTGATGGGTGGTGACGAGCTTGTTGTTGCGCAGGCCGTCGATGATCTCGCGTTGCGCTTCGGGATTGACGAATTCGTCCTTGCCGGCGATGTGCAGCGTGAGCGGTTTTTTGATGGATGCAGCGTCAGCAAGGCGCGTCTGGATGTTGACGCCGTAATAGCCGACAGAGGCGTCGATGTCGGTCTTGCAGGCGGTCATATAGGCCATGAAACCGCCAAGGCAGTAACCGACCGCGCCGACCTTGCCGCTGGTCATCGGGCGCAATGTGTCGATGGTCGCCTGAATGTCTATGAGGCCGGTGTCGGTATTGAACGCGCCGAAAAGCTCAAAGGCTCTCTTCCATTCAGCGTCAGTCTTGTCGGTGATGTCGATGCCGGGCTCGATGCGCCAGAAGAGGTCGGGGCAGAGCGCGACATAGCCTTGCGTCGCCAGCCAGTCGGCTGTGTCGCGCATGACCTGATTGACGCCGAAGATTTCCTGAATGACGACGATGCCCGGTTTGGGCCCGCCCGAGGCTGGCTTTGCGAGATAGCCGGAAAAGGAGCCGTCAGGGCCTTTGATTGTTATGGTTTCGCCGCTCATGTCCGGCCTCCTCGCCAAAAAATGGATGATGGCGGGGACTTTAGCCGGGCAGGCAGGGGGAGGCGAGAGGGTTAACGGCCGCGGATGGCGGGACGAGGAGCAAGCGGCGCGAGCGCGACGCCAAGTGCGTCAGCATAAAAACGCGCGAAAAAACTCAGGATGTTCATTTTAATCACCAGTTAGGGTAGTCGGAAACTCAGTGATGCTGAGATAGAGCTTTCAAAGGGGCTTTTCAAACGATGACTTTTCACAGCAGTTGTGAGAATATCTAACATATGAGCATTCGCCGCCTTCCGCCTCTCAATGCACTTCGGGCCTTCGAAGCCGCAGCGCGCCACGGAAATTTCTCCCGCGCGGCGGCGGAACTGCATGTCACTCATGCCGCGATCAGCCATCAGGTGCGGGCTTTGGAGGAGGAGGCGGGGCTTGCGCTCTTTCATCGCACCGGGCGGGCCGTGGTGCTGACGGATGCCGGGCGCTCGCTGCTGCCGGTGTTGAGCCTCGCCCTCGACCAGATCGCCGAAGGCTGGGCGCAGGTGAGGGGAGAGACGGGCGGGCCGGTGACAGTCTCGGTCGAGCCGTCATTTGCGGCGCGCTGGCTGGTGCTGCGGCTTGGCAGGTTCAGCCGGGCTTTCCCCGATATCGACCTGCGGCTGATCCCGTCATCGCTCGTTACTGATTTTGAGCGGCAGGACGTCGATATCGGTATTCGCTACGGGCATGGCGGCTGGCCCCATGTGACCAGCGAGCGGCTTTTCGAGGCGACCGTCTATCCCGTTTGCGCGCCGTCGCTGTTGCAGGCTGCCGAAGCGGCGGGCAAGCCGATCCGCGCGGCGGAGGATTTGCGGTCGCAAACGCTTCTCCATGAAGAGACGACCGCGCATTGGAAAGCCTGGCTCGATGCGGCGGGCGTCAAGAATACGCGCTGGGCTTCGCGCGGGCCGCTTTTTGTCGAGGCTTCGCTGGCGCTCCAGGCAGCAGCGGCCGGGCAGGGCGTGGCGCTGGGGAACGATCCGCTGGCGATGGCCGATCTATCGGAAGGGCGGCTGGTGCGCCTCTTCGATCTCGAGACGCCGGATGATGAAGCCTATTGGCTGGTCTATCCCGAACGCAGCGCGCGCAAGGCCAAGGTGCAGGCCTTCCGCAACTGGATTCGCGAGGAGGCGGGTTTATTGCCCGCCGAAATTGAAACGCTGAAGGCGCGTGGCCGCCTCAAGACGCCGGTGCGCGAGCGCGTGAAAGAGCCAAAGCCAGAGCCGAAGGATCGGTGATCGGCAGCGAACAGGTTTCGCCCATGCAGACATACGCGGTGGGTTTGTTGTCCTGCTTGTGCTTTCCCTGCGCCGGGTGGTTTTCAGGAAGGGTTGCACCCTCGTCGATGCGGATGAGCGTTCTTGTCGGCAAAGCCATGCCGAGCGCGATGTGGCGCAGCTCGTGTGTTTCGTCCGCGCTGCCGATCAGCACGATCTGGATCGGCCAGAGGCGTGTCTCGAAACTTGAGAGATAGGACCCAAGCGGAAAGATGTTGTGCGTCAACTCACCGGCAAAAGCGCGGATGATTTCGTCGGCGCGGGCGAGGTATTTCTGATTGCCGGTGAGGAGGGCGAGTTTCGTGAGCAAGCCCGGCAGAGTGCCATTGGCCGCAGGCGTTGCATTGTCCGCGACGCTGCGGGTGCGCACGATCAGGGCCGCTGCATCGTCGGCGGTGAAGAAATAGCCGCCGAGATTTGCATCCCAATAATGCGCGTCGAGTTCGGCGGCATAGGCTTGCGCATCGGCGATGTAGTTTTTCTCGTCGGTTGTTTCGGCCAGCACCAGTGCCGCGTCGAGCATGTTGGCGAGATCGTCGGACATGGCGCGGTGCTGCAACTTGTCCGCCCGCCAGGCGTGATAGAGGCGGCCATCGACCATCATGTTGGCGCGGATGAAAGCATAGGCGCGCGATGCGGCCTCGACCCATGACGGCTCGTTGAATGTCGCGCCCGCTTCGGCGAGTGATGCGATCATCAAGCCGTTCCAGTCGGAGAGAACCTTGTCATCAAAGCCTGGACGGATGCGGGGCGCGCGTGCGCTAAAAAGCTTATGCCGCAGCGGTTCGAGCGATTTCTCTTCTTCTTGCGAAAAGGGCTCGTCGGCGCGCGAAAGGCGGTTGAGAATGTTTGTCCGTTCCCAGTTGCCGTTGGCGCTGACGTCATAGGTGGATTTGAAAAGCACGGCGTCGGGCCCGAGCACGCTGTCGATTTCGGCCTCGCTCCAGACATAGAAGCGGCCTTCCTCGCCTTCGCTATCAGCATCGAGCGAGGCTGCAAAGCCGCCGCCATCGACGGTCATTTCGCGGAAAAGCCAAGCGACGGTTTCATGGGCGCGACGCGCGTAGAGCGGCTTTTTGGTTTCGGCCCAGGCGGATGCGAGAAGGCGCAGCAGTTGCGCATTGTCGTAGAGCATCTTTTCGAAATGCGGGGCGAGCCAGCGTTCGTCCACGGCGTAGCGCGCGAAGCCGCCGCCCAGATGATCGTAGATGCCGCCTTCGCAAATATGATCGAGCGCTTTGGTTGCGGCGGCGCCGAGATCGTCGCGACCCGTGCGCAGATGCGAGCGCCAAAGGAAGGTGAGGAGCGGCGTCTGCGGAAATTTCGGCGCGCCCTTGATGCCGCCATGGATGGGGTCCATCAGCGTCAGAAATTTGTCGGCGACGCTGTCGAGCATTTCAGGCACCGGTTCGCCGGGATGCGCATGGGCGGCTTGCGCGGCGAGGCCCTTGATGAGGGCGGCGCGGTTCTGCTCGATCTTGTCCGGCTCGTCATGGAAGAGGCGCGAGACTTCTTCCATCAACGGAATGAAGCCCGGACGACCATATTTCGGCTCTTTGGGAAAATAGGTGCCGCCCCAGAAGGGCTCGCCGTCTGGCGTCAGGAACATGGTCAGCGGCCAGCCGCCCTGTTCGCCGAGCATATGGAGCGCGTTCATATAGATCGTGTCGATGTCGGGACGCTCTTCACGATCGACCTTGATTGGTATGAAGAGGCGGTTCATGACCTCGGCGACTTCGTCGTCCTCGAAGCTTTCATGCGCCATGACATGGCACCAGTGACAGGCGGCATAGCCGATCGAAAGCAGGATGGGCTTGTTCGAGGCGCGGGCTTCGGCGAGTGCGGCTTCGCCCCAGGGATGCCAGTGGACGGGGTTGTCCTTATGCTGGAGCAGATAGGGGCTGGTTTCCTGGCCGAGAAAATTGCGTGACATCGGGGCGTCCGGGCGGTTCACTTCGGGGAGATTGATATGCCCGCTACCATACGAGACTGGAGAGAGATCAGGCCATGAAAGTTAGCATCGATGTCGATCTCACTCCCGAGGAAGCGCGGCGGCTGATGGGGCTTCCCGATCTTGAGGCGATGCAGCAGCGGTTGCTCGGTCAGCTCGAAAAACAACTGGCCTCGAACCTTTCCTATATGGACCCTGAAATGCTCGTTAAGACCATTCTGCCGGTCGGCGCACAGGGGCTGGAGCAATTTCAAAATCTGCTCTGGGGCATGGCGCGCAACGCGACGGGTGGCGGCGCAAAGGGCACCAAGAAGCCGAAGGCGGAATAGGGCCGCGGCGATTTAGTTCAACTGACTCAATGATCGGATCGATTCGGTTTGGAAACGATTTATGCTCTTTCCAGCGCGGGCGGACGCGCGGGCGTTGCGGTGATCCGTGTCTCGGGTCCGGCGGTGAGTGACGTGGTCGAGGCGCTGACGGGCGGAAAATCTCCGCCTCCGCGCGAGGCGGCTTTGAGGCGGCTTGTTGATCCTGCGAACGGGGCAGCGCTCGACCGGGCGCTGGTGATCCGCTTTGCCGGTCCGCATAGTTTCACCGGCGAGGATGTCGCCGAATTTCATGTTCATGGTGGGCGAGCGGTGGTGGAGGGCGTCTTGTCGGCGCTCGGTCGGCTATCGGATTTGCGCGCCGCATTGCCCGGCGAATTTACACGGCGGGCCTTTGAGAACGGCAAGCTCGACCTTACCGAAGCCGAGGGACTTGCCGACCTGATCGACGCGGAGACCGAGGCGCAGAGGCGGCAGGCGCTGCGCCAGATGGAAGGCGCGCTCGGCCAACTCTATGAGGGATGGCGTGGGCGGCTGATTCGGGTTCTGGCCTATGCGGAGGCCGAGATCGACTTTGCCGATGAAGACATTCCCGGCGATCTGATGAAGCGGCTCGGGCCGGAGATCGAGGCGCTTGCGGGTGAGATTCAAAGTCACCTCGATGACGGGCGGCGCGGGGAGCGTCTGCGCGAAGGTGTGGAGGTGGCGATTGTGGGGCCCCCGAATGTGGGCAAGTCGAGCTTGCTCAACCGGTTGGCGGGGCGCGATGCGGCGATTGTTTCCGATGAGGCGGGGACGACGCGGGACGTTTTGGAGGTGCGGCTCGATCTTGGCGGGGTGCCGGTGACGCTGGCCGATACGGCAGGGCTTCGCGAGGCCGAGGGCGCCATCGAGAAGGAAGGCATCAGACGAGGGCTCGCAAAAGCTCAATCGGCCGATATGAGACTCGTCATGGTTGCAGCGAAGCGGGGAGGCGGGGTCGAGGGTGATTTCGATCTGGCGCAATCCGGCGACCTGCGGATCGTCAACAAGGCTGATATGGGCGACGGTGTCAGTGGAGCTTTGGCGATTTCGGCGCTGACGGGGGCGGGGATTGAGGCTCTGGTGGCGGCGCTGACGGAGCGGGTGTCGGCTTTGTTCGGCGCTTCCGAACATCCTGTGATCACGCGAGCCCGCCATCGTGAGGGCCTGGAGGCTTGTGTTGTCGAGCTGGGGCGAGCGCGGGCGGGGTTGATGGAAGAGCGATCGGGCGAATTGGTCGCTGAGGATTTGCGTTTGGCGGCCCGATCCCTTGGGCGGATCACGGGGCGGGTCGATGTGGAGGATTTGCTAGATGTAGTGTTCCGGGACTTCTGCATAGGCAAATAATGTTTCACGTGAAACAGAGTCCTGGCTCACACGGATTCGACTTGCGGTTGTGTGGACAAATTCTTTGACCCGGCACCCCAACGCAGACTAAAGATTTGCGCCTGTCGCCAGAGCGCGTTTGCGAGGCTGAATTGGCATCTTTCGACTTCGATGTGATTGTGATTGGCGGCGGCCATGCCGGCTGCGAAGCCGCGTCTGCGGCGGCGCGGGCAGGAGCCAATACGCTTCTCCTGACGCATCGTTTTTCGACTATTGGCGAGATGTCCTGCAATCCGGCCATTGGCGGTCTCGGCAAGGGCCATCTGGTCCGCGAGATCGACGCTCTGGACGGATTGATGGGGCGGGTGACGGACGCGGCGGGTATTCAGTTTCGGCTTCTCAATCGGCGCAAGGGTCCGGCTGTCAGAGGCCCGCGGGCGCAAGCGGACCGGAAGCTCTATCGACAGGCCATGCAGGCCGCCATCGAAGCCCAGCGCGGCCTGACGGTCGTAGAGGGGGGCGTCAACGACCTCATGGTCGAGGACGGCCATGTTTGTGGCGTGGTGACTGAGGACGGTCGTGTTTTCAAGGCGCGGCGGGTGATCCTGACGACAGGGACCTTCCTGCGCGGAATGATCCATATGGGGCTGGAACGCATTCCGGCCGGGCGAGTGGGAGAGGCTCCGGCGCTGGGGCTTTCTGACCGACTTTATGGGCTGGGCTTTCAGCTTGGGCGTCTGAAAACCGGGACACCGGCCCGCCTCGATGGATCGAGCATTGCCTGGGGCGAACTACAGGTTCAGCCCGGCGACGATCCTGCGGTGCCATTTTCGTTTATGACGAACGGCATCACGACGCCGCAGGTCGATTGCCATATCACCCGGACGGTTGAAGAAACCCACCGGATCATCGAGGCGAACCTCAAATATTCGCCGGTCTATTCGGGGCAGATCGAAGGCATCGGCCCGCGTTATTGTCCCTCGATCGAGGACAAGGTGGTGCGCTTTCGCGAGCGCGACAGCCATCAGATCTTTCTGGAGCCAGAGGGGCTCGACGACGACACGATTTATCCCAACGGGATTTCGACTGCGCTGCCCGAAGATATCCAGCTCGCCTTCATGAAAACCATTCCGGGCTTGCAGAACGTGGTGATGCGCCGGGCGGGCTATGCCATCGAATATGATTATATAGACCCGCGCGAACTCTATCCGACGCTCGAAACCAAACGTCTGCCCGGCCTTTATCTGGCGGGGCAGATCAACGGAACGACGGGGTATGAGGAAGCAGCAGCGCAGGGGTTGATGGCAGGGCTCAATGCGGCGCGGGCAGAGAGTGGCGCTTTGCCGGTCGTGCTTGATCGGGCGCAGGCCTATATCGGCGTCCTTATCGACGATCTGATCACGCGAGGCGTCAGCGAGCCTTATCGGATGTTCACTTCGCGCGCCGAATACCGGCTGACCTTACGGGCCGACAATGCCGACCAGCGCCTGACGCCATTGGGTATCGAGGTCGGGATCGTCGGGGAGGAGAGGGCGCGGCGGTTCGAGGCCAAGCGGGCGGCTCTCTCGTCGGCCAAGGTGTTTGCGGAAGCGAGCCGGATGACGCCCAATGAGCTTGCCAAACATGGTTTCCGTATCAATCAGGACGGCGTTGCGCGCAGCGTCAATGATTTGCTCGCCTATTCTGAGATAGATATTGCGGCGCTTGCTCCTATCTGGCCGGAATTGGCGGCGCTGGAGCCGGAGATCGCGGAGCAGCTTGAAATCGAGGCCCATTATTCGGGCTATCTCTCCCGGCAGCAGACTGACATCAACGCATTTCGAAAAGACGAGGCACTGATTGTTCCGGGAGGCATCGACTATGAGGCCATTCCCGGCTTGTCGAATGAGGTCCGGTTGAAATTGGGCAAAGCCCGTCCGGCCACGCTGGGTCAGGCGGCGAGGGTGGATGGCATGACACCGGCTGCCTTGACGACCTTGCTGGTTCATATCAAACAGCAGGCTCGCCGTCGCACTGCTTGAGTGGTATGGCTCGGGCAGACCCCACATATAGTGTCAGGCATTATGCAAGTCGTTGATGCGGAATCCTTTTCAGCGGTTATTTCTGTTTCACGTGAAACAATGGAGCGGTTGCGCATTTATGAAGCGCTGCTTCTGAAATGGCAGAAGAGCATCAATCTCATCTCATCCGGATCGCTCGTTGACCTCTGGGGTCGGCATATGTGGGACTCGGCCCAACTCGCGGCCCTTGCGCCGAGTGAGACAAGATACTGGCTCGACATCGGAAGCGGGGGCGGGTTCCCAGGGCTTGTGGTGGCTGCGCTTTTGCGGGAGCGACCCGGCTTTCAGATGGAGCTAGTAGAGAGCGATCAACGGAAATCGATCTTTCTTCGGGAGGCGGCTCGCCTCATGGACATTCCAGTGCGGGTTCACACTTGCCGGATCGAAGGCTTTACGAGAGGAGAGGGCGCACTCTTTCCCGATGTCATAAGTGCTCGGGCTCTGGCCTCCCTGGATCAAATTCTCTCCTGGACGTCACCTTTCTGGGGAAAAGCCACAATAGGGCTCTTTCCGAAGGGGCGTAGCGTCACGGATGAATTGACGGAGTCGCGCAAAAATTGGATATTTGAAGCTGAAGCCGTTGCCAGCCTATCGGACCCTTCCGGGACGGTGCTGAAGCTTTGGGGGCTCAAGGATGCAAATTTCCGACGCAATCTCTAAAGCGGCAAATGTCGCATCACCCCTGATTGCCTCCGCGCCGCTTCGAGTGGATGCGTCGAGCCAGAGGCCGCGTATTCTTGTGCTGGCCAATCAGAAGGGCGGCGTTGGCAAAACCACGACCGCAATCAATCTGGGCACGGCGCTTGCCGCTGTCGGCGAGCGTGTGTTGATCGTCGATCTCGACCCGCAGGGCAATGCCAGCACCGGCCTCGGCATCGGGCGGGCTGATCGTAAGGTCTCGGCCTATGATGTGCTGATCGGGTCCGCGCTGATCGAAGACGCGGTCGTGCCGACGAAAGTGCCGGGCCTCGATATTGTTCCGTCCACGATGGATCTGCTTGGTGCCGAACTTGAGCTTGCCAGTGTGCCGCGCCGCTCGCATCGTTTGCGCGATGCGCTGGCGCGGATGCCGCGTTCGGGGCGTATGCGCGAAGATAGCGACAAGGAGCGCGAGATGACGAAGCGCCCCTATACATATTTGCTGATCGACTGCCCGCCCTCGCTCAATCTTTTAACGATCAATGCGATGACGGCGGCAGATGCGATTCTGGTGCCGCTGCAATGTGAGTTCTTTGCGCTAGAAGGTTTGAGCCAGCTTCTGCGCACCGTCGAGCGTGTGAAGTCGAGCCTCAATCCGCGCCTTGAAATTCAGGGCGTTGTGCTCACCATGTTCGATCAACGCAATAAACTTTCCGATCAGGTGGCGTCGGATGTGCGCAAGCATCTTGGCGACAAGGTCTATCGCACCGTCATTCCGCGTAATGTGCGTTTGTCGGAAGCCCCTTCCTATGGCAAGCCGGCACTGGTTTACGATCATCGCTGCGCTGGCAGCAAGGCTTACATGAAACTGGCGTCGGAACTGATCCGCCGCGAGCGCAGCCTGCGCCAGACCGCGGCCTGACGACCGGCAGCCACTTTAAGAACGCCGGTTAATGTGATGAAAGGATTCTGATTTCCAGTCATACAAGGTAGGGCGGCACGAGGCGCTCCTTACGCGGATGATTGGAAGACTGAAGAAGAGGCGGTCTTACTTTGGCCATACCTCGCTTTGGTCCATGGGTATGAGCAATGGGTTGCCCGGCGTAAATACGGCAAGCAAAAGACAGAGATTCAGGGATGACGACAATGGCAGAGGAAAGCCCCAGCCGGCTTGGACGTGGACTTGCGGCGCTGATTGGCGACGACGCGGCTTTTGCGCTTGGCGATTCAGGTGTTCCCGCGCCGCGCGGTGTGCGCGAGGTGCCGATTGAATTTCTGCGGCCCAACCCGTTCCAGCCCCGCCATATTTTTCGTGAGGAGGAGCTTGCCGACCTTTCCAATTCGATCCGCGAGCAGGGCATCCTTCAGCCGATCGTCGTGCGCCCTGTGGCGGGCGAGGTCGATGCGTTCGAGATCGTTGCCGGTGAGCGGCGCTGGCGTGCGGCGCAGAAGGCGCAGCTCCATCAGGTTCCGATCCTCATCAAGGAATTGACCGACGCGCAATCGCTCGAAATCGCGATCATTGAAAACGTGCAGCGCGCCGATCTCAACGCCGTTGAAGAGGCCGCGGGCTATGACCGGCTGATGCAGCAGTTCGATTACACGCAGGAAAAAGTCGCCAAGCTGATCGGCAAGAGCCGCAGCCACGTTGCCAACACGATGCGATTGCTGGGCCTGCCTGCATCGGTGCGGACCCTGATCGAAGAAGGTGAGCTGACGGCGGGCCATGCGCGTCCGCTGATCGGCCTGGACCGGGCCGAGGAAGTCGCGCGGGAAATCGTCGCCAAGGGGTTGAGCGTTCGCGACGCCGAAGCACTGGTGCGCGTTGCGACGACGGGCACGGCAGCGCCGCGCAAATCGTCATCTGGATCTGGTGCCGCTGCTGCCCGTGCGCAGAAGGATGCCGATACGGCTGCGCTTGAGCGCAACATTTCTGACCAGCTTGGCCTCAAGGTCGAGATCAATCATGCGGGCGAAGAGGGCGGCGAGGTGCGTGTCACTTACAAGTCGCTCGAACAGCTCGACGAAATCTGCCGCCGTCTGGCCGGGCGGGGCGGGCCGCGCATCGGCGTTCTCTGACTAAATCCCATTGCCCCGGCTTTTCAGGGCCATGACGGTCGAGCTTCGAGGCGTTTTCAAACAATCTCTTAGCGCGCGCCTGCACGCGCCGCCTGCGCGATCCGAAGCAAGGTCTGGCCGCATACGGCATTTTCAGGCAAGCCGGTCGTCTTGCATTGCGTGTCCGCCTCGACAATCAGGGTCAATGCGCGATCGAGGCGGCGTCTGTTCCACAAGCTGACCTGACGGCGGACTGCGCCGGCGCGGCTGAAATGCACCGGCGGTCTGATGGCGCGTAACGCCACATCGGCTGGAGTGCCGGTTTCTATTTCGCCCACCGCCAGATGAAGCTGGATGAGATGGCGCGACAGCGCATTCAGCAATGCGATGGGACTGAGGTCGGCGCTGCGGGCGCGGGCAAGCGCCAGATCAAGCGCGGCGAGATCGCCGCCGGTCGTCGCATCCACCACATCATCCATGCTCGAATCCGCATTGTCGCCCACGCAGGCGCGGACATCGGCAAGTGTCACGATCTGTTTTTCACTGCCGGGCTTTGCTCCCGTGGTCTGCGGGCCCATGTAGAGCGCGAGTTTCTCAAGCTCGTTCAGCGTTACACCGCGGTCGCTGCCCAGATGCGAGGTGAGATATTGGAGCGCGGCTGGCTCGGGTGCGAGATTGTCGCGGGCGAGACGTTTGCGGATCGTGTCTTCGAGCGTTGCCGCATCATCTGCATAGCAGGGGATGGCTGCGGCGCTTGCATTTTCTTCAAATAGTTTGCGTAAAGACGATCTGGGGCCAAGCTCACCGCCCTCGACGATGATCAGCGCGTCGCCCTTGGGATCGGCCAGAAAACTTTCGATGATCTTAGCTGCCGGATCGCCTGCCCCTCTGATGCGAACGATGCGTCTGCCGCCCAGCATGGCGATTGCGGCTGCCTCGTCGGCGAGGCGAGCGGTATCCTGGCGCAGGTCGGCGTCGGAGAGGTCGGAAATCCGGAATGGATCGGAGAGATCATCGACGACGCTTCTTGCCAGCGCATTCATCCGTTCCCGGATCAAACCGGAATCGGGTCCATAAACGAGAACGGCGCGGATGCGGCTGTCGGGTTTGGCGGCAAAGCGATCGGCCTCTGACGGCTTGATCTTCATGAGAGAGCCTTCACCGGCATCTACTGCGCGGCGCTGCCATCGCGTGACGCCTGACGGTCGAAGAAGACGCTGACCTGCAACTTGATGTCGTCGGCGACTGCCCCGGCCACGCGCTTGGCGGCATCCTGCGATGCGCTCAGATTGGCGAACTCGGATTCGACGCGGTTATAGGAAGACCGCGCGCGTGCGGTCGAGCGAAAGATGGTCTTGTTGGTTGCCGTGGAGACAAGAGTGAAGGGCACCACCAGCACAAAATTGGCGCGGGTGACGGTGGCGTCCTGCTGCACGGCGACGTCCTGCGTATAGGAGTAGGGGGTCAATGTCAGGCGGTAGAGGGGGCTCACCGGCGCATTGCCGTTGGTGCCTATGCTGTCGAGCAGGCTGTATCTCATCTCGCGGCCGATGATCGTTTCAGGTGAAACCACATCGATATCGGCAAGCCGGTTCACGGTGCCGCCGCTTGCTGCGCCATGGTCGCCATAAAGCGGGCGGAAGCCGCAGCCGCCAAGCGGCATGAGCGCACCGGCGAGCACCAGCAGCAGAGCGAGATGAAAGGGTCCGCGCAAAATCTCAGACCACGATATTGATGATCTTGCCGGGAACCACGATGACCTTGCGGACGGCTTTCCCATCGATCGCCTTCTCCACCTTGTCGAGCGCGAGAGCCGCTGCCTCGATTGTCTTGTTGTCTGCATCGCGCGCAATGACCAGCTCGTCCCGGCGTTTGCCGTTTATCTGAACCGCCATCGTGACCGTATCTTCTACAAGAAGCGAGAGATCGGCAACCGGCCAGGGCGTATCGACGACCAGCGTCTCGTGCCCGAGCTCCCGCCAGCACTCTTCGGCAAGATGCGGCATCATCGGGGCGACCGCCAGAACCATGGATTCGATCGCTTCGCGGCGCGCCCAGCGGGCGGCCTCGCTATTATCGCCCGGTGCAAAGGTCGAGATGATGTTTGCGAATTCATAAATGCGGGCGACGGCGCGATTGAAACGCAGGTGCTCGAAATCGTCGGTGATGGCCGCAAGCGAGCGATGGGCAGCCCGATGCAGTGCCAGAGAGGCGTCGTCAAGGTTGGCGGGCTTTGGCGTATTTACCGCGCAAAGGCCTTCGGGCTCGCCGGTGACGAGACGCCAGAAGCGCTGGGTGAAACGCCACGCACCCTCGGCGCCCGCTTCAGACCATTGCACGTCGCGTTCGGGCGGGGAATCCGACAGGATGAACCAGCGCGCGGTGTCGGCGCCGTATTGCTCGATGATGGATGTCGGGTCTATCACATTGCGCTTCGACTTCGACATCGACTCGATGGAGCCGACGGTGACGCGTTCGCCCGTTTGGATATGAACGGGTTCGGCGTTCGTGAACTTCACTTCTTCAGGGAAAAGCCAGCGTCCGTCTTCGCCCTTATAGGTTTCATGCGTGACCATGCCTTGCGTGAACAGCCCGGCGAAAGGTTCGTCGAGCCCGAGATGCCCCGTCTGATGCATGGCGCG
>CAZLLB010000069.1:0-13932 GCA_964560165.1 uncultured Parvibaculum sp. | reverse complement strand
TCAGGCCTTAAGCGTATGCCTGACCGCGCCGAATTGTTGACGCCGGGTTTGAAAATCGGCCTGCTGGGCGGCTCCTTCAATCCCGCCCATGAAGGCCATCTGCACATCACCCGCATGTGTCTTCGCGCTTTGCAGCTCGACCGCGTCTGGTGGCTTGTCTCGCCGCAGAACCCGTTGAAAAGCAATCACGGCATGGCGTCGCTCGAAACACGCCTCGCCAGCGCCCGCGCGCTTATCGAGAAATCCGGCGAACCCCACATCGTCGCCACCGATATCGAAACGCGGCTCGGCACCCGCTACACCATCGACACGGTGCGCGCCTTGAAGGCGCACCATCACGACACCCGCTTCGTCTGGTTGATGGGAGCCGACAATCTGCTGCAACTGCCGCGCTGGGCGAAATGGCAGCAGCTCACGCGCGAAATCCCGCTCGCCGTCTATCCCCGCCCCGGCGTCACGCTGAAGGCCCGCCTCTCGCCCGCCGCCAGAATGCTTGCGCCCTACACGCTCGAAGCCAGCGATGCGCCACTGCTTGCCAATCTCGTACCGCCCGCCCTCACCTTTCTCGAAGGCAGCGAGCACCCGGCATCGGCCACCGCAATCCGCGCCGCGCGCGACATCGAGCGCAACTCATGAGCCGTAGTACAATCGCGTGCATTGATGTTGCGCGCGCCCATCTCTATTCTGGCAAAGCCGGGACGCGGTTGCGGCGGACCCGGTTCGTCACGAACCAAGGAGCGCGTTCCTGAGCCCTGACCCCAAAGGCCGCAAGGCCACAAAATCTGCATCCATCGCCAAGGCCCCTGCCGCGAAGACCAAACCGTCTGCAAAGGCGCGGCCTTCCGCGAAAGCAAAACCGGCGATAGCCCCCAAGGCAACCCCAAAGACGGCCAAGGCCAAGGCGCCCGCCGCCAAAGTAAAGCCGAAGGCGAAAACCGCCGCATCCGGTAAAGCCGGAAAGCCGATTGCCGCCACAAAAGCGGCGCCCAAGGCAAAAGCCGTAAAAGCGCCCGCTTCGTCGCCGAAAGCCAAAGCGGCGCGCCCCGCCGCAAAACCCAAGGCTGCGGCAAAACAATCGCCGCGCGAAAAAGCAGCGGCTGCCAAAGACGCCGCCGACCGCAAGAAAGCCGCCGCCATGCTGGCTCTGGTGATGAAGAGCCTCGACGATGACAAGGCCGAGGACATCGTCTCCATCGACCTCGCGGGCAAGACGCCCATCGCCGATTACATGGTCGTGGCCAGTGGCCGTTCGGCCCGTCATGTCAGCGCGCTTGCAGACCATCTGATGCGCCGCCTCAAGGAAAAGGGTTTCGGCCTCGCTCAGGCGGAAGGCATGACCCAGGGCGACTGGGTGCTGATTGATGCGGGCGACGTGGTGATTCATGTTTTCCGGCCTGAAGTGCGCCAGTTCTACAAGCTCGAAAAAATGTGGGCGGCCGACATCCCCGCCGACCAGATCGCCGTCTAGGACGCCGCCGTCGGGGGCATTTCATGCGCATCGAAATCTGCGCCGTCGGACGGCTTCGCGCAGGGCCTGAAAAAACGCTGCTCGACGAATATCTGGGCCGCGCCAATGCAAGCGGCCGGGGCCTCGGCTTTTCAGCTTTGTCGCTCATCGAGGTCGAAGAAAAACGCCGCCTCGAAGGCGAAGCGCTGAAAACCGCCGAAGCTGCCTTGCTCAAATCCGCCATGCCGCGCGGTGCAACCATCGTTGCGCTCGATGAACGCGGCCGCACCGAACCAAGCGAGGCTTTCGCCACCCGCATCGGACAATGGCGCGATAGCGGCGTTTCCGATCTCGCTTTCGTGATCGGTGGCGCGGACGGCCTCGCCGCCTCGCTCCGCGCCGACGCAACGCATGTTCTCGCCTTCGGCCCGATGACATGGCCGCATATGCTGGTGCGGGTTTTGCTCGCCGAACAACTTTACCGCGCCGTCAGTATTCTGGCAGGTCATCCTTATCATCGCGCCTGATCCATATTCGCGTTCACGCTTACGTGAATGCCGCTCGCAAAGCGTGTCCCGCAAGCGACGCTTGCGCTGCAATGATGCACGGATCGTCTCGTCGTCATGGACACTATTGGCGCCATCAATTAGTTTCACCATGGGTGTGTGCGTCGCACACGGTGCTGGGTTGTCTCAAAGATTATGACTGGAATAAACGGCGTTCGACCTCTCGTCCTGGCGCTTCTGGACGGCTGGGGCATACGCGCGGAGCACGAGGCCAATGCGCTGGCGCAAGCGCGCACGCCCGTTTACGACCGCATCGCAGGAACCTATGCACACGCGGTTTTGACGGCGTCGGGTGAAGCCGTCGGTCTTGCAGCAGGCAAACCCGGCAACGTCCAGGCAGGCTATATGACGCTCGGCGCGGGGCGCGCGGTGGAACAGGATATCCAACGCGTCAACCGCGCCATTCAGGATGATGGCCCGCACGGCCTCGCCTCCAATCCGATCATGCAAAAGCTCATTCAGCGCGTGCGCCCTCTCGGCGGCGCGGTGCATTTGATCGGTATGGTGTCGGCGGACGGCCTCGCTGGAAATCAGCACCATCTTGCCGTTCTCGCCGCCATACTAAGCCATGAAGGCATGCAGGTCTGGGTTCATGGCGTCCTGGACGGCATCGATGCAGGTCCACAAGAGGGCATCATCTGCCTCTCGGAATTCATGGACGATATTGCCGGTGCCGAGAATGCAAATATCGGCAGCCTCATGGGTCGTACCTATGCCTTTGATGAAGGCGCCGATTCGAGCCTCGTCAAAATTGCCTGGAAGGCGCTGGTCGAGGCAGATGCTCCGCGTGCAGAGTACCCATCCGCGCATCTCGACAAATGCTACGTCAAAGGCATCCCCGACGATCGTGTGCCACCCGTCATCTCCCAGAACTATCGTGGCATCCGCCGCGACGATGCGGTCTTCCTCGTCAACCTGCGCCCCGATATCGGCGCAACCCTGATGCAGGAACTGCTGGAATCGGAGGCAGGCGCGCTGCTCTCCAGCGTCGTGTCGCTGACCGCGCTCGATGGCGACGGTCTCGATTGGGTCGAGCCGCTCTTTGCCCGCCAGTCCGTTCCGCTTACCTTGAGCGAAACCCTGTCGCGCGCCGGGCGCAGCCAGCTTCTGTTGACTGAAACCATTGCCGAAAAAAATCTTTCGCTTTTCCTGCGCGGCGGCGTCAATCGCCTCTATGAAGGCGAGACTCTGGCTCTGGCTGAAACCCCGCCGCTCGCCAAAATGGAAAAACGCCCCGAACTCGCCGCAGCCGATCTAACAATCGAGGCGCTTAACGCGATCAAGAACGGCGATCGCGACCTCATCATAGTCAATTTCACCAATGTCGCCCTGCTCGGGCGCACCGGCAATATGGGCGCCACTATTGAAGCCGCCGAGGCGATCGATAAATATCTGGGCAAGATCGCCGCTCAGGTCGAAAAGCGCGGCGGCACCCTCGCTATCACCAGCGCATTCGGCAAAGGTGAAATGATGAACAATCCCGATACCGGCGAGATATGGCGCGGACCCACACGCTCCAACATGCCTTTCACGCTGATGAGCCCCGGCCCGCGCCCCGTGCTGCGTTTCGGCACATTGGCCGATGTCGCGCCGACCATCCTCGATCTGCTCGGCCTTCCCCTTCCCGACGCAATGACCGGCAGCACCTTGATCACCTCGCCCGACACCGGGCCCGACCAGACCGATGCCGAACGGACGACCAGTGTTCCGGCATAAATATCCGGCCATCGCCCTTTCGCTCGCCGCGCTTTTCGCCTCATTCGCCGTGGTGCCTGCGCTGCGGGCCGAAACCGCCGATCCCTCGAAGCTCAAAACCCTGAAGCAGGAACTCGACACCAGCGTCGAGCGCAAGAAGGCACTCGATAAGCAATCCGAGGCCGCCGCCAAGGACGCAGAGCTTGTCCGCAGCAAGCTGATCGTGACGGCAGCGAGCGTGCAAGCGCGCGAGGCCGAAGTCTCTGCCTCCGAAACGCGCCTCAATGAGCTGAAAGCCGCCGAAACGGAGCTTCTTGCGCAGCTCGAGCAGCGCCGGGCAAAGATCGCCGATCTGCTGGCCGCCCTCACCCGCCTCGACCGCAACCCGCCGCCCGCCCTCGCCGTCAAACCCGATGATGCGCTGGGGGCGATCCGCGGTGCCATCCTGCTGGGCGACGCCGTGCCCGAGCTTCGCGCCCAGGCCGAGGAGTTGAAAGAGCGGCTCCAGCAACTGGCCCGCCTGCGCGAAAGCATCCTGGCCGAGCGCAAGACGCTGGCTCAGGCCACAGCCTCTCTGGAACGCGACCGGGCAAACCTTGAGAAAATGCTGGCCGGCAAACTCGCCCGCCAGCAGCGCCTCGCCGCCGCCGCCGAAACCGAGCAAGCCCGCGCCACCCGTCTGGCGCGCGAAGCGACCGATCTTACCGATCTGATCGGCAGGCTCGAGAGCGAAGCCGCCAGCCGCCTCCCCCAGAGCCGCCCGACGCCCCGCCCCGCCCCCCGGCAAGTCGCCCCCGCGACACCGGCCCCCACTTCGGGCAACACCGAGATGGCCCTGCTGACGCCACCTGCAACCCTGCCCGATCTGCCTTCATCACGCCTTTTTTCACAGGCAAAAGGCATGATCCGCCTGCCCGCGACCGGCTTCTTGCTACGTGGTTTCGGGGCACCCAACGGCGCTGGCGGCGTAACGCAGGGCATGACCATCACCACCCGTCCGGGGGCCCAGGTCATCGCACCTTTCGATGGCAAAATCGTCTTTGCGGGGCCGTTCCGGCGCTATGGGCAACTCTTGATCATCTCGGTCGGCGAAGGCTACCATGTGCTCCTGGCGGGCATGGAGAAGATCAATGGCTCGGTAGGGCAAGGCATTCTTGCCGGCGAGCCCGTCGGCACGATGGGCACTTCCTCGTCTGACGAAAATGCGTCTTCCGGTCAGAAGATCGGGACAGGCGGAAGGCCCTCCCTTTATATTGAATTTCGAAAGAACAGCGACCCGATCGACCCTCGACCGTGGCTGATGATGAGTGACAAGAAGGCTCGTGGATAAATGAAAAAGTCAGTACTTGCCGGCTTTGCCGTCGGAACCCTGGTTTCGGCGCTCACAGTATTTGCTTTCCAGTCCGGCGGTTTCGAGGGCACCGCTCAGGCGGCCAGCAACGATCCGACTTATCGACAGCTCGATCTCTTCAGCGATGTTCTCGAGCGCATCCGCGCCGACTATGTCGAGCCGACCGACAATACCAAGCTGGTCGAAAGCGCCATCAACGGCATGCTGACCTCGCTCGATCCGCATTCGAGCTACATGAACCCCAAGAACTTCCGCGATATGCAGGTGACGACGCGCGGCGAGTTCGGCGGCCTCGGCATCGAGGTCACGATGGAAAACGGCGTCGTCAAGGTCGTCACCCCCATCGACGACACACCCGCAAGCCGCGCTGGCCTGCGCCCCAGCGATTACATCACCCATATCGACGGCAAGCCGATCCTCGGCCTGACGCTCAGCGACGCGGTCGATAAGATGCGCGGGCCGGTCAACACCACCATCACGCTCACCGTCGTGCGCAAGGGCGCGGACGAGCCTTTCGACGTGAAGCTGACGCGCGACATCATTACCATCAAATCGGTGAAGTTCCATCGCGAGGGCGATATCGCCTATATCCGCATCACCTCCTTCAATGAGCAGACGGGCCAGCTTCTCGACGAAGCGATCCACGCGCTGCAAAAGCAGATCGGCAAGGCCAAGGTCAAAGGCTACATCCTCGATCTGCGCAACAATCCGGGCGGCCTCCTCGATCAGGCCATAGCCGTCAGCGGCGACTTCATCGAAGAAGGCGAAATCGTCTCGACGCGCGGCCGCCATCCCGAAGACACGCAGCGCTACAATGCACGCGGCGGCGACATCACCAATGGCAAACCGGTCATCGTTTTGGTCAATGGCGGCTCGGCCTCAGCGTCGGAAATCGTTGCCGGTGCGCTTCAGGATCATCGCCGCGCGACGATCCTCGGCACACGCTCTTTCGGCAAAGGCTCCGTGCAGACGATCATCCCGCTGGGCTCCGACGGGGCTCTGCGCCTGACCACGGCGCGCTACTACACGCCTTCGGGCCATTCGATTCAGGCCAAGGGCATCGAGCCCGACATTCAGGTCGAGCAGGCCCCCGACCCGAAGACCAAGAAGCGCCTTCTGATCACTGGCGAAGCGGAACTTCCCGGCCATCTGGCCGCCGAAGAAGGCGCCAAGGAAGTTGCGGGCTCCGACAGCTTCGTCCCGGCCGACAAGAAGGACGACAAGCAGCTTCTCTACGCGATCGATCTCCTGAACGGCGTGCGCAAGGATGCCGCATTCAAGAGCGCGTCCGCGACCAACGCCAACTGAGCGGTATGCGGAACAGGTGCGAATGGAGGCCGCTTGAGATGGCGGGGTCATGCAGGGCAAGGGGCTGAGCGACATCGGGCATAAAAAGCGCGGACCGAGTTTGCTGGCGCTGGCAGCTCTCGTCATCGCCTGCCTTTATGGCGGGGTGCTGGCCTGGCTTCTCTTGTCCGACAGCCACATGGCGGGGCTTCCCGTCGCCCAGCTGACGCTGCCGCCTGAACCTGCTGCGGCCACACCGCCCGCCGACAAATTGCTGCGCACGAGCAACGAGGACGATCACGCCCAGGCGAAAGCCCCGGTGGAGCAATCCCCGGAGCAGAAGCCGCAGGAAGATGCGGGCGCCACCGATAAATTGAGCCCTGACGAGCTGGCGCTTCTCGATGCCGCACGCCGCGTCGGCGCAGATAGATCCGACAACACTATCGATAGCGGCGAGGTGAAGATCGTCGGCGCGGAAACCCTGCCTCCCGCGGAAGCCGCGCCCGTTGTCGCACTGAAGCCGGTGCCCGATCCCGCGCTGATCGCGCAAGGCCATCAGGGCCCCCTCCCCATTATTGCCAAGGACGGCCGCAAGGCGTCAAAGGTTTACGCCCGTCCATTGCCCGCAGGCCTCGCCGCCGGGCCGCGCATCGCCTTGATCGTCTCGGGCCTTGGGATCAGCGACAGCGCCACCTCTCACGCCATCGAAACCCTGCCGCCTGAAGTGACGCTCTCCTTCGCGCCTTACGGCGCCGGCCTTCAGGGATGGATTTCCAAGGCGCGCGCCGCCGGCCACGAAGTGCTGCTCGAACTGCCGATGGAGCCCTTCGGCTATCCGCAAAACGATCCGGGTCCCTACACATTGCTGACAAGCCTCCAGCCGGACGAAAACATCTCCCGCCTCGAATGGTTGCTGAGCCGCTTTTCTGGCTATGTGGGCGTGATGAACTATCAGGGTGCCCGCTTCACAAGTTCGACGACCTCTTTGACCCCCATCCTCGGCGCGCTCAAGGCGCGCGGTCTGATGTATGTGGACAATGGTGCCTCGCAGCGCAGCCTCGCACCCAGGCTATCGGCCAATCTCGGCCTGCCGACAACGACCGGCACCCGCACCATAGACCCCGTTCAAAACCCCGAAGTCATCGACCAGTCGCTCACCGCGCTCGAGACGACGGCAAAACAATCCGGCGTGGCCATCGGCGTCGCCTCCGGTTTTCCCGTCACCGTCGATGAAGTGACGCGCTGGGCAAATACGCTGAAGAGCAAGGGCATTGTTCTGGTGCCCGCTTCCGCCACTGCCACCCCCAATTGACCGGACACGCCCGATGACGAACGGCGAAAGAGGCAAATTGATCGACCCCGAAACCCTGCCTTATCGCCCCTGTGTCGGCATCATGCTCATCAACCAGAGCGGGCTCATCTTTGTCGGCAACCGCATCCAGTCGATCGACGCCGGACCTCTCACATGGCAAATGCCACAGGGCGGCATCGACAAGGGCGAGGAACCCCTTGCCGCCGCCTTCCGCGAACTCGCGGAAGAGACCGGCGTCCCCGCATCGAAAGCCGAGATCGTCGGCGGGATCGACGATTGGCTGACCTATGATCTCCCGCCCCATCTCGTCGGCCATGCCCTCAAGGGCAAATATCGCGGCCAGAAACAGCGCTGGTTCGCCATGCGCTTCCTCGGCAAAGACAGCGACATCGACATTGCCGCCGACGCGCATCAAGAATTCAGCGAATGGGCCTGGGTGCCGGTCGAGGAACTGCCGGACCTCATCGTTCCTTTCAAACGAGGCATCTATGAGCGCGTCGTGCGGGAATTCACGCCGCTGACGAAGCAAAGCGGCTAAACGGCGCGCCAATCTCCCTAAGCCGGAATTCACGCTTGCTCACAAGGAAGGCGGGAGTAGAGTCTTCGCTGTGGGCAAAAGATTAGAATATCCATGATTATCCTGTTGGCCGATGACCATCCGTTGTTCACCGACGCGATCACGCGCCAACTTTCCGCAGCTTATCCCGACGTCATCATCCACACAGCCGAGGATCTGACCGCCGCCGCCACCCTGATCGCCGACATAAAGGACATCGACCTTGCGGTGCTGGATTGGGATATGCCCGGCATGCAGGGCATCGGTTCCATCGCAAATCTGCGGACGGACTATCCGAAACTCAAAATCGTCATCCTCTCCGGCCGTATAGATGATGCAACCGTGCACGAAGCGCTCGGCCTCGGCATCAAGGGCTTCATTCCGAAGTCATCGTCAGGAAAAGCCATTATCGCCGCGCTCTCCGTCGTGCTGAACGGAGGAACATATCTCCCGGTCGAGACGGCTCTGTTTCACCATCGCAAACGCTTTTCCGTCCCGTCAAATGCCACAAGCAGTCCGGGAAAAGCCCTCACCGAGCGCGAAACCGATATTCTGAAGCTCCTCGCACAAGGTTTTTCCAACAAGGAAATAGCCCGGCACCTCGGCGTACAAGAGATCACGATCAAAATGCACGCGAGCCGCATCTTCGTAAAACTGCGTGTACGCAACCGCGTTCAAGCAGTGTCTCACGCGCTGAAAGCCGGCCTTCTCGGCGAAGACCGCTCTTCGCATTGACGCGCCCGCCGGTTCGAAATCACATATTTGGAATCAGATAATTGACGAGATCGGCAGGCTCCGCTTCCGAGCCGAGCTGAACCGACGCCATATCGCCAAGCAGAGCCGCCGCATCGGGAGCAACGGAGATAGCACCGGCGACGATCAGCAGGTCGATATTCAATCGCTGAGCCAGAAGATCACGCAACCGTATCAACCCATCGTTCGAGATGCCCCGTCGTGCCGCATATAGAACCACCACATGCCGGAAGGGCGGCGCGGCATCAAGCAGATCGGCGGCAATGTCCACGGTCGCCGCGCATGTCGCCGCGCGTCCAAATGCATTGAGCAGCGTCGTCGCCGCATTGCCCCATTGCATCAGTGGATCAACGATGATGATCCGCGCCTCCTCTGGTAGATCGGCGAGCACCTCATCCACTTCGACAGCCGCCGGAATGAAAGCCGTGAATTCTGTGCGGGGATCGCGCGACACCGCCATCGCGCCGCCTCTGCTTTCGAGAATGGCACTGGCAAAGCCAAGCCCGAGGCCAAGCGCGGTCTTGCGGCGCGTCGCGGAATAAAGGGGCTGAAACAAATGCGAGACATCGCCTGCCGGAAGCCCCGCCGCACTATCCGTCACGCTCAGCGCAAGATAACGACCTTCTGCCAGAACGCCGCGCCAATAGACACGGGCGCCGTCACGCAAAGCGTCGGTTGCTGAAATCTCATCCATCACAATATCGATGCGGCCGGCCGCCTCGCCGATCGCGTCGAGCGCATTGCACAGCAGGATGAAAAGAACCGAAGAGAACTCCCGCCTCGAAATGCCGAACACCATATCGCCCGCGCATTGGCGAACTTCCACAGTGATGCGCCGGGGCGCCAGATTTTCGACGAACATCCGAGCAGCTCCAAGCGCCTCGCCGGTATCGAGGCGCGGCGGTGAGAGCGGCGGCGTATAGGCGAGTGAAGGCTGATTGACGACGATCTGCAAAAGTCGCCCGGCGACCGCAATCTTGGCAGCGATCAAAGAAACTTGCTCGGGGTCATCGGCGACGGCAGGTAACACCTCCGAAAGACCGAGAATAGCGCCGATATAATTATTCGCGTCATGTGCCAGCCGTTCGGAAAAAGCGACGACAGCATTGAGCGCCCGGTCGCCACTCGCCTCGTTACCTTTGTCGGTCTTGTCGTCCGCCGAATCCATCCGTCCCCACCCATCACGCATCGATTATCCACGATGATAGCCGGAAATCATGCGCAAAGCGGTAGAGCTTAGCCCGCCGCCCTCCAGCCCGCGACAGTCGAAAGCAAGTTCTCCGTCATCGGTAGAACCTTCTGCTTGAAAGCATAGTCCCCATAGTCCCAACGCGGCGAGCGTTTCAGCGCCAGTATCTGCTCAAGCTTCTTATCCGTTGTTTGCAACTGCGCCGCGAGGCTGACAATCCGCGTTCTATCCTGCGCACTCCCCACATCGCGCAAGGCTGCGAGCATAGCGGGTGCCTTGCGATACTCCTCCAGCGTCCCCTGCAGAGCGGCTGGCGGGATCATGTCGCTCGATGAAAGATAGGCATACAGATTATGTCGCAAGCTCCGAATATTTCCGCGGGCTCGCGCCAGAAGGTCAACGCCCTTCGCCATAGCAGCGCCATTGCTCAATAGCGCCGATTGCAGGGCGTCATCTAGTTGAGCCAGCTCCCGCACCAGGGCGGGGTCGATGTCTTCACGATAGACACGCAGACCCGGAAACTGATTTGGCGTTGCGATGATGCCGACAAGCATCACCTCCTCCTTGCGCAACGCCGTCGCCATTTTCTGCATCTCGCTGAGTTGCCGCAGCTTTCCGCCCTCGGTCCATGAACGCGAATCTTGCTCGATCGCCTTTTGCACGGCGTCAGCGGTCGCCGCTGCCTGTATCCACTCCGCCTTGAACCCTGGCCGTCCGGTGAGAAGGTAGCCGCGTAACGCGACAAGGCTCGTCTCCCGCGCGGCAGCAAATGCCGCCAGATGAGTCTGCTCCGCAAAGGCCGATCTCACAGGGCTTGAAGAATTTCCGGCCGGTGCGACGCCCGTGGTTTGCGGCGGCGTGTCGGTGCCAAAAGAGAAAATGCCGGGGCCGCTTGCCATCCAGATCGCGACGGCGGCAAGAATGGCAACGATCGAAAGCGAGCTTGGCGCAAGCCGCTTTTTTGCGGTCCTGGTTTGGAGAAAGAGCCGCATCTGCCGCTGCCTCAGAAGCGAAGCCAGCCTGCGACGCCGCCGCCTCGGTATGGCAATCATGCGCGGAACAGATTGCACATCCACCCGCGGCGGCAATCCATATCTGTCGCGCCAATATTGTTCGTTTGATTTTGCTTGCATGATGGACCGCCCTTGCCGTTTCGGCTGGTTGCCACCGTACCCACACCGAAGAGGTTAACCGAAACGCAGCGCTGCGAATGTGGAAATTCGTGGGGGGGTGTGCATAAAAGCGAATCATAATGTCGGTAATTGTCCGCTCGCGGGGTTGGAGCGAACCGCTGCCGAATTTCGGACACAATCGGGCGTCTGTAATTCCCGTTAAGACAGGGGGCGGAGCATTTATGTGTCGCCATGCTGCAAGCATTTACAAGAATCCTCAGCGGCTTTCTCATAAACAATGAGCGCGGATTACGCGTGCCTTTCCGTGTGCTGAGATGAAAACAATCCGGCGCTATTTTTCTGCATTTTTTCTGGGCCTCTTCACGCTTGCAGCCCTGCTGATCGCTTCGGCGCAATTTGCGCAGGCGTTGAAGCCTGCTGAACCTCTCGCCGCTTCCATCGCGCTTTCTGGAGACGCGCCCGACATTGCCGCTTTCAATCTCGGTGATTGTCTTCGCGATACTGATCGCCGCACCTGGCCGCCCGCTTATGCGCTGATCTGTACTGATCTCACCATGGCGCGGATCCGTGCAGTTCCGACGCCAATCCCACAGCCCGCTCAAAAGAAAACGTCCCTGCCAGAACTTCAGACGCCAGCGAAGAACAGCGCGACATCATCGGCATTCATTCTCCCCGTTCCGCTTCCACGTCCCGCGACCCCTCTCGTAACGCAGATTGCGGTCTCTCCCACCTGCCTGATCGACGAACATGGCGGCACCATTCTCCTGAACGAGACACGCCACACTCTGCCGCCGCAAACCGTCGCCCGACGCGACAGAAGCCGCGCGGGCATCGCCCTTCTGGTTCCGGCAGCTTGCGGCGTAAAAAGTCCGATGACGGCGAAGGTTCTTTTTGCCGATAATTTCAAGGGCTATCGTGGCGTTGTCATTCTGGGATTGTCGTCAAACCGCCGCCTCATCGTCGCGGGGCTCGACGCGTTGCGTGTCAAACGCGGCGACAAGGTCGAGCGCGGCACGGTCCTGGGCTCGACCTTACCCGCAGGTGCCCCGGCTCTCGTCACAGCCTTCAACGCTGACGTGAAGCGGGAAAACTCTCTGCTCTTTTTCGATCTGAGAAATTCAAAAGGCATGGGCCTTGACGTCTATTGGCTGGCGGATGCCAGCTAGACCGCCGCACCGGACAGGCGCCAGCGGCGCAAACGCCAGAAAACCCAAACGCCGGAAGCCACAACCCGCATGATGATCCCATGCGGCGCAAGGCCGATGGCCTTGCCGACCATCGCAACCAACCTGTCCGTATGCTGACGACGATAAAGCCCGAGCGCCCGCTTCTCATAGGCCTTGGCAAAACGCGCGCGCTCATAGGCGACGCTGCCATCGTCTTTCGTATTCGCCGCGTAATAGGCATAGGAAAGTTCGTCGTCATCCGCCTCCGACACACGGCCGATGGCGATCCGCGCCCGTGCGAATTTTGAGGGCAGTTCCTCGTCGAGCTTTTTGAACTGTTCGTAGAAAAGCTTGTAGTGGCGAAATTCGTCCGCGGCGATATTGGCAGTGATCTGTTTCAGCACCGGCTCGTCGGTCGCATCCTTGATCGCGGTGTAATAGGAGGATGTACCGCTTTCGACGACACAACGCGCCACAAGCTCACCCGCGCGACTGCCGCGCACCGAATGCATCGCTTCGACAGGAATCGAATAACCCGCCTGAAAACGCTTGAACGCTGCTTCGAAATTGAACGTGGGATCGGCAAGCTCCGCCCAACGCGCCAGCGCCTGCCCGTGCTGCGCTTCCTCCGCGCCCCACAACTGCAAGAGCGCCTTCACATCAGGCCTGTCGGAAAAAACATTGCTGAGATAGGCGACGTAGTCCGGCGCATTGAACTCGACCATAGCCGCCGCTTTCACCGCGCACAGGATATCGGCATCGACCTTTGAAGGGTCGAAGTCGCTCCAGTTGATATCTTCCAGCGTCCAGTGGCGGCTCATATCCTACCCGTAACCCAGCCCTCGAAGTTTGCCTAGCTGGCAATTATATCGCAACGCTCTCAATGGGTTAAGACTGCAACACGCGCCATAAAAGCGCAGTAGGCCGATCAAAATGAAAGGCGGCGCTCCGGGGAGCGCCGCCTGATTTATCAATGATCCGTGTGACTTACAGCGACTGGCGCAGCAGCTTCAAGTGATCGAGCTTCTCCTGCGCCTTGAGCTTTGTCTCTTCGCTCTTGGCGTCGGTGACGTCTTCCTGCGCATTGGCAATTTCGCCGTCCAGCGCCGCCGTGTCGAGTTCGGCAAGCGGGATCGCATTCTCGGCGAGAATGGTGAGACCCGCAGGCGTCACTTCCGCAAAGCCGCCCCGCACGAAGATGCGCTGCTGCGGACGGCCCGCATCGTCAACATTGATGACGCCGGGACGCAAGACCGCCATGACCGGCGCATGACCCGCCAGCACACCGAAGTCGCCTTCGGAGCCAGGCACAGTCACCATATCGACGCTCTCCGAGAGGAGAAGCCGTTCCGGCGACACGAGGTCGAAGTGAAGCTTGTCAGCCATGAACCCTTACCCGACCTTGCTTAAGCAGCTTCCGCCGCGAGACGCTCGGCCTTTTTGATCGCATCTTCGATCGTGCCGACCATGTAGAAGG
>CAZLLB010000068.1:0-14143 GCA_964560165.1 uncultured Parvibaculum sp. | reverse complement strand
GCCAAAAGAGCGCATCCGAGCGCCGCCGAACGAAGCAAAACCGGGATCCACATAGCCGCCTCCGAGATCAAAACAGGAAGCGAGAGCCTAGCCGAGCAACCCTCGCCCGGCGAGCCGGTGGGGCCGATCCAAGCCCCGAAGGGCAATCTGTCGCGGGGGCAGATAAAGGCAAATGGCAGAAGACGGCCATTCATGAGCCTCAGGTGGCCATCATCTGCTAACAACTCGCAATTGCACAAGACCGCAATCTCTGGCAATCTCCCTGTCGCAAGCTGGAAGGCGGGAGAGAAAACCTTGTTCGTCTGTATCTGCAACGCTTTGAACGAACGGACAGTGTCCGACATCCTCACCACCGGCGGAGGCGCGGTCGATACGCCCGCCGCGATCCATCGCGCCGCCGGTTGCAAGCCGCAATGCGGCCGTTGCCTCCCTGACATGGCCGACATGATCCGCGAAAATCAGTGCGCAAATTCATTTGCTCAGGCCGCTGACTGAAACCGCCAGTTGCCAACGAAAATGAACTGCATCTGAAGTCAAAAAATACTTTTGATACTGATACTTAGCATCACATTTAGGGTTTGACCCCGCGACCCCTCCGGCCGACGATGCTGTTCATCAATACAGCAGGAGCGCGGCCATGAAGGGCGACCCAAAGGTCATCGAATTTCTCAATCGGGCGCTGAAGCTCGAATTGACCGCCATCAATCAGTATTTCCTGCACGCCCGCATGTTCAAACATTGGGGCTTCAAGCGGCTGGGCGAGATCGAATATCACGAATCAATCGACGAGATGAAACACGCCGACAAGCTGATCGAGCGCATTCTCTTCCTCGATGGCCTGCCGAACCTGCAAGATCTCGACAAGCTGCGGATCGGCGAGACGGTGGAAGAAGCGCTGCGCTCCGACCTCGACCTGGAGATGAAGGCGCATCCTTTTTACCGCGACGCGATCACCTATTGCGAGACGGCGCGCGACTACATCACACGTGAGCTTTTCGAAAATATCCTGGAATCCGAGGAAGAACACATCGACTTCCTCGAAACCCAGCTTGATCTCATCGGCAAGGTCGGCATCGAAAACTATCTGCAATCACAGATGGGCGAGGGCGAAGCCTCTTAGCCGGGCCTGCTGCCTAAAGCTTGTGTTTGATCCAGCGCGCGGTGTCGGAAATATCCTGCCCCGCGCCCTCGACCGTGCTGCAGGCACCGAGAACGCAGCTCAGCAAAACGAAAAGCACAATCAGTCGTTTGGTCATGGCAGTCTTCTGTTCCTGGCAATCGCTCCGGGAGCACTCGTCAGCATGACGAATTGCTTTCCCGGCGCTGTCTGAGGCGCTTTTGATTCGTGACACTGCCATGCTATCGCGCCATGGAGGCGGATAAAATCACCTCGAACCGCGACACAAAGCCTGATGTCAGGGCTGCGCATTCAGAGGCAGGGCTCGAGGAGCTTGATCATGACTGACGAAAGTCCCGGTGAAACAGCCCTGCGCCTGCTCGACCACACGCCGACAGGCGCGCTCGGCACCCTGACCGCCGACGGCTATCCGATGGCCTCGCTCGTCGCTTTCGCCTGCGCCGCCGATGGCGCGCCGCTGTTTTTGATCTCAACCATGGCGCTGCACACGAAGAACCTCACCGCAAATCCGCGCGCGTCGTTGCTTGTGCGCGAGGAACGAGGCGGCGATCCGCTGGCGCTAGCGCGTGCCACCTTCATCGGCAGCGTGGCGCGCCTCGCGGATGAGCAAGCCGTCACCGACGCCCGTACGCGCTTTCTCTCCCGTCACAAACAAGCCGCGACCTATATCGATTTTCCCGATTTCCACTTTTATGCATTGAAGATCGAGCGCGCCCATCTGGTCGCCGGTTTCGGTCGCATTGTCGAAATTCCGGGCCGGGCCCTGATGCGCTAGCCAGCCTTTCTTTGTCATCGACACGGCCCTGAGCCTCACCCATGCTTCTTGAAACAAGAAATTTGGAGGGAGGACGGTGATGAAGAAGCGGCTCCTTGAGGACCTGCTGGTGATCGACTGCGCGAGCTTCATCGCTGGTCCAGCCGCAGCCACGATCATGTCGGATTTCGGTGCGCGCGTGATCAAGATCGAGCCACCGGTGATCGGCGACAGCTACCGGCAATTGATGAGCGTGCCCGGCATGCCGACGGCCGAGCGCGATTATTTCTGGATGCTCGACAATCGAAACAAGGAAAGCCTGGCGCTTGACCTGAAACACCCGGACGCGCGCGCTGTTCTGGAAACGCTGATTAGAGAAGCCGATGTCTTCATCACCAATTTTCCCGGGCCGATACGCGAACGCCTTCAGCTTCGCGCTGAAGACGTGATGCCGCTGAACGAGCGGATCGTCTATGCCTCGCTGACGCCCTATGGCGAGGACGGTCCGGAAAAAGACCGCACAGGTTATGACGCAACGGCCTGGTGGGCACGCTCGGGATTGATGGATGCAGTGCGCGCGACGCCCGACACGCCGCCTGGATTCTCCGTACCCGGAATGGGAGATCACCCCACCGCCATGGCCCTTTTCGGCGTCATCATGGCGGCGCTCTATGAGCGCGAACGCACGGGCAAGGGTAGCGCCGTTTCCACATCGCTGCTGGCAAACGGCCTCTGGTCGAACGGCATCTGGATGCAGGCTGCACTTTTCGATGCCGATTTCTCAGTGCGGCTGGAACGCGGCATGAGAGGCGCGCTCACCGAACTTTACCAATGCCGCTGCGGCCGCTGGTTCATGCTGGCCATGCTGAATTATCAGCGCGAATGGCCGCTGCTGACCGATCTCATCGGCAAGTCCGAATGGCGCGACGATCCGCGATTTGCGACGCATGAGGCGCGGCGCGAAAACGCAGCAACGCTTGTGGCCCTTCTCGAAGAGGTGATCGGCGCGCGCGACTGGTCGCAATGGCAGCCGCTATTTCAGCAGGCGGGCATCACCTTCGGCCCTATCGCCCGCCCTGCGGACCATTTCGAATGCCCGCAGGTCGCCGCCAATCATTTCCTGCCCGAGATCGAGGGGACCGATGGGTTGCGCACCATAGACAGCCCGATTTACGTGGCGGGGCAAGAGAAGCGCCAACCCGGCAAGGCTCCGACGATCGGCGAACATAGCCGCAGCATTCTCGCCGGGATCGGTCTTGGCGAGGCGGCCATCGACGCCATGATCGCGTCTGGCGCGGTGGCGGAATAGCGACAGCCCCGGAGGGATGGGTCGGAAAGACAGAAGAAGTGGTGCCGCTTAGGTGACTCGAACACCTGACCCCCTCATTACGAATGAGGTGCTCTACCAACTGAGCTAAAGCGGCGCCTGAACAGATGAGCGAATAGAGCTCCCCGTTCGAGGGCCTGAAATACCCCGGCCCACCCCCTTTGGCAACAGGCTTTGAGGGGCCGAACCGGAGCGAGAGGCGGCGCGCCGGCCGGAAAACCTATTCGGGGCTCACCGGCAGGATTTCGACCTTGCCATCGTGATGCACCGGCGCGGTTTCAGCGGGTGCCGCCGAGGTCAGCGCCACCGTCAGAAAGGCATCGACATCGGCGGCGCTTTTTTCGGGCACTTCCTCCATCGGGATATGGCCGACATTGGGGTAAATCACGACTTCTGCGCCCGAAATCCGCTTCTGGAACTCGCTCGCATTGGCCACGGGGATCAGCCCGTCCTTGTCACCCCAGAGAATGAGGGTGGGCGCACGAATTTGCCCGAGCTTTTCCGATACGGCCTCATCGTTGGACGCAGAGCGGAAACGAATGCCCGTCGCCCGGCGGTTGCCGTCATAGAGATTGAGATCGTAATAGCGGTCGATCATCTCTTCCGTGACCTTGGACTGGTCAACGAAAACCTTGCGCACGCCTTCGGCAAAGATCGAACGCGGCGAGACATAGAGCATGATCTTGTTGAGAACCGGCATCCGCGCCAGGCGGAACCCCAGCGGGATTTTCTCGCCCGGCTGCATCTTGCGCGGCAGACCCGCCGCATCGACGAGAATAAGCGCGCTCACCTCGCCCGGATAATCCTCGGCATATTGTGCGGCGACGCCGCCACCCATCGAATTGCCGCCGATGGCGTAATGCGTGAGGCCGAGCTTGCCGACCACCTCATGCGTGAAAGCCACCATGCCGCTGCGCGAATAATCATCGCCCGGCACCGCGCCGGTCAGCCCATGGCCGGGCATATCCATGGTGACGATGCGATATTTCGCACCGAGCAAGGCCGCCCACGGCTCCCATGTATGGAGCGAGGCATTGGAACCATGGATGAGCACGAGCGCGGGGCCTTCGCGATTGCCCTGATCACGCACATGCGCGACGGCACCGCTTGTCAGCGTGATGAATTGTGACGGCGCGCCTGCATATTTCGCAACAAGTTCATCCTTGGTCTTGTCGAAGCGCACGACCGACACCGCGATCACGGCGACCGCCAGAACAATCAGCAAGCCGACGCCCTGAAAAATCCGCTTCACCATTTTCGTCCCCCGTCCACGTCGTCTTGTTCGGCATCAAGCTCGTCCAGCCCGTCCGGGCCCGGATCATCAGGCAGGAGCGGCGGGAAGGCAATTGCCTCATCTTCTTCGAGCTGCGGACGAAAAGCGGGGCTCTCGCTGTCGGGTCGCGGCGCGGGTTTCGCCACATGCAGCGGCGCTTCGGGCTCCGGCGTGGCAGCAGGCGCAGGCGACACGGCGCTTTCGGCTGCCAGAAGGCGCAAGCCCGGCACACGCCATTCCAGCGCATCGAATTCGCCAGTGACGGGATTGATCGGTGACCAGACGGCGGAACGCCAACCCTCGCCGGTCCATGCGGGATCTTCCGGCGCATGAAGCGCACGGGCGAGCCATTCGCGCGCGCTGCCGCGATTGCCAAGCTCGCCTTCTTCGATCTCGGCCATCAATTCGCAGATACGTTGCGTGGGACGCTCGATGGCGTTTTCACCGACGAAAGGTTCCAGCGCACCGCGCGCCGCCAGCCAGTCGCGCGCGCCGATGGCCGCGCGCGCCAGAGCGACACGGCTCTCGATGTGATCGCGATTGCGGCCCGCAAGAAGCTTCATACGCTTGAAGCGATCATAGCCGCTCTCGCCTTCAACGAGATCCATATAGGCATAGGCAAGATCGGGATGCGGCGCTTTCGCCCAGGCGTCTTCAACGAGTTTTGCGCCTTTGCGCGCCCTGCCGGTGACGCCGCAGAGCTTCGCAGCAAGCGCGACAGCCGGAACGAAAGACGGGTCGAGCGACACGGCCTTCAGAACCTCGCGCAGCGCCGCTTCATTGGCGCTCTTGCGCGCATCGCCCGTCTGCATCCGCACGGCATCTGCCGCAACGAGAGCCTGCGCCGTCAGAAGCACGGTGCGGCGGCGGCGCGCGTCATTGCGCGAGATGAGCTTGGCCGAGAGGCTGCGATCGAGCGTCCTGAGAGACGCGTTCCAATCTTCTTGCGCCGTCTCGATTTCGAAAACCGCCTGCGCGGCCCAAGGCGTATTGGGCCGCATGTCGAAGGCGCGGCGCGCAATCTCGAGCGCGCGGTCGCGATCGCCAGCCCGGCGCGCCTGCACGAAAAGCCCGCGAAGACCGAGAAATGCCGTTTCGGGCGAGGCGAGCATCGCTTCGAAATAGCGCGTCGCCGCATCTTCCTGACCGCCAAGCTGCGCGGCCTGCGCGGCAAGCAGAAGCGTCAGCGGCGTTTCATCGAGAAGTTTCTGTGCGCGCCCTGCATAACGCTTGGCTTCCACCGCATCGCCAGCGGCAACCGCGACCATGCCACGCGACAAGGCAAGAAAGCCGCGCTTGCGGCGGCGCATATCGAGATAGGACGAAACGCGCGCGGGACTGCCGACAAGGCCGGAGCTGAGGCGATAGATAAAGAGCACGAGAAAAGCGACGGCGGCGAGCAACCCGACGCCGATGACGAAACTGGTGCGCACCTCATAGCCGCGCCAATGCATGACCAGATCGCCCGGATTATCGGCAAGCCAGACGGCGATGGCCGAGAGAACGGCGATGACGAGGAATGTATAAAAAGCGCGCAGCATCAGCCTTTGGCTCCGGCTGTGGTGAGGCGCGCGGTGATATGCGCGGTGAGGTCACGCAGCAATTGCGTCGTGGCGACCCGTGCCTCCGCTTCTTTCATCCAGGGCGCGGCGGCCTCTGCGGCAGCACCCTTGAGGCCTTTGGCCTGCGCGACAGCAGCGGGGAGATCGTTGAGCTTCAACCGCTCCTCCATACGCGCGAGCACCGCTTCCGTATCCTCGCCGGTGATCTCGCCGGTGCGCCGCACGGTGATGAGTTTGCGTGCATTGGCTATGAAACGCTGAAAAAGCCCATCGTCCTTGGCCTGACGATCTGCATCGAGCACGGTCTGGACAAGTGCGGGGAAACGCGCCTTGAGACTTGCCTCGGTCGCAACGCCCTTCGCGGCGGCGTCTTGCAATGCGGCAAGCTCCGGCTCGTTCGGCAGAAAACTCGCGACGACATCGAGTTCGCCCTTGAAGGGTTCCGCGCTTGTCGCCGCGCGCGACAGATTGGACAGGGCAAGACCGAGCGTGGCGCGCGCCGCCGCATCGGGATCATCCTTCTTTGCCTCAAGCGCCGCGACGCGCATTTCCATCTGATTGATTTTCGGCGTCAACGTATCGAGCGCGGTGTTGAGCGCCTTGACGATGGCGTCGAGCCGGGTGATCTGATCGGCTATGTCGGCTGGCGGCATCGCCTTGGCGATCTCGTCGAGCTTCTGCTGGCTCGCCTGCGTCGCGGCGGCGGCGTCACCGAGCGACTGCTTCAACGTGGCGGCCTCTGTCTCGATCTTGTCGAGACGCGCGGTGACGGCGGCAGCGCTATCGGCGTTCTGCGAGGCGGCGGCGAGTTTCTCTTCTGCCGAAGCCAGCCGCGTTCCGCTCTCGGTGCTTTTTGTTTCGACGGACGCGATCCGGGCATCGAGATCGGCGAGAGCTTGCGCGTTGCCCGGACCCGTACGGCCGAACCCGAGCGCATAAACGACGAGGCCGACGACCAGCGCGCCCGCGACACCCGCCGCGACGGCTGTGCCAAGGCTCGATATGGAAGACGGAGATGTGTGAGCGGCAGGTTTCGAGGGCTCACCTTGCGTCGTTGATCCGGCGCTGGAAGGTGCCGCATCCGGCGAGGGGCTGTCGCCGCCCACCACTTCCGCCTGCCCCTCAATCACCGGGGGTTCCTTGCGAGCCCGTGCCTCCGCGCGCTGGTTGCGTTCGGGCCCCAAAAACTCGGCTTCGGTTCCGGTCGGATTTTCATTTGTGCCGTTCGGATCGCTCATGGGCTCCGCATCTCTGAGATCAAATCAGGCCCCACTATAGAGTGGATCGTGGCTCCAGAAAGGCAGAAGGGCCAAAACTCTAACGCTTCAGCCCTCTATAAGACCCAGAAGTGACGATTGATCGGGTGCGACCGCAACCCGGATACCGGCGAGAGGAAGCCCCGCCAGCGCCTCGGCCACCGCCTGCGACAGGCAATAAGCGGTGACGCGGTACAGGCAACCTTCGACCCCCTCGTCCCGCACGAGCTGCGCGAAGGTGCGGGCGGTGCGGGGTGAATAGAGCAAAACACCGTCGAGACGGCCCGCCCTCAACTCATCCGCCGCGCGCTCCGGCAGGCGCGGCGAGGTGATCGCTTCATATAGAACGGCCCGCGTGACGCTGAAGCCACGGGCTTCCAGATCGCCCTTGAGATCGCCTGCCACGACGCTGCCCGCAATATGTAGAAGCGGCCCGCCTTCGGGCGTGAGCCGCCGGACAACAAGCGCCGCCAGCGACACGACGTCGCCCTCGGCAGCTTCCACATCGGCAAAACCGGCAGCCCGCACGGCCTCGGCGCTGGCTTCACCGACCGCGAAGACCTTGAGTCCAAGAAGGCGCTTTTTATGACGGCCAAGCACGCGGACACCATTGGCGCTCGTCACCAGCAAGGCCCGATAGGCAGCCTGGGGAATATCGGCGTCACCCAGCGCACGTATCGACAGCAATGGGGCCGCCACCGCGTCATGCCCGAGCGCCGCTAGCGCCGCGATCAGCGCTCCCGCATCCTCATCCGGTCGCGTGACGAGCAGGCGCATGGTCACTCCTCAAGTGACGGTAAAAAAATGCGGACCCGCGCGGTATTTCAGTTCCTCGCCCGCATCAATGCCGATCGCCACGGCGTCCGAAGCCAGGCCATCGCGCGACGTCTCGATCACTTCAGACCCGTCAGGCGTCAGGATCATCGCCCGCAGCGACAGTTTCTTGCCCGAGATTTCGGCAAGCGCCGCAATCGGTGTGCGGCAGGAGCCATCGAGAACGGCGAGCAGCGCGCGCTCGGCCGCGACGCGAAGGCCGGTTTCAGCGTGATGGAATGTGGAGAGAATATGTGCAGTTTCATCGTCGCTGGCGCGCCGCTCGATGCCAATGGCACCTTGCGCCACGGCAGGCAGGATCTCATCAACCGACAAGGGCGCCGTCACGCGATCAAGAAGACCCATGCGCGTCAGGCCAGCCATGGCGAGCAACGTCGCATCGGCAACGCCGTCTGCAAGCTTCCTCAGCCGCGTATCGACATTACCGCGAAACGGCACGACCGTAATATCGGGTCGCCGCGCCTTGACCTGCGCTGCGCGCCGCAGCGACGACGTGCCGACGATTGCGCCTTGCGGCAGCGTCGCAATCGAGGTCGCCTTTGATGACAGAAACGCATCGCGCGGATCGGCGCGTTCGAGCAGGCAGTCGATGACAAGCCCATCAGGCAATTGCGTCGGCATGTCCTTCATCGAATGCACGGCCATGTCGATGCCGCCATCATGCAGCGCTTCTTCGATTTCCTTGGTGAAAAGCCCCTTGCCGCCCAGTTCGGAGAGGTTGCGGTCCTGCACCATATCGCCGGTCGTCTTGATGACGACGATCTCAGCGGCCTCCTCTGCGGACAGCCCGAGCGCCTTGCCGACGAACCCGGCCACCATATGGGCCTGGATGAGCGCAAGTTTGGAACCGCGTGTACCGATGCGGAAGCGACGTTGCATAGGCGGTCTCTCAGGTGTAAGGCGAGGTTTGAAGGCGTCGCCGCGTCTTATAAACCATTGGCTCGGCGCGCGAACCCCTCTCCGTGAAGGAGCGGCCATTTGACCGCCGGATTGACCATTTTAGGCATCGAGACGAGCTGCGACGAAACCGCCGCCGCTGTCGTGCGCCGTTCGCATGAAGGAAAAGGCGAAATCCTCTCCAATGCGGTCTTTTCGCAGATCGCCGAACATGCTCCTTACGGCGGCGTCGTTCCCGAAATCGCCGCCCGCGCCCATGTCGAACATCTGGATGGGTTGATCGCGCGGGCCTTGAACGAAGCCGGTATCGGTTGGGACGACCTCGACGGCATTGCCGCGACAGCGGGTCCGGGCCTCATCGGCGGCGTCATTGTCGGTCTGATGACTGCAAAGGGCATCGCTCTGGCGCGCGGACTGCCACTGATCGCCGTCAATCACCTCGAAGGCCACGCACTGACCGCGCGGCTCACCGATGAAGCACCCTTTCCTTATCTGCTGCTTCTCGTCTCGGGCGGCCACAGCCAGCTTCTCATTGTCGAAGGCGTCGGCAAATATCACCGGCTCGGCACGACCATCGACGATGCGGTGGGCGAGGCTTTCGATAAGGTCGCAAAACTTCTCGATCTCGGTTTTCCGGGCGGGCCAGCCGTCGAAAAAATCGCCCACGAGGGGAATCCCCAACGCTTCGCGCTGCCGCGACCGCTGATGGGGAAACCCGGCTGCGATTTTTCCTTTTCAGGATTGAAGACGGCTGTGCGCCAACTCGCGGCAGCGCAAACCAACCTCGATCACCAGACGCGGGCCGACATCGCCGCCGCTTTTCAATTGGCGGCAGGCGACGTGCTGGCCGACCGTACGATCAATGCAATGCATATGGCAGAAGCACTTGTCTGCGACGATGCGCGCCGACTTGTGGTCGCCGGTGGCGTTGCCTCCAACATCGCCTTGCGCGCGCGGCTGAAGGCGGCGGCAGATTCGCACGGCTATGAACTGATCGTACCGCCCCCCCGGCTCTGCACGGATAATGGCGCAATGATCGCATGGGCGGGCGCGGAGAGATTGGCGCTGGGCCTGACCGACAGCCTGAAGACAAGCCCGCTGGCCCGCTGGCCGCTCGACCCCGACGCCAAACCGGCCCGCGGTGCAGGCGTCAAAGCCTGATTAGCGCTGAGCGATGCATTCCCCGTCGGCATAAAAAAACCCCGGCGCCTGATGGGGAGGAGCGCCGGGGTTAAGGGAAGGCCCTCTGAAGAGCCTTTGCGATCGCCGGGCGGGGAGGGGGAGGATGCCCGACGAACGATCTGGTGACATCAGGCGATGGTGAAAACGCCTGCTGTTTGCGCGAAAAGCGCCAGGGCGTAGGCCCCGAGCACCACTGTGACAAGCCGCAACGTGATGGCTTCGAAACGAGGCGCTCCATTACGAATGAACTTCATGGCAAATATCCTTCTCATGGTCTTGGGGCGCTGCTGTCCGGCTTCGGTCTGGACGGCGCCCAATTTCGGGGAGTGATCAGGCCGCGAATTGCAGCACGACCTGAACGAGCAGCACTGCGGCGTAGCCGACGAAGAGCGTGATCGCGGCGACGGGAGCGAATTTATCGACTGCATAGGTCATGGCGGGTCTCCTTCAATCCAGGCCGTTGGGGAGGGGGTTCCCATCGGCAAGGGGGATTTAGGAGCACCATGAAGAAAAAACAATGAATGAAATGAAAAATATTTATCCTTTAGGTTTGGAGTTGCTGCAATGCAACACATGAAGACTCGATAAGACAAGATATTTGTTGAATATCAATATCTTATCGTATTTTTGCAGATATGTATGAATTTATTGCGGCAGCGAGATTTTAGAATCTCAGCCTTCCACAAGATGTGGTTGCGGGTCGGAGATCGACACACCAGACCTGAGCCCGGCGATCAAAATCTGATAGACGCCCTCCAGCTCACGCTCCAGCCGCTCAAGCGGCAGACGGGTGAAAAGCTGCGGATAGCTGAACTTCAACGTCGCGGACTGGATCATCTCCGCGATGTATTCGGGATCGGCGACCGAGAACTCTTCCGAGACATTCCCATACTCGAGGATGCGCCGTAGAACTTCGCGCTCGCGCGTCAGACCTTCATTATGGAAATGCGGTCGCTCGGCAGTGATGATCTGGGCCATCTCGACGAGTTTCGGGTCGCGCTCCAGTGTCTGGAAGGTCTCGCGCAAGTCCTGAAACAGAAAATCATGCAGACGCTCGGCGGCATTGCGACCCGGCCTGCTGAGGATATGCGACAATTCCTCTGAGGTGCGGATCGAGGCTTCCCGCGCGATTTCCTCGGCAATGTCGAGTTTGCCAGGAAAATAACGATAGAGATTGCCGGGCGACATCGCGCAATCTTCCGCAAGATCGGCCATGGTCGTTTTGCCATAGCCGTAATGAGCGAAACGCTGCCTGGCGGCGTCTATGATTTTCTGGCGCGTGTCGTCTGTTACGGTCATACAGATGATTGTAGGCGGGCCGGGTGAATAATCAACGAATCGTTCAATCGTTAGCAGGTGCAGCAGAACAATGCGGGAGTTCGAGCATATCGGCGTCATAGGCGGGGGAGCCTGGGGCACGGCGCTGGCGCAAGTTTGCGCGCGGGCAGGCGCTGGTAAAGCGCGAAACGTGACGCTTTGGGCTCGCGAAAGCGAAGTTGTCGAAGCCGTCAATACGCGCCACGAAAATGCAGCCTTCCTGCCCGGTATCACGCTCGACCCAGCCATCCGCGCAACCAATGCGCTCGACGAGCTTGCTCATGCCGATGCCTTGCTGATGGTGACGCCCGCTCAGCACATGCGCGCCGTCTGCGCCGGGCTTGCGCCGACGCTCAAAGCCGGGACGCCGGTTCTGCTTTGCGCCAAAGGCGTGGAGCAAGGCACACATAAACTCCTGACCGATGTGCTCAGCGAGGCGCTGCCGAAAGCGATCCCCGCAGTTCTCTCCGGCCCAAGCTTTGCCGCCGAAGTCGCGCGGGGCTTACCGACCGCGGTGACATTTGCCTGCGCCGATGAAAGCCTTGCGACAGCGCTGATGGCGGCCATCGGCATCCCGACTTTTCGGCCTTACTATTCGTCCGATCTCATCGGCGCGGAAATTGGCGGCGCCGTAAAGAACGTGCTCGCCATCGCTTGCGGCATCGTCGAGGGAAAAAAACTCGGGGCCTCGGCGCGCGCCGCTCTCACCACGCGCGGCTTTGCTGAAATGACACGTCTCGGCCTTGCGCTCGGCGCGCGCGCCGAAACGCTCGCCGGTCTCTCAGGCCTGGGCGATCTGGTGCTGACCTGCAATTCACCGCAATCGCGCAACATGTCGCTCGGTCTCGCGCTCGGGCAAGGCAAATCGCTCACCGAAATTCTGGGTGCGCGCTCCGCCGTCACGGAAGGCGTTCACTCGGCCACAGCCGTTGTCGATCTTGCCGCCACGCTCAACGTCGAGATGCCGATCTCGCAAGCGGTCGCCTCGATAGTCACCGGCAAAGCCGATATTGATGAAGCCATCGCCGCCCTTCTCACCCGCCCCTTCAAAAGCGAAATCTGACGCTTCTCATCTCTGGAGACGAATATGCTCTTTTGCCTCACCGGCCTCGACAAGCCCGACAGCCTGCCCCTCCGCCTCGCCAATCGCGAAGCTCACCTGAAATATTGGGCCGATGCCGGTTGCGCAAAAATCGGCGGCCCTTTCTCGAGCGATGACGGCACGGTGATGAATGGCAGTATGCTGATTGTCGAAGTCGCCGATCGCGCCGCCGCCGAAAAGCTGATCGCGGAAGATCCCTACAACAAGGCCGGCCTTTTCCAGCGCGTCGAAGTCCGCGCCTGGAAATGGACGCTCGGCACGAAATAGGAGCGGCACACATGGCTTATTGGCTTTACAAATCCGAGCCCGCCGCCTGGTCGTGGGACGATCAGAAAAAGAAAGGCGCGAAGGGCGAACCCTGGACAGGCGTGCGCAATCATCAAGCCAACAACAATATGAAGGCGATGAAGAAGGGCGACCTTGGTTTCTTCTATCATTCGGTGGAGGGAAAAGAGATCGTCGGCATCGTCCGCGTCATCGGCGAGCATCGCCCCGATCCGACCGACGAGACAGGCAAGTTCGGCCTCGTCATCATCGAAGCCGTCGAGGACATGCCGAAACCCGTGACGCTCGCAGCCGTCAAAGCCGAACCGAAACTCGCTGAATCCATGCTGATGCGCATGTCGCGCCTCTCCGTGCAGCCGGTGCGCGACGCGGAATGGAAACTGATCTGCAAGATGGGCGGGCTCGCGAAAGCGCCAACCTGTGAATGAACCGATTGAAGCTCTGGAGCCATCAGCCATATCGGCTAGGTGCGCTTCGAGTTTTCTCTGAGCCACGGCTCAAGCTGCTCGAAACGAAAGGCACCATTTTCGAACAAACCAATCATGAAGCCATAGGCCTCGATCGGATCACCGTCGAAAACATAACCGTTGAGACGTAGATAGACATCGGCAACCGCGAAGGCGATGCGCTTATTGCCGTCGATGAAGGGATGGTTGACGGCCAGGCTTTCGAGCAACGCCGCCGCTTCCGCAATCACGTCATCATAATATCCCGTCTGTGGACGGAACAAAGCGGACTCAAGCGAACCCATGTCGCGTACGCCATGCGCACCGCCATAGAGATCGATCAACTCTTCATGAATGGCGAGAACTTCGACCAGCGTCAGATAGTCGGGCATGCGCTATTTATTTCGCGAGACGCTTATAAAGCTCGGCGTTGCGCCGAACGCTGTTGCGAAAATGCGCCATGACATTTTCGCGCGGGCGCTCGCCCTGCTTGTCCGCGAGATATGTGCGAAAGGCTTCTTCGACCAGCGATTGAAACTGCCGTCCTTCCGTTTTTGCCAGCTCCCGCATCTGGGCAAGCAATTCCGGATCGGCTTGCGTCGCGAATTTCTCTCGAGCGGTCATTGGGCGCTCCATCATGGATTTCTTGAAATATCAATTTATGTCAAGAAATATCAAGAAACAAGCTCAACTCGCCAGAAACGCCCGGTAATCTTCTACCAGCCCCGCCGCCGACAACCCGATCAGCGTCTCGCCGTCCTTCGGATCGG
>CAZLLB010000067.1:0-14563 GCA_964560165.1 uncultured Parvibaculum sp. | reverse complement strand
GGGTTGCCCCACAGCGACCTCAACGCTGCGCGTCTACCAATTCCGCCACGACCGCGCATGTCCTTAGGACGCGCCGATGTAACAAATCCGCGTCGGCACCTCAAGCTGCAAATTGCAAAGAAACGTCTTTAGATTCCGTCACCGTCGAGATTGACCGGGACATGGATGCCGCATTCGTCCTTGTCCTTGCCGACCCAGCGCCCGTCGCGGTAGCTGCCGCCTTCGGGCACACGCTCCGTGCAGGGCATGCAGCCGATGGACAGGTAGCCGTCCTTGACCAGCGGGTGGCGGGGAAGCCTGTGAGCCTCGGTATAGGCCTCAAGCTCGGGCTGGCCGAAAAAGGCCAGCGGATTGATCTTGAAACGGGTGCCAAGCGACCCCGGAGCGACGCTGCCCAGCGCGCCGGTGCCGCGCACGGCCTCTTCCTCAATCGGGTGCATGGCGGAACGCGCATTGGTCTGGAAGCGCTTGCGCCCCGTGATCGACGCGGAAAATCCCTGCAATGCACGCTCCAGCGGCAAAACCTTGCGCACGAAGCAGCAGGCATCGGGATTAGAGTTCCAGAGCCCGCCATTGGGGTCTTTGGCCAGCAGATCAGAGGGATGGGGACCGGCGGCGCGGACATCGGTGAGGCCGAGGCGCTCCTGAAGCCGATCACGATAACGCAGCGTTTCGCCGAACAGTTTGCCGGTATTCAGAAAGATGATCGGCGTGGTCGGGTCGATTTCGGCGACCATGTGCAAAAGCACAGCGGATTCCGAACCGAAGGAAGAAACGACGGCGATCTTGCCCGGAAATTCGGTCTTTATCATCGCCTCAAGCAATTCCGGCCCGACAAGATCGGGATAAGAGGTGCGAAGCGATGTGAGTCGCGGCGACAGAACCGTCGGCGCATCCATTGCGGCGGCGCGGCCTTCGTGGCTCTTGAGTTGCAGAACGGTCATGGGAGCCAGCCCTTTTCCTCGACATAAGTCTCGGTGCGGCGTCCGATTTCGGACATACCCACCTGCTGGCGGCGCCAGTCGTCGCGCAATTTCGCCAGTTCATCCAGCCGCCCGCCCCATTCCGGGCCGAACAGCGCCTCGATATGACGGCGGAGCCGCCTGGCGAGACCCGGAGACTTGCCGCCGGTCGAAACCGTCAGCACGAGATCTCCCCGCCTCACCGTCGAGGGCACATGGAAGTCGCAGAGCGGCTTCATGTCCTCGGTATTCACCAGTCGTCCCGCCTCGCGCGCGATCTGCGCGATTGCGGCGCTTTCCGCTTCGCTCAGACCCGCGATAAACACGAGCTGCGCGGCCTTCAGCGCCTCGCCCGTGGGTCTCTCTCCCAAAAGCCTCTTACCGGCGCGCTCGCAAAGAGCAGCACTGGGAGAAGCCGAATAAACCGCGACGCCTGAGGCGTCGCCTGAGGCATCCAGAAGCGCAAGACGCTTGAGAACCGCCTCGCCGTCTCCGACCAGCACGACCTTGAGGGCCGTGAGATCGAGCACGATCGGGTACATCCAGACTCCTGACGGAATGGGAGAATCCGTGGGATAGCGTAACTAATCCCCGTAGAAATAGGCCAGCAATCCAGATAATTCAATATCTGAACGTATTTCTCTTATAATATCATCTTTGTAATGTAAAATAGAGACAAGGCGTGGCCGGGGGAGAGCCCCCCTCCCGCTCTTCAATCCGGGGCGCGAACCGTGGAAGTGATTGAAATAGCGATCTTATCGCCCTGCACAACGATCTGGCCGCGCGCGATGGGGATATTGTTGGCGAGAAGCCAAACTTCATCATCCGCATTGGCGTCGAGTTCGATGACCGCGCCGCGACCCATTTTCAATAGCTGATGGATCGGCAAGTTGGTCCGGCCGAGCACAACGGATATTTCGACGAAAACGGAACTGACGGCGTTCAATTGGGCCCCCACATAGACCTCACGCAACTAGACGATTTGAGGAAGGTCGCATGTTAGAGTTACGCCATGGTTAAGACATCTCCCCTCCCCGACCCGCTTTTGCAATCCGGGCATAAACTGCCGCGCGCAGTCGAATGGCGCATCTCGGATGCGCCAGTTGCCTATGCCGACGCCGTTGCCGAAATGGAACGAAAAGTTGTCGGCATTGTCGAGCGAGACGCCTGCGAACTTGTCTGGCTACTTGAGCACCCGCCGCTCTACACGGCGGGCACCAGCGCCGACGATAAAGATTTATTATCCCCCGATCGCTTCCCGGTTTTCAAAACCGGGCGCGGCGGCCAGTACACCTATCACGGCCCCGGACAGCGGGTCGGCTATGTGATGCTCGACCTCAGAAAGCGGGGACAGGATGTGCGCAAATATGTCGAAGATCTCGAACGCTGGCTGATCGCGACGCTGGCCGAATTCGGCGTGACGGGCGAGCTGCGCGAAGGCCGCGTCGGCGTATGGGTGCGCAGACCCGACAAGGGCGTCGGACGCGAGGATAAGATCGCCGCCATCGGCGTGCGCGTTCGCAAATGGGTGACGTTTCACGGCGTCAGCCTGAATGTCGATCCGGTGCTCGACCACTTCGACGGGATCGTGCCTTGCGGCATCTCGCAACATGGCGTGACGAGCCTTGCGGACCTTGGCATCACTGCGACGATGGAAGATGTGGACGTGGCGATGAAGAAAACATTCGGGGGCGTGTTCGGCTGAGTTGAGTTCATCCTTAGAACTTCACCCTGATCTCGCTCCTCAATCCCTGATCGCGCGCATCGGAGGCGAATTCACCTGCATAGCCGAATGAAAGAGTCGTCGAATCCGTAAGCGCCAGATTGATCCTTGCATCAACGGCCAGCGCATCCTCCGAAACAGGTGCGCCACGAACAGCAAAGCTTGCCGCAGGAGTAGAGGCAAAAGCCACGCGCGAGGTAGGATCAATATCGCCAAAGCTGTGGTGCCAGGCCGACGAACCTGTGAGCGTGACCTTGCCAGCCTGATGGCTGATACGCAGACCCAGAGACGAAGTGCCCGTGGTGTTTTCCGACGCAGAAATCGCGAGTGCGGCTGGCCCACCTGTCTCCGTGAAACTATCGGTTCGGACATAGGTCGCTGCCAGACCGGCAAATGGCGTAAGCACAACCGACCGCAGGCCAATATCCGTTCCGGCCTCCACTGAAGCCTGAAAGGTATGCGTATTATATTCGGCAGAGAGGTTGTTCGTCAGTCCACCGACGATGACATTGCGCTTCGCTTCAGCCCGGCCAAAGCTGTAGCTGAGCGTGGAGCCGAGATCGATGGCTCCGAGCTTTGTCGCGGCATAGCCAGCGACATGAAAATTATCGCTATCGCCGGAGGATGAGCGCGCCGAAACATCGAAATCGGAGCGACTATAACCAAGCGCCACGCCGATGCGGCTTACCTCACCGACCGACCTGTCTGCACCACCGAGAAAGCCCGATGAACGGCGATCGAGTTTTGCCGCATTGGCGCTCGCGTCATTCACGCCTTTAGTTCCAAAGACCTGGCCCCAGACCGCGGCGTCATCACCTGCAAATGCAGCAGCCGACGGGACGAAGTCGCCCAACGAGGCGACCTGCACACCGCCAGAGGCGTTTTGCGAGTTGCCAGAAAACATCTGCATGCGGGCTTGCAGTACACTGCGTATCTGCTGCACAGAACCGATGGCTGCGCTACCCGTGCTGCCGTAAGCCTCGCCTGAAAGCGCATTAAAAGCAGTCCGCGCCTCATCGGCGGTCATCAACATGATTTGATCATAGATCGGATTGCCCAAACCCAACGCGCTCGCCGCACCGGCAACCCCGGACTGATTTGGTGAACCTGCAACACTTGTGAAGGTGATGTCGTTGCGCAGAAGCGTCATGCGCACATTTTGCGCGTCATAGCTGAGGCTCGGCGTCAAAAACGCATAGTTGGAGGTGACAGAACCAAAGGTACCGTTGACGCCATCATCAGCGGTAAGAATGGTTCGTATCGCGTACCACGGATAATTGCCAATCGTGCCCACATGCTCAACCGCTGCATTGTTGAGATAGGCTGCCCCCGCAACATGGATAAGATCATTGGTGCCATGGTCGGGATCGACATCGACTTGATAGGTCGAACCTGCGCCAAATGTCAGATCACCCGCAACATTCAGCGTGCCCACCGAATTGCCCGGCGCGATGATCGAGCCGTTGCCAAGCGTGACATTGCGGACCGTGCCCACCCCGCCGAGCCGCGCCGCACCGACACTCAACGTACCGCCGAGCGTCCCGTTGACGATCAGTGCGCCGCCTTCAACCGAAGTTGTACCGGTGAAATCGGTGCTGTCGCCTGAAAGTATTGTGCTGCCGCTGCCGATCTGGCGTATGGCACCCGCGCGAGCCAATTTGGCGCTGAAATTATAGTCTGTATTCGTATGATTAAAGATGAGCGTACCTGCACCGGCACCGAACAGGATGCGATCAACGTCAAGCGTCCCGGCCGCGACGGCCGATGCGCCTGCGGCTGCGCCGACGTTGATCGCGCTTGAAGAGCCATAATCTGTGGCGACATAAATCGAATTGAAACTTGCATTCGCGCCATTGGAAACCGTCAATGACGCGGCGCCAGAATATCCAAGATTAAGGTCGCCACCACCACTCAATGATGAGCCAGATCCATCAACTGTGATAGTTGCAGAAGCTCCTGGATTGATACCGGTGAACAAACTAACGACATTTACGACACCACCGTTGTTAATACTCAGCGCGCCCGTGCCGACATTAATTCTGCCGGTGTTGGTCCATGTCGAGCCGACGCCATTCACGGTGACACCCCCGGTGCCCCCAGCCCAGCCAATATAGCCATTCATATCGCTGACGGCCGCGCCGTCGGTAATCGTGAGCGTGCCGTCGCCAATATTGCCGACATAAATTTCGCCAGTGTTGGCCAACGCGGAACCCACGCCATCCACCGTGACGGTGCCAGTGCTTCCAGCCCAATTGCCGATGGTGATGGTGGAGGCACTACTCACCATCCCGCCGCCGGTGATGTCGAGTGTACCAACACCAAAAAAGCCGATATCGAGACTGCCACTATTGGTCCATGTGGAACCCACACCATTCACGGTGACGGTGCCAGTGCTGCTAGTCTGATTGCCGACGGTGCCGGAGGTATCGCTCACCGTTGCGCCGCCAGTGATGTTGAGGGTGCCAACACTGTGACGGCCATCGCCAACAATGAGCGCTTCGCTGGTGGCCCATGTGGACCCCACACCATCCACGGTGACAGCTCCAGTGCTCTCATTCGATTTGCCAATTACTCCGTAGGCGTCGCTGACTGAGCCCCCGTTGGTAATGCCGAGCGTGCCGTTACCTCCGTCTTTACCGATATTGAGTGCATCGCTATTGACCCAAGAGGAACCTGCACCATCCACCGTTACGGTTCCGATTCCACTATACTCATTGGCGATATTACCGTTAGTGTCGCTGACGGTGCCGCCGTTTTTAATGTGGAGTGTGCCTTCACCGTAGTCACCGATTGTGAGATCGTTGCTGTTGGCCCATGTGGATCCCACACCATCCACGGTGACGGTACCGACGCCGCCATCCTGAGCGCCGATGATTCCGCCTTTGTCGGTCGCCGACCCGCCGCCTGTGATGGCAAGCGTGCTCTGACCGCGATAACCGATAGTGAGATTCTCACTGGCAGCCCATGTAGAGCCCGCACCATTCACGGTGACGGTCCCGAGGCTATCGGTCTCCTGGCCGATTGAGCCGTACATAGTGTTGACGGCGCCGCCATTGGTAATATCGAGCGTGCCATGACCGAAAATGCCAACTACGACGTAGGTAGAATTATTCCAACTGGAACCTGCGCCATCCACCGAAGCATGGCCTACGCTCCCGGCTTCATTGGCGACGCTGGCGGTCGAGTCGTTCACAGCGGCACCCCCGCTAATGGTCAATGTGCCATCACCGCCACCGCCCACATCAAGGTTCCGATCGTTGTGCCATGTGGAACCCACACCATCCACAGTGACGGTGCCAGTGCTTCCAGCCAGGCTGCCGATGGTGCCGGTGGCATCACTCACGCTACCGCCGTTGGCAATGGCAAGCGTGCCTTGACCACCACTCCCGACATGGAGGTCCTCAGTGGTGTTCCAAGTGGAACCTGCACCTTCCACCATCGCGTGCCCCTCGCCACCAGCGTTGAGGCCGACAAAGGCATATTGGTTGTCCACAGCGGCACCACCGCTAATGGCCAATGTGCCTTCGCCGCCATAGCCCAGGTAAAAATAATAATTGGTATGCCATGTCGAACCCGCTCCATCGATACTGGCCAGGCCGCTCGCTCCGGAGGCAAATCCGATAGCGCTGGTCGAAGCGTTGACGGCTCCTCCATTCGAGATGAGAAGCGTTCCGCTTCCGCTACTTGCCACCGTAAAATTATTCGCGTTCCAGGTCGAACCCGCACCATCGATAGTCGCGACGCCCGTGGCGGAGCCGGTAAGCGCAATAATCCCGTCATTGCTTGTCACAACAGCGCCGCTCGCGATGTCCAACGTGCCATGTCCCGTATAGCCAACATAGATACCCTGATTGGTAGTCCAGGTCGCACCCCCCCCTTCTACCCTGACGGCCCCGCTCATGGATTCACCTATAGTACTATCACCCGAAACTGCACCAGGCGCTTGGATGCGCGCGGTGCCGCCATCACGGACGTGTACGTTGTCGCTCGAGGAAGGAACGCCAGTGCTCCAATTGGCGGGATTGAACCAATCGCCAATTGTGACGGTCCAATCAGCGGCGAGCACTGGTGTCGCGGCAAAGGCAGATGCGGTAAGCGCCGTGGTGACCATCAAGGCCGCCCGCAAGCTGACGCGCCTGCGCGCCGCGCTGAAGGATTTTTGCGTATTCATTTGTCGCGCCCCACCATTCGCACCGCCTTGCACAAAACAAGACTCTGCAGGCGGCGGCGCCCACGCCCCGTCGCTGTCGATGCTTTTTGTTCTAGAATTTTACGTTCGGAAGAAGTTGTGCCCCCGGCGATTAAGCGGACATTATGGTCCGCCACCAAAGGGGTCAATTCCGATGACCGTCAGAAAACTGACTATTATTGGGGAGATATTTCAGGCTTCACAATGAAACCGCGCCCTTTGGGTCAAAGATGCGAAGCCTCGAAAGCAGCATCTATGACAGCGAGCTTTGTTGCCTGCGCCACAACGATCTCTTGCAGAAAGCCGCGCGACACCCACATGGCCGACTGGTTCCGCTTGCCGCTCCAGCCGATGCTGTCCATGGCTTCCGCCTCCTTGAGCTTGCGGACGAGATGCGTGCGCGAAAGACCGAGCCATTGCGCTATCTCGGTGACGGATGCGACTTCGGTGGGGATATGCTCCACATCATCAGCGACGTCTGCGATGCCGGAAATGATCCGCTCCATGACGACCCCGCCCTTGTCCAACCACGCAAAGAGCGAGAACGTGCCTGACGGCTCACGTATGGTTTGGCGCGTCAGAAGACCTTCGGCAATCAGCGGTTCGAGCTTGCCAGCAGCTTCGGGGTCTTTGGCAAATGCCGCCGCCCTGTCGCCGCCATCCATCCCGTCAAGCGTGGCAAGGTGAAGCGCGATCCATGCGGCGATCGCGTCGAGGCTTGTTTCCGTCATCTCCACCGGGTGGGTTCGCCGGTCTATCCCGCTCGGCAGGTTGCGGATGAAATGGTACTTGAGCATTTCCTGGGCGAAGGCATCCGCCGTGTTGCGGCTGGCGACAGCATGGCCCCTGACCTTCTCAATAAACTGCGCGACAGTGAAACCGCGCCGGAGATCGCTCGCGTCGCGCCGAAAATAAAGCGCCAGCGCGATATGGGCCATCAGCCAGCGCTGCTGGGTGGCAAAGACCGCCGACAAGCGCGGATTGCCATCATAGATTTCCACCAACGTCCGGGCTTGTTGGCGGAGATGGGGGATCATGTGGCAATGGCGGGCGATTTGATCGGCTGTCAGGCCCATGAGGACTATGCGTTGGCGGAGAAAAAGGGCGGGTTTGTGCGGATATCATACAGGCTGTTTCCCATCGTCGGGGAAGAAATTCGACGCATCGAGGCGATGTCGGCATACTGAAAAGAAAGAAAATCGGGAGGTCGCATGGCCGAGAAACACATGAAAATCGCCATTATCGGCGCAGGCGCATCTGGCTTGATGGCGCTGATCAAGCTGCGCGAGGCGGGCATCCATGACGTCACGATTTTTGAGAAGGCCGACACGCTCGGCGGAACATGGCGCGAAAACCGCTATCCGGGCCTGACCTGCGATGTGCCTTCCCTCGCCTATCGCTATTCCTTCGCACCCAATGCCGAATGGAGCCATGTCTGCGCGCCGGGGCCGGAAATTCTCGACTATCTGAAAGACGTGGCGCGCAAGCACGATCTCGAACGCGACATCAAATATGGACACGAAGTGCTGAGCGCCGATTTTGCGGAGGGCCAATGGCGCATCGTTACATCCAAAGGCGATGAGGGCCGCTTCGATGCGGTGCTGGCGGCGGCGGGCGTGCTGCACCACCCGGCGCTGCCCGACATCGACGGGCTCGACACATTCGCGGGCGAGGCATTCCACACAGCGCGCTGGCCGGAGAATTTTTCGCTGAAGGGCAAGCGCGTCGGCGTCATCGGCACCGGCTCGACGGCAACGCAGATCACCGGTGCGATCATCGACGAGGTGGCACAGCTCTCGCTTTTCCAGCGCACACCGCAATGGATATTGCCGCTGGCCAATGATCCGATACCGGAAGAACAGCGCGAAGCCTATCGCGCCAATCCGGCTCTGGTCGAAGAAGAATATGAACGCCTCTCGCTGGAGCAAACCTCGAAATTCGCCGCCGCCGTCGTGGGTGAAAACCCGCGCGCCTATGCCTCACTTGAGCGCTATTGCCGCGAGCATCTGGAGCTTGTGGCTGATGCCGAATTGCGTGCGAAGCTGACGCCCGACTACAAGGTCGGCTGCAAGCGGCTGATCATGTCGGGCAATTTCTATCAGGCAATCCAGAAGCCCAATGCGGAGCTGGTGACGGAGGCCATCTCCCGCATTGAGGCCGCCGGCATACGCACAGCGGATGGACGCCTGCATGAGCTTGACGTGCTGGTGCTGGCGACAGGCTTCGACGCACACAAGATCATGTCGCCGATGAAAGTGACAGGCCGTAGGGGCCAGCGCCTCGACGTGGCATGGGCAGAGGCGCAGGAAGCCTATCTCGCCGTCACCATTCCCGATTTTCCGAACTGGTTCATGATCGGCGGCCCGAACAGCCCGGTTGGAAATTTCTCGTGGCTGCAAACCGCGGAACTGCAATTTGGCTATTCATTGCAGCTCATCGAATTGCTTCGTCGTGGCGAGGCTCGTGAAGTCGCCCCACGCCGCGAGGCGCTGCGCGCGTTCAACGATGCGGTGATGGCGAAGATGCCCGACACAGTTTGGGCCTCGGGCTGCAAGAGCTGGTACATCAACAAGCACGGCCATGTGGCCTCATGGCCCTGGACGTTCGAGAAGTTCAAGGCAGATATGAGCGCGCCCGTGCTTGAGGATTATGAGATCGCTTAAATACTAAGCGATCCCGGGCAAGCAGCCCGGGGCGGTAATATGTATGCTGTTGCCTCTGTCAGAATGCGTAGGCCACACCCAGACGTGCCTGAAAGGTCGTAGAATAACCGTCGGGTATGACGGCCGTAACAGACGCAGTGAAAGACGCCCGCTCGCTGAGGGGTAGCCGCACACCAGCCGTGGCTTCCGCCCAGTTCTCCGCAACCTCGACACCCGGCGTGGTCATCGGCAATGCGCTAACCAGCATGCCTGTGATGTCCGTCGTCTGTGCATCGTCAACGCGATGAGCCCAGGCAAGCGTGCCCCATGTCCATGTATCGGCTGAGAAGCTGTAGCGCGCGTCACTGCCGAGACGGAGCGTCCGCGCTGTATCGTCGATGTCGTCGAACTGCGCAGGCACCGGCCCATTGTTCTCCGTGTACCCATCAATATGCGCCCGGCTCAAAGTGAACGAGGCAAAGGGCGTTAACCTGACCCGCTCGGCGGCATTGAAGGAATAGCCGACACGCGCAACGGCACCGATGCCGTTACCCTTCACATCGCCGGATGATTCTGAAATCGAAACACCATTGATATATTGGCGATCGATGCTGCCATCGAGATAAGAAGCGTTGGCGCCAACGAGCCACTGGAAACCCTGATCGGGATTGGAGGCGATGAAAGCGCCAAGCGAGGTGCCCCAGACCCGGGACGAACCGTCATAGAGCATCGGCGTTTCGACGAGACTCTCGCCAAGCGTTCCGCCAATAACGAGACCGCCGCCGAGATCAAACGTCGCGCCAATATTCGCCGCGCCCACCGGATCGCTGTCGTAGAATCCTGAGCCGAAAACAGAAAGCGGCGTCGGGCCTTCCTTGTGCTGCGTTGCCACGTCGGTAAGGGACGCGAGCTGGCCGCCGACATAGGCGTTGGTGGTCTGCGCAACCGCTCCGACATTGGAGAAAGACGCTGCGATGTTCTCGGGCGTGACGAGGCCGGTGCAAAGAGCCGAATTACAAATCGCAATCCAGTTGTTGCTACCGAAGCCCGAACCGGCGATCACCCTACCATCAGCTGATACACCTGTCGCTGAATACAAAATGTTGGAGCCCAGATTTACCCCGCCTTCCGCCAGCAGATCAGCCAATGATTTCATGCCGGACGCCGCAGTCCAGCGAAAGGCCTCTCCTAGGGTATTGTTGCTAGTCGTGCTGCTCCCCACAACCACGGAACCATCGGCGCTAATCGCTCTCGCGGAACTGTGTATCCCACCAACACGACCGAGCCCCATCATGCCACCAGATTGAGTCCAAATGAACGCTTCGCTGGCGGTAAAAAGACCGCTATTGGCTTCGCCAACAACAGTCGAACCATCCGCACTTACCGCATAAGCTTCAGTCTCTGTGAACCCAGCCAAGGTGCCGAGATCGACCATGCCCCCTGCCTGCGTCCAACGTATCGCGGTGGATGTATAGACAAAGCCTCCGTGATCCACCTCACCCGCACCAACAACAACTGAACCATCGGCGTTGGTTGCATTCGCACGGCTCGATAGCGTTCCGGGCAACACGCCGAGACCAACCATTCCGGTTACCGCTGTCCAGCGAAAGGCCTCGCCTTGGCCGTGAGCGAGCGATCCGCTCTGCCCAACAACAACCAACCCATCGGCGGAAACGCCACTCGCGGTCGAACCAGCTCCCCCAACTAAAGTCCCAAGCCCGACCATGCCCCCTGCCTGAGTCCATAGGAAAGCTTTATTGCCAACAAGAAATCCCGAATAACTGGTGCCGACGATGACAGAGCCGTCAGCAGAGGCCCCTGTCGCCACGCTGCTCATGTCTCCTGCGAGAAACCCAAGTCCCTCAATGCCGTCGTTGGCAGTCCAACGAAAGGCTTCCATTCTCGACAGGCCCAAATTGGAACTGCCGATAACGGTAAGCCCATCGCCACTCAATCCGCGAACGGCACCACCATCATCGCCTGGCAGAAAGCTGAAACTCCGAAAATCATCCGCCTGCGCGCCAAAGCTCGAAAGAGTCAAAAACGCTGCAACGAGCGTACAAGCGCTCGAATATCTCAACAAATTCACTGAATCACCCCCCCGGGAGTATTTTCTACAATGAATTTTGCGCTTTAGAGAGGAATTATGTCAAGCGCTCATGCCAAACATTAAAGACAAATGACGCGGCAATCTCCACAAGGACAATTCGAGGGATTGGCCGAATACAGAATGATTGCAGTCAGTACACCGCAGGCAAAATTCCGGCTCTTTAAACTGTCCTCTATGAGGCCCGCGTCTAATAGGTCGTAAGCCTCTGAAGCCCGTTGATCCTTGCACGCCCTGCCGGCGAGATCGCTTTGATCCCCATGCGATCCCAGGCCCCCGCCCGGGATCGCAGTTCGGATATCGCTGCTGTCAGAAGTTGTAAGCCACACCCAGACGAGCCTGATAGGTCGTGGAATAACCGCTCGGTGTGATGGCCGTGAGCGAGGCCGTCAACGAGGCGGCATCGCCGAGCGGCATGCGCAGGCCAGCGGTCGTTTCGATCCAGTTTTCAGCGGCGTCGGCAACGGGCGCGGTGAGTGCGAAGCTCGTGCCGACCAGTGTGCCGGTGACGCCGACGGTCTGGCTCGTCACGTCATCGAGGCGATGGCCCCAGGCAAGCGTGCCAAAGGCCCATGTATCGGGCGTGAAGTTCCACTTCGCATCGCTGCCGAGGCGGAGCGTCTGGCTTTCATATGTCTGATCCTTGAAGGACGCAGGCGCTGCACCGTTACTTTCGGTGTAGCCGTCCAGATGCGAACGCACGGCCGCATAGGAGGCGAAAGGCGTGAGCCGAAGCGCGTCGCTGGCGTGGGCACGCAGCGAATAGCCGACCCGGAGCTGCGCACCGATGCCGTTGCCATCGACATCGCCTTGCGACTTGGAGAGCGCGGCACCGTTGGCGTAAGCGCGATTGATATCGCCGGTGAAATAGCTGCCGCTGATGCTTGCGAGCCACTGCAGGCCCTCATCCGGGTTCTGGGCGACGAAGGCGCCGAGCGAAGTGCCCCAGAGACGCGAGACGCCGTCGTAAAGCATCGGCGTGTCGATATAGGATTCACCGATTGAGATGCCGACGAGACGATCTGTACCGAGATCATATGTCGCGCCGACACTCGCCGCGCCCACCGGATCGCTGTCGTAGAAACCCGAGCCAAAAACGGAAAGCGGTGAGGAACCTGCCTGATGCTGAAGCGCGGTTTCGCCAAGTGAGTTGAGACCATTGCCGACAAAGCCATTGGTGCTCTGCCCCACCAGACCGACACCGGCGATCGATCGCGTGGTGTCTTCGTGCGACAGAAGCGCATTGCAATAGGCCGAGGCACAAACGGCAAGCCAGGCTTGCGACCTACCGTTCGAGTCGTTCCCATTGCCGGCGATCACCGTGCCGTCGCTGGAGAGGCCCACAACATCGTTCAGATATATGCCGTGGAGATCAACCCCACTGCTTGTCAGAAGATCCGCAACGGTCCTATAGCCCGTCGCACTGGTCCAGCGAACAGGTACAGAGTCGCCAGAATAGCTAACGGTGCCAACGATCACCGAGCCGTCGAGGCTGACACCCACCGGGGCGTTGACGTAGTGACTGCCCACCGGGGTGCCCAGAGCGACCATGCCGCCAGCCTGCGTCCAGCGATACCATTGATCGTCGAGAGTGCTTGAGCTAGCGAGCGAGCCGACAATAACATTGCCATCAGCGCTCATTGCGCCCGCGCTGACGCTCTGGAAATCTCCAACCGTGCCGAGAGAGACTGTGCCCGTTGCCACCGTCCAGCGCCATGTTCGGGCGCCATTGAACGAAGAACTCAGAGCCGTACCGGCAATGACAGCCCCATCTCTGCTGACACTTGTGGCCCAATGAAAGCTCATGCCGGGGAGCACTCCAAGATCCGAGAGACCATTGGCTGCCGTCCAGCGGAAGGCCACACTAGAGACAATAATACCATTGATCATCAAGCCAAGATCATGGCTCCCGATGACCGTTGACCCGTCGCCGGACACACTCTCTACGCTAAGCCCAGGGTCGCCTGCGAGAGTGCCGAAATTGCGCCATCCATCCGTACTCGTCCAGATGAATGAGCCGCTAGAGCCACCACTATAGCTGCCGAAGCTGCCGATGATCACCGAACCGTTGTCGCTGACGCCGACGGGAGAGAGATAGTCGGTGGCAGCAGGGAAACCGTCGATCGCCACCATGCCAGCACCCGCTGACCAGAGGAACCCATGCTCCTCGTCGTCGCTACTGTCCGCCCGCCCGACAACGAAGAGACCGCTGTCGCTTATCGCGCGGGCGTTTGCGGAGCTGGTGCCCGGCAGGAGGCCGAGGGTCTGAAACCCGTCAGCCTGTGCCGCGCCGCTAAGGAAAAACCCGGAAGATACCAGCGCGCCGATCAGCGCGGCCGCGCCCACATTTCGAAAATACATTTGCTACCCCCGAGCGATAAGATTCGTTGCTCGCAGAGTGGCGGTAATGGCGCGGGCTTTCCTGCCGCCCAGCGCAAGCGACAGTGCCGCAATGCGCAAAATGCAGCATCAATTGCCTCAATGGTGGGGAGAAAGCGATTGCCTGTATTCGCGCGGCGTCATGCCATAGGCGGCACGGAAACCGCGATGGAAAACGCTTGGGCTCTCAAAGCCGCAGGCGAAGGCAATATCGAGTACGGTGCTTTGCGGACGCGAGGCCAGAAGGCGGCGCATCCGGGCGAGGCGGCGCGCGAGGAGACAGCGCGTGAAACTCGTGCCGCTCGGCTCGAAGAGAAGATGCAACTGCCGGAGCGAAATCCCGAGCGCTGCGGCGACCGTGGTAGGTGCGAGATCGGCGCGATGAAGATTTCCCTCGATATAGTCGCGAGCTGCCTGAAGGCATCCCGAACGGAGCGCGTCTCGCGCGGCATCCTTATCCGGCATGACGCCACCGCGCGCCATCAACGCAAGAAGCGCGATAGACTGAACGGCGGCATTGGCGGCACCGTCATCCAGAAACGGTGCGTTGGCCGCGAAGGC
>CAZLLB010000066.1:0-14650 GCA_964560165.1 uncultured Parvibaculum sp. | reverse complement strand
CGCATCGATGCCTGCGACACGCACATCGACCTCGACAGTTTGCCCGAGCCAGATGTGAACCTTGAGCTTCAACGTATCGCCATCGATGACGCGCACGACCTCTGCCGCCACCGGCCCTTCAATGACTTCCCCCGCCCGAGCATCCTGCGAGATGAACAGGGTGAGCATCAGTGAGAGCAGAAGGAAGTGTCGAATCATCTGGGCAAAATCCTGAACCGAAGCAATCTTCGTTAGCACGAGCCAGGCGCGGCGCTCACCGGCAATTGCTCCAAATCCCCATATCAAAATGGAAGTGGTTGGCATGGAGCTTGTTGAATTTCGGCCCCAGCACCACATTGAAAATGCCACAAGCATCGTCATGCACTGCGCTGAGGAAACGGCCCTCATCCGTGTCCTTGTCCCAATCCTTCACGACCGAAATCTTGCGGCCATCGGCGAGGTCGAAACCGGCAATGTCGATCGCATTGGCGCTCGCATGTTCGCTGCGCTTTCCGCCAGTGGCGTGGTTCACATTACGGCATGAGTAAGTTCCGTAAGTGCGGACACGCGTGACAGGGCTGCCGAGTATCTGTTGCGACGCTGGCAGAACGGCATGGCGTTCCCAGATCAGCAAAGCCGCCATCAGACCGCAAGTCGCCTCGACGCTGCCGCCATAGGAAACCAGCGAGCGATTGAGGCGAACGCCTTCATCGGTGCCGCAGCTCGGGTCTTTCGCGACGATGCTATCTCGCTCTATGTCGATGCCGCGTCGGCGGATCGTCGCGATGCAGGCTTCATAGCGCCGCTGCAAGATGCGCAGCTTCACATTTGTCAGCGCATTCGGCGCGTCGGTGAGTTCGATAGGCGAAAATGGATTGAGTGAATTCGGCAAGGCGTGAAGCCCGTACCAGGCGGCTCCACCCAGCATCGTCAGAATGACAAGCCGCAACAGCACCGAGAGCCAGGTGTTGAGTGGGCCGGGCGGCAGCGACGATAAACCCAAAGGCATCTCCCAGCCCGACCGAGAGCGAGCCCGGACTTAAAAGTCCGAAACGATGCCCTTCACTTCCCAGTCACCATAACGCGTCGGCTCCGCGCCAGTTTTTGCGCCCTTTGGTCCGTTCAACTCACGCGGGCGCGGGGCGGCGGCGAGAGCCTCGTCGGCGGCTTTGCGCCGCGCGGCGGCTTCGGCCAACGCCCGTTCCGCTGCCGGACTCAAAATTCTGGTACTGGCCTCGCCTTTGTCGCTCATCGTTTGCTCGCTTGAAGCTATCTCACCACACTACATATATGGAGCGCGGCGCCGCAACGCCAGAAACGCCGCAGGGCAATGCAGAAGACGGAACGTAGAAAGAGATATGAACAGCTTCAGAACCGCCATTCTCCTCGCCGCCATGACCGCCCTTTTCATGGGGCTCGGCTATCTGATCGGTGGCGCATCCGGCGCCATGATCGCCTTCTTTATCGCGGCGGCGATGAACCTCTTTGCCTATTGGAACTCCGACAAGATGGTCCTGTCGATGCACGGGGCCGAACGTGTCGATGAGACAAGCGCGCCGCATTATGTGCGCCTCGTCCGCCAGCTCGCCGACAATGCCGGGCTTCCCATGCCCGCGACCTACATCATGCGCCAACCGCAGCCCAATGCTTTCGCGACGGGCCGCAACCCGGAGAACGCCGCCGTCGCGGTGACGTCGGGCCTTCTCGAAACGCTTTCCTCCGAAGAGCTTGCAGGCGTGCTTGCTCATGAACTCAGCCACATCAAGAACCGCGACACGCTGACCATGACGATTACGGCGACGCTTGCAGGTGCGATTTCGATGCTGGCCAATTTCGCTTTCTTCTTCGGTGGCAATCGCGAACGCGGCGGCATCATCGGCACGATTGCGCTGGCGATACTCGCGCCGATGGCGGCAGGCATCGTGCAGATGGCAATCAGCCGCACACGCGAATATGAAGCCGACAAGATGGGTGCGGAAATTTCAGGCCGTCCGCTCTGGCTTGCCTCAGCGCTCGAAAAAATCGAAAACGCCGCGCATAGCGTGCCGAACGAGGCAGCCGAAACGCATCCGGCGACCGCGCATATGTTCATCATCAATCCGCTGCTTGGCGGCGCGCGCGACAACCTTTTCTCGACCCATCCGGCAACCGCCAACCGCATCGCAAGACTGCGCGAGATCGCAGCCGAAGCTGGCCGCACTCAAGGCCGACCCTGGGGCTGATCCATCCGCCTCCGGTAGAGAACCCTCCACTAAAGTAGCCTGAAGCCGCCGCCTGTGCTTTAACCTCACGGGATGACCGACACCGGCCCCCAGAACAACGACCCGAAGACAAGCGACCCCAAGACGATCGATCCCGGCCTTGCCGCAAGGCAGGGCGCACATCGCCTTGTTGCTGCCGTGCTGACCCAGAAACGCGCGCTGGATGAGGCTTTTGCCGAAGAGGCCGCACGCGCGCCGCTGTCCGAACTCCCGCCCGCCGATCGCGGCTTTGCCCGCGCCATCGCCGCGACGACGTTGCGCCATCTGGGAGAAATCGACCTCATCATCAAACGCCTGCTCGACAAGAAACTGCCGCGCAGCGCCGGGGTCACGCAGACGATCCTGCGGACTGCCATCGCCGAAATTCTGTTTTTGGACGTCAAGCACCACGCTGCCGTTGATCTCGCGGTCGAAGCGGCTTCGCGCGATGCCGACGCACGTCACTTCAAATCATTGGTCAACGCGTTGCTACGCCGCCTGCTGCGCGAGGAAGCAACCTTGCGCGAAGGCATAGATGCCGAGCGCGCCGCACTCGCGCCCTGGCTCTGGACGAGCTGGATCGGCACCTATGGCGAGATCAAGACGCGGCAGATTATCCGCGCGCAATTCGCCGAGCCGCCGCTCGATCTGAGTGTGAAGAATGAAGACGACGCGCAGCTCTGGGCCGAGCGCCTCGGCGCAAAGCTGTTGCCGACCGGCTCGCTGCGCCTCACCTCAGCGGGCCGCATCGAAAACCTCGAGGGTTTTGAGGAAGGCGCGTGGTGGGTGCAAGACGCCGCCGCCGCCCTGCCCGCGCGCTTGCTTGGTGATGTCAGAGGCCGCGACGTGCTCGATCTTTGCGCCGCGCCGGGTGGCAAGACCGCATGGCTTGCCGCACGTGGCGCAAACGTCACAGCGCTCGATCGCTCGGCTCCGCGCCTGTTGCGTCTCACACAAAACCTCGCGCGCCTCAATCTTGCAGCCGAGGTGATCACCGCCGACGCGACAAGCTTTGCGCCGGGCCGCCAATGGGATTTCATCCTGCTCGACGCGCCCTGCGCCGCGACGGGCACGGCGCGCCGCCACCCCGACGTGCTGCATCTGAAAACGCCCGCCGACCGCGATCGTCTGGCCTTGCTGCAAGCCCGCCTGCTGGCCCAGACCGCCACTCTTCTCGCGCCGGGCGGCACGCTCATCTATTGCACCTGTTCGCTCGAGCCCCAAGAGGGGCCCAGGCAGATCGACGCCTTTCTGGCAGCTCATCCACAATTTTCGCGCAAGCCGATTGCGGCATCCGAAATCGGCGGCCTCACAGAGGCAATCAGCCCGGTAGGCGATTTGCGCACCTTGCCCTGCCATCTCGCTGACGAAGGCGGATTTGACGGGTTTTATGCCGCGCGACTGAGCCACACGCCGGCCTGAAGCGGCCGTTGCACGGTGACACAAATCTTGTCATAAGGAGCGGTCTTGACGCACAGGAGGGCGGAATGGCGTGCCCTCTTTGTGGGAGCGAGAAGCGCGAGGTTCTCGGACAGAAGAACGGATATGGCATTGTCGAATGCGACGATTGCAGCATCCGCTTTGCAGATCCGACACCGACGCCCGAAGAGCTGGACGCGCTTTATGGCGCCTATGCACCCAACTCCGCTTATTCCAGCAAGACCGCATCCAAGGTCGCGCGGACCAAACGGCGCATCGCGCGCTATATAAGCCAGGCACCCGGACGGCGCTTTCTGGATGCTGGCTGCAATATTGGAACCGGCGTCGAGGCGGCTCGCCTTCTTGGTCTTGAAGCGCACGGCATCGACGTCGGCAATGACAGTATCGAGAGCGCCCGCCAGCTCTTTCCGCAAGGCCGCTACCACGCCGGACAGATGGAGAGCCTGCCGTCCGAATGGGGCGATTTCGACTTCGTCTATTCGAGCGAAGTCTTCGAACATCTGCCCCATCTGCACAGCTATTGCGCCGCGCTTGCTGCGCGGATCAAGCCGGGTGGGCTGCTCTATATAACCACGCCCGATGCCGGCCATTGGCGGGTGCCCGCCGACTTCGCCTCATGGGTGGAAGTTCGCCCGCCCGAGCACATCGTTTATTTCAGCCGAAAGACGTTGCGACGGCTGCTCGACGCACACGGCCTCGACATCGTCAAATTTGAGTGGAACCTGAAGCCCGGCCTGAAAGCATTGGCGCGCAAAAGAGCCGCCTGATCGCTCAACTCCGCTCCACGAGATCGGCGCGCTCTCTAGGCACGAAAAGATAATCCCCCGCACGTCCCAGGCCCTGCACGGGCTTCATGCTGTAATCCTCACGCTCCAGGGTTTCGAACACCAGATAGTCGAGCGGCAGAATTTCGTTGAAGACATCGGCGGGCGTCGATCCGGCGCGCCGCAAGATCGGCTCCACCACCTCGATCAGAATGGACGGGCGGAAACGCGCAATCGTCTCTTTCGCGCCGCGCAGAAAATGCGCCTCCCAGCCCTCAATATCGACCTTGATGAAATCGAGGCGCGAGAGGTTTTGTTCGCGGGCAAAAATATCGAGCGTCGTCAGTTCGACTTCCTCCGAAACTGTCTCCCGCCCATTCGTTCCTGCGCCCATGTGAGACAGGCCGAACCCCATGCTCCCGCTTCGCTTCAATGGAACGTGCAAGGTTTCGTTCATCGGGCGATCGGACAGGCCGACGCCGAACAGCGACACATTGGAAAGACGCCGCAATCCGATCACAATCTTCAGGATCGACCTGGCATAGCCGCCCGGCTCGAACGCATAGATGCTCCCGCGCGGCACCATCTGCGCGAAGAGTTTCGAATGTTGACCTGAATGCGCGCCAACATCGACAATCACACCATCCAAGGGGATCAAAGCCCGCAAACGCCCTGCCAGTGGTTTGTGGTATTGATAGGCCAGCGCCTTGAAGAGATGCGCGGCCCAGGTCAGGCGTTGACGGAAATTGAGGCGCAACCCTCCATATCTCGCAACAACGTCGCTCATTCCGCCCCCGACGGTTATCGCGACACCCCCTGCCGCTTCGCTTCGTCTCATCTTGCACGCGAAGATTCAAGCTGTTAATCAATGTTTTCAGCAAGATATAGTGTCGTGACCGGCTATGGCCGACGATATCGGGTTTCTTCAAGGTTCCGAGGTTCTCAAGGGTCCAATGACCGGCAAGCCGTCAATCAAAATTGCCCCGTCCATTCTTGCCTCGGATTTCGCCAGGCTCGGCGAGGAGGTGCGCGCCATCGACAAGGCAGGCGCCGACTATATTCATATCGACGTGATGGATGGACATTTCGTACCCAACATCACCATCGGCCCCGATGTGGTGAAGGCGCTGCGCCCGCACACGACAAAGGTCTTCGACGTGCATCTGATGATCTCGCCGGTCGATCTCTATATCGAGGCTTTCGCCAAAGCTGGCGCGGACATCATTTCATTTCATCCCGAAGCGGGGGCTCATCCCCATCGCACCGTTCAGGCGATCCGTGCCGCAGGCGCAAAGCCCGGCCTCGTCCTCAATCCGGCGACGCCGCTTGAATTGCTTGAGCCGCTGATCGGCGACATCGACCTCGTGCTGGTGATGAGCGTCAATCCCGGATTTGGTGGACAAAGCTTCATCGAAAGCCAGCTTGCGCGCATCGCAGCCATCCGCAAGCGGATCGATGCGCTGGGCCGCGCCATCGAACTCGAAGTCGATGGCGGCATCAATTTCGAAACCGCGCCGCGCGCCATCGCGGCAGGCGCGAGCGTGCTCGTCGCCGGGACTGCAACTTTCAAAGGCGGGGAAGCCGCCTATGCAAAGAATATCGCGACACTTCGCGGAAACGCTTGAACCGCCTTTGGAGCCGGGAGCCCGCCGGAAGGCGGCGTTAAGGCCATGACGGACGACGAGTTCGACCCGCCGCAGATAATGGCGCCCATCGCCGACGCACAGCCGGCGCCGGCCTATTACGCCATGCCGCCCGGCAACCGGGCGATCGACCTCACCCTTGCCACGCTCACCCGCCTGCGCGACCGGACGCTGGCACGCGCCTATGCAAGCTGGCTCTACGGCCAATCTCTGCACGGGCCCATGCCCGATCAGATGGTGCTCTATCCCCAGGACCTGCGCCCCGGCCTTGCTGAAAAAGCCGACATGCTCTTTCAGGGTCGCTGGTCGCTGCCCGGCGGTCAGGTTCGCACCGATGGCGCAACGCCTTTCAACGCTGCCGCGCCGAGCGAGACGTGGAGCGAGGAGCTGCATGGCTTCGCCTGGCTCCGGCATTTCACGGCAGCGGGTGGCGATGCCGCGCGCACCTATGCGCAAACGCTGGTCGCCGGGTGGATCGTCGAGGCGGGAAACTGGAACGACATCGCCTGGCGGCCGCAGGTTGTCGGCAGACGGCTCGCCTCTTGGGTGTCGAACGGGGCGCTGATCATCGACGGCTCGGACCTCATCTATCGCTCCACGCTGCTGCGCAACATGGCGCGTCAGGCGCGCCACCTCGCCCGCACGGCAGCGCTCGCACCGGCAGGCGAGCCGCGCTTTACCGCTGCGGTCGGCCTCGCCTTTTCCGGCCTCTGCCTTTCGGAGGGACAAAAGCGCCTCGACAAGGGCCTGACGCTCGTCTGCCGCGAACTCGACCAGCAAATTCTCGCCGATGGCGGGCATGTCAGTCGAAACCCCGGAGCGCTTCTCTCAATAGCGCTCGATCTGATCTCGCTGCGCGAGGCCATGACCGCGCGCAATATCGAAGTGCCCGAACCGATCCGCAACGCCATCGACCGGATGATGCCGATGCTGCGCTTCTTTCGTCATGGCGACGGTCGGCTGGCGCTTTTCAACGGGGCGAATGAAGGCCCCGACGGCGCTATCGACGCAGCTCTCAGCCATGACGACACCAAGGGCCGCCCCTTCGGCTTCGCGCCCCATTCGGGCTATCAGCGCCTTGCCGCTGGCCAGACTTACATTGTGGCCGACACCGGCCCGCCGCCGCCCGGCCGCTACAGCCATGCCGCCCATGCCGGTTGCCTTTCATTCGAAATGAGCACGCGCGCCTCGCGGGTGGTCGTCAATTGCGGCTCGACCCGCGTCCTCGGCCCCGACTGGGAGGCCGCAAGCCGCGCCACCGCCGCTCAATCCACACTGGTACTGGCCGACACGTCATCAGCCCGCATCCTGCGCGCAAAAATCGGTCGCGCCCTTCTCGGCGCCCGCTTGATGGAAGGCCCGAGCCGCGTCGAAAGCCGCCGCAATGAAAACGAGGCGGGCATCTGGCTGGAGGCGAGCCATAACGGCTATGAAAAACGCTTCGGCCTCGTCCATCGCCGCAGGCTGTTTCTGAACGCAACCGGCGAGGAACTGCGCGGCGAGGATCTGCTGGTCGAGGGCGACGCAGCGGCCAAACCTTATCCCTGGGAGCCTGCCTACTGGCACAAGCACCCTGAGAACCCCTCATTCACCATCCATTTCCACCTCCATCCCGACGCCCGCGCCTCGCTCGCCCATGACGGCTCGAATGTGCTGGTGCGCCTGCCCAATGGCGAGGGCTGGCAGTTCCGCGCTGTCAGCGCAGGCGGGGCCGCGCCGATTTCACTGGAGGAAAGTGTTTATCTGGGGGCTGGCGAGCCGACCCGGCGCGCTGAACAGATCGTGGTTTCAGGCTCTGTCTTCCGCAACGAAGCCAAAGTGAACTGGGCCTGGCGGCGGCTCTCGACGCGGGGCGGACCTCAGGCCAAGGCGGAGGACGCTGCGGCACCGCAGCTTCCGGCGCTCGATCCCCAATAGGCCGCACCTGATCGTCTTGGCGGCGCGCCTCGTTTCGTGCTATCGCCCGGCCACCGCCCCCGCCCAAGCACCCGCATCGCCAGCCATCTGAAAGTGCCGCCCATGGTCTCCACCAAAGCCCTTCCCAAAGCCGCCGACATCCAGCCGGTACGCCGTGCCCTCCTCTCGGTCTCCGACAAGACCGGCCTCGTCGATTTCGCCCGAGCGCTCCACGAAGCAGGCGTCGAACTCGTCTCGACCGGCGGCACCTCAAAGGCAATCGCGGACGCCGGGCTTCCGGTGAAGGATGTGTCGGACCTAACCGGCTTTCCTGAAATGATGGATGGCCGCGTCAAGACGCTGCACCCGAAGGTCCATGGCGGCCTGCTCGCGGTGCGCGACGACGCGGACCACAAGGCGGCGATGGAGGCCCATGGCATCGGCGCGATCGACCTCCTCTGCGTCAACCTCTATCCCTTCGAGGCAACGGTGGCCAAGGGCGCGGCTTACGAGGAATGCGTCGAGAATATCGACATTGGCGGCCCGGCGATGATCCGCGCGGCGGCAAAGAACCATAGCTATGTCGCCGTCATCGTCGAAGCCAGCGACTACGCCTCGGTGATCGAGGAGATCAAGGCGAAGAAAGGCACATCGCTGAAGCTCCGCAAGCATCTCGCCCACAAGGCCTATGCGCGCACCGCCGCTTATGACGCGGCGATTTCAAACTGGTTCGCGAACGAGCTGGAAGACACCGCACCTGAATACCGCGCCTTTGGCGGCAAGTTGAAGCAGACGCTGCGCTACGGCGAGAACCCGCATCAGCTCGCAAGCTTCTACGTCACCGGCGAAAACCGGCCGGGCGTTTCGACCGCGACGCAGCTTCAGGGCAAGGAACTCTCCTACAACAACATCAACGATACCGACGCCGCTTTCGAACTGGTCGGCGAATTCGATCCCAAACTCGCACCCGCCATCGCGATCATCAAACACGCAAACCCCTGCGGCGTCGCGACGGGCTCGTCGCTTGCCGACGCCTATCGCAAGGCGCTCGCCTGCGATCCGGTTTCGGCCTTCGGCGGCATCATCGCCTCGAACATTCCGCTCAACGGCGAGACGGCGGAAGAGATCGCCAAGATCTTCACCGAAGTCATCATCGCACCCGATGCCGATGAAGACGCCCGCCGCATCATCGGTGCAAAGAAGAACCTGCGCCTCCTCATCACCGGCGGATTGCCGGACGCATCTGCGCCGGGCCTCACGGTGAAGTCGGTCTCGGGCGGGCTTCTCGTTCAGTCGCGTGACAATGGTCGCGTCGATGCCCTCGATCTTCGTGTGGTGACGAAGCGCCAGCCGACCGCGCAGGAAATGATCGACCTCATATTCGCCTTCCGCGTTTGCAAACATGTGAAATCGAACGCCATCATCTATGTGAAGGCGGGCGCGACAGTCGGCATCGGCGCGGGACAGATGAGCCGCGTTGACAGCGCGCGCATCGCAGCACGCAAGGCACACGATGCCGCAGAAGCTGCAGGGCATAAAACACCTGCAACCATTGGCTCGGTCGTTGCTTCCGACGCCTTCTTCCCCTTCGCCGATGGTCTTCTCTCCGCTGCCGAAGCAGGCGCGACGGCGGTGATCCAGCCCGGTGGTTCAATGCGCGACGATGAGGTCATCGCCGCCGCTGACGAAAAGGGCCTCGCCATGGTGATGACGGGAATGCGCCACTTCCGCCATTGAGACACCTAAAGAAGTTGTCACCCCGGACTTGATCCGGGGTCCGCTCTTCGCCGCTAGCACGAAAGAAGATGGATGCCGGATCAAGTCCGGCATGACGGCTAAGCCCTATGCGATAGACGCCGCGCGCTCTTCCTTGACGAAGGCGAGCATGGCGACGCCGATGACGATGAGTGGGATCACGACCATCAAGCCGATGCGCTGGCTGCCGCTCCATGCCGTGACGATACCGATCAGCAATGGCGCGACGAAAGTGGTCGCTTTGCCTGCGAGCGAATAGAGCCCGAAAAATTCCGTCATCATTTCGACGGGCGCAATCCGCGCGAGCATGGTGCGGCTCGACGCAATGGTCGGCCCCGCCATCAAGGCGAAGAAAGCGATGGTGAGCAGGAAGGCCTGCTGCGGCAAGGTCGAGAAGGCCTTGGCGTCAGCCTCCACCGGCACTTCGATAAAGAAAAACAGCCGGTCGCGGTCGAAGGAGATCAAAATAACGAAGGAGATGAGCGCCAGAACGAGCGAGACGATCAGCGTCTTCTTCGAGCCATAGCGCTGATCCACCCAGCCGCCGACGAAAGCCCCGAAGGCGGCAAAGAACGTCGCCCATAGCCCATAGATCGCCATTTCCATTGCGCCCCAATGGAAAGTCGTGGCGGCGAGAATGCCGCCGAAAACGAAGATGGCATTCATGCCGTCATAGAAAGCCATGCGCGATAAAAGATAGAGCGCGACATTGCGAAAGTGCCAGGCCTCGGTGATCGTATGCCCGAGGCGAACAAGCCCGGCTTTCGCGGCGGCGGTGCGCGACAAACCGCGATGCTTCTGATCGGGCACGATGAGCAGCAGCGGCAGCATGAAAACGAAAAACCAGACACCCGAGATCGGCCCGACGATGCGGTCGGTTTCATATGCCGCTTTCGACAAGCCAAACAACGGCGCATCGGGGATGAAGGGCGCGCTGACGACACCCGGCAATTGCAGCGTGATGAGCACGATGATGAGCGCAATGATCGCCGCAAGTTGCCCGACGCCGATGCCGATGCCCGAGAGCAGGCCGATGCGCCGCTCCGATGCGATAGTCGGCAGCATCGCATTGGCGAAAATGATCGCGAATTCCATGCCGACCGAAGCGACGATCAGCGACAGCATGATCAGCAGAATTGGTGCGCCCGGCACCGCGATCCAGAGGCCGAAGCAACCGATGGTGCAGAAGATCGTGAAGAAGACGATCCACGGCTTGCGCGGACCGGCGGCATCCGCCATCGCACCGAGCAACGGGCTCGACAGCGCGATGATGATACCGGCAATCGCTTGCGTATAACCCCAGACCGCCTGACCATGCACCGGATCGGCAATCACCGTCGCCGTGAGGTAAGGCGCGAAAAGAAAAATGGTGATGAGAGAAAAATAGGGCTGGTTCGCCCACTCGTAACAAACCCATGCGGCTTGAGCGAGCGTGCTCGCCGGTTCGCCGCTCGCTCTTGATGTGGTCAATCAATCGCCTCCGCGCGCGTCTCTTTGACGAAGCACATCAAGCCAAGTCCGATCACCATCAAGATCAGGATCGAAGCAAAGCCCGCACGCTGGCTCTGAAAATAAAGCGTCACCATGCCGACAAGTAACGGCCCCATGAAGGCTGTTGCAGTACCCGACAGCGCGTAAAGCCCGAAGAATTCCGACATCTTTGAAGCAGGCGCAATGCGCGCGAGCATGGTGCGGCTGTTGGCGTAAGCCGCCGTGATGCAGATTGCAACGACAAGCACGACGACCAGATAAGCAAGCTCGGGCGCGGTGCGGAAGAAAGGCAGATCCCAGATCGGCGCGCTTGCCGGGTCATAGGGTATGAAGAACAACATGCTGGTCGGCGTCATCGAGACGGCGAGCACGATGCCGATGGATGTGCCGCCGATCGAGGTGAGAATGGCGCGCTTGGAGCCGAACTTGTCGTCGAGCCAGCCGCCGAAGAAACCACCACCGACGGCGAAGATCGAAAGTATGATGCCGTAAATGGTCAGCGTCAGCGCATCCCATTTGAAAACGCCTGCCGCATAGACGCCGCCGAAAATCAGCACCGCCGTCTGGCCGTCATTGAAGAACATGCGCGCGATAAGATAGGTCGCCACATTGCGGTAATGCTTGACCTGCTGCACCGTTTTGAAAACGCGCTTCATCCCATCGACAACGGCTTTACGCTTGTTGATCTTGCCCTTCGGCTTCACATCCGGCGTGAAGAAGAGGATCGGCAGTGTAAAGACGAAAAGCCAGAGCGCGGTGATCGGACCGGAGATGCGGCTGTTTTCATGCGCCGACACATCAAGGCCGAAAAGCGCCTTGTCGGGGATGAAGCTCCAGTCCACGTGACCCGGCAGCATGAAGGCGTAGAGCATGAAGCAGAGAATGAGCAGCGCGCCCGCATTGGCGAGCGCCAAGGCAAGGCCCGACAGAAACCCTATGCGCTCATGCGGCGCGACCGCAGGCAGCATGGAGTTGTGAAAAACTTCGGTGAAGGAGAAGGCGACGGAGACGATGATGAAGAGCGCCGCAATCTGATAGATACCGAGCCCCTGGCCACCGGGCAGCGCCCACCAGAGCGCGAAGATCGCCGGCACCATGATAGCGACAAAGCCGATGAGCCAAGGTTTGCGCCTGCCGCCCGTATCGGCGATGGCGCCGAGGATGGGGCCGAAGCAGGCGATGATGAAACCGGCAATGCTGTTGATGTTGCCCCAGATCGCCTGACCGCGCACCGGATCGCCGACCACCGTGTTTGAAAAATAAGGCGCGAAAATATAGATCGTGACGATGATCACGTAAGGGTCGCGAGCCCATTCGAAAATCGCCCAGCTCATCTGGCCTTTGAAATCGGCGGCGGGCTGGCCGGTCGCGGAGAGAATTGGGGAAGAAGAAGCTGGATGGGGGTCGTTCTCGATTGCCTCTCGAACGTCGCCAAGTTCTTTCATCGCAGTCAAATTCCGTCCTCCCCGACACATCGCGATTGCGCTCTTTTATACAGGCGCTTCTTACTCTCGCGGTCGGAATTGGATCACAAAGGCGTGAGACTGGAAAGGCTCGGGCGCGGTTCCGCTGGCGACAAGGCGCGCTTCATCGACAAACAGAGAAGGAAGAGCAGCGCCGGAAAACCGATCTGGAGATGTGTATGCTCGACAAATGGAGCAATCGCCACCGGCGCGATGTAGAGCGCCACCAGCGCGATCTTCTCAAACCGCGTTGCGCCGCGCTTGGCCATGTCGCTCGCCAGAATGACGAGAACGACGCCGGTAATCGCAAGCTCATAATCGAAAATATAAGGCGGAACGAGAAGCGTCGCCGAAATCAGCACCGCCCATGAAAGGCGGGTCGCACCAAGACGCCGCCAGACAACGGCGACACAGGCGGCAGCACCGAGCGCCGTCAGCCCCTGCAGCGCGTAGGAGAAAACCTCAGGAACACCCAGATAGCGCAAGAAAACGAAGGCGCTTGGCATCTTGTTCCAGGGCAACAGGCCCGTTTCCATCACCTCGCGCAGCACCGGGCCGTTCTTCAGGAAGACCATCCAGAGATCGGGGCCGAGGATGAGCGTCGCCAACCCCGCAAAGCCAAGCGCGACAAGGCCCGTCGAAAAGAACACCCGCCAATCGCGCGCGGCGATCAGCGCCACCGGAATGAGCAAGCCAAGCTGCGGCTTGTAGGCAAGAAGCCCAAGCACAAACCCGGCGAGATAAGGCCGCCCGCGTTCCATGGCGAGCAAACCACCGGCAAACAGCGCCGCCGAATAAAGCGAGTTCTGCCCATGAAAAGCACAAATGAAAACGCCGGGAAAAGCGATCAGCAGGAACAACGCATCGCTGCCGCTCGCCACACGCTCATCGATTAGCTTCCGCAGCGTCAACACATAGGCCGCGATGCTCGCACCGACAAACGCGAAGAAGGCGACGGCATAGGGAAGCAAGGCCAGCGGCGCGACGAGCAACTGATAGGTCGGCGGGTAATGCCAGAGAAAGACGCCCTCATTGGCCGCAACCGCTGCTTGCTCGGCAGCGAAGATGCGTTTCAAATCGAAAGCCGCTGCTGCCTCGCCGCCCAGCGTCAGATGCGAGGCTGCCCAGAAAGTAATGAAATCATAGCCAAGCGGTTTGCCCAAGACGTCGATCATCGAGGTCGCGGTCGCCACGATGGCGATAGCTGCCACCAGATAGGCAAAGACCGCCATGCGCGGATAGATACGCAAACGCTCCGCATCGAAGAGGGGTGCAGGCAGGACGGAGTTCATCGAGACAGCTCATCGCTGGAAACCAAAGCCATCCCAGCCTAGAGCCACAGGCTTACGAAGGTCTTAGCCGCCGATGAAATCTCAGGCCGCCGCTCCGCAGCATTTTTTGTATTTTTTGCCCGAACCACAGGTGCAGGGGTCGTTGCGGCCGATCTTGATGACGGTTCGGGGCCGCGAGCCCATGGTGCCCTCGACATAGTACCAGCGACCATCTTTCCTGCCGAAATGTCCGGTCTCATGGTGAACCCGGTCAGCGCCTTCCTGGCGGAACAGCGCCACGAATTCGACATGGCCTTCGCTATCGTCAACGCCACCCGCCTCGACGCTGCGGATCTGCAATCCGGTCCATTCGCTCGATTTCGACCATTCGCCGACGGCGGCCGCGTCGAAATCGCCGCGCGTACCGGGCATCAGCGATTCTTCCAGATATTCGATATTGCCGGTCGCAAAGGCCGAATAACGCGAGCGCATCAGCGCCTCGGCGGTCGGCGGCAGCGCCTTGCCGTCAAGGAAAGGTGCGCAGCAATCGGCGAAAGCCTTGCCGGAAGCACAGGGGCAGATGTCTGGAAGGGTCATGAAACGACTCGTTCTGGCAAGGAAAAGCCGCCTGGCGGCGGCTCCTATCCCGGGCGGGAACTGAGACTTTGGAGCGGGCGAAGGGATTCGAACCCTCGACCCCAACCTTGG
>CAZLLB010000065.1:0-14686 GCA_964560165.1 uncultured Parvibaculum sp. | reverse complement strand
GGCGTATAACAGCGCCCAAAAATCTTCGTACGTATGTGGTCGCCGGATTTTACCAACGATTAAATCGAAGGTCAGCGAATTTGACACGTGGGTAGCTTGGCGAATGTCCAATTCGAATGGAAAGGGCACATCGCCAAAGGATTCTTTATGGGACCAACCATAGCCGTAAATGGGTACAACTCGGACCTTCATGATTTTCCTCTACTTCACACAAGGCGGCGCTGCTCCAAACGCGCGCTGCACCAACTTGATAGCGGGCTGCCCCATCAACTCCGGGTGCCACTCGCCGTTGCGCACCACCTTCGCCGCGAGTTGTTCATAGGAACGCGGCCCTGTGATGTCGATGCAGTCCGGCGCGTAAAACGGCACACCCAGCGCAGCCTTCGCACCGTCGTCCTCGTCCACATATTTGATCGTCGCGAAATAGCCCGCGATATATTGCCTGCAATACAGACCCCGGCGCGGCGTCGGTCCCTCGTGCGTCAGCCCGTAATCGACCAGCACCTTGCACGCGTCGTAAAGGTCGAGCCCCGTCGAAATACGGGGGCCGGAGGTATATCCGTCCGTGCCGCTCGTAAAGGTTAAAAAAGTGGCGAGGCCAAATACCACCAAGAGCCTGATCGAAAGATGCATTGCAGGCTTTCCTCCCGCCCGTGAGAATGGACTATCGAAATGGGGGACGGGAAGCCCGGCGTAAAGATTTGGGCTGACCGAAAGGGCGATGAAGGCGAGGGTACTTCTCTACGGCGTCGAAGACTATGCGGGCGCGTTGATCTCGCGCCGCGCGGCGGCGTCCGGTTTTGCCCATATCGCCGCCGGGCGCGACATCGCTGGCGTCGCGTCCCATTCCAATGCGCTTGCCCGGCGGCATGGCGGTTTTGCCGAGCCGCGCATTTTCGGTCTGGCCGATAAGACCCGCCTTGCCACCCAACTCGATGACGTGGCGGTGCTCGTCAACTGCTCGCCGCTTTTTTCGCAAACGGCACCGGCGCTTCTCGATGCCTGCCTCGCATCGCATACCCATTATGTCGATCTCTGCACGACGCGGAGCGATTTTTCCGGCGTTCTCGCGCGCGATGCGGAGGCAAAAGCCGCCGGTATCGTTCTCGTGCCCGGCGCGAATTTTGATATAGCCGCCGCCGATGCCATGTCCGCCCGCCTTGCAACCATGTTGCCCACGGCGCAAAGCCTTACCGTCGCGCTTGGCCGCAATCCACTTTCACGCGCGCAGGCCCATGATCTTGTCGAGGCATGCCGCGCCGAAGCCTCGACGGCACAGCGCACCCTTGATGTCGATTTTGGTGGCGGCGACGAAAAAACCTTCCTCGCGCCGTGGCGTTGCGAAAGTCTCGCCGCCGCTCGTCGTGGTCCCTACCTCACCGTTGAATCCTTTGAGGCGTTCCATCCCGCTCTTGCGCGCGCGGCGACGCAGCCGGGCTTGCGGCGCTGGATGTTTCGCCGCGGATTTCGCCTCGCTTCGCTAAAGCGAAAGATCGCGGGGCGTGGCGATGGCCCGTCGCCGCGTCAACTCGAAAAATCGCGCGGCCTCGTCTGGGGTGAGGCGCGCGCCGCCGATGGCAGCACTCGCCGCGCTCGTCTCGAGACTCCCGCATCTCATCTGTACACAGCGGATGTGGTGCTTCTCATCGCCCGTATCTTGCTTGAGGGCAAGATCGAGCCGGGCCACCGTTGGCCATCCGAAATCGGCGGCGCGGCGCTGGTCGAGGAGGTGGAGGGTGTCGTCTGGCGCGAGATCGCCGACCCTTCCGAGAGCCGTGCGGCTGATGCGCTTCAGGCCGCTGTGATTTAATTTAGCGGGCGCGGGTATTATCGAGGCCGAGCCAGCGGTCCTTGAGCCTCATCACGCATTCGCCTTCCGAATAATGACTTACCCCCATCCGGCTGAGCGTCTGGATAGCCTCGGGCGTTTCCCCCGGCTCCGTGCCGAAGGCTTTGGAGAGTTTTCCGTACTCCTCATCGGCGAGGCTTTTGGCAAGCATCCGGCAAGGGTCGACAACACCATAGTAGGCGACTGGCGCGACAACTAAGGCGACTAAGACAACAATTATCAAGCCGACGACAACACGCATGTTTTGCCCCATTTCAGTAGCCGCTCGGCCCGTTTCTGCGGCCATATGAGTCATCAGGCAACGTGCTGGACTGGCCACCGGATGTCACGCGGCAGGCGTTGAAGCCCTTCTTCCAGCCCGCGCGGTAAGCCTTGCTTTTGGCCCAACCCTCTGAATCTCTTCGCAAAGTCTCCGGCTTCCCCGCCACATAGGCCGTCCCTGATCCACAGCCATCCGTGTAGCCTGTAGCGTAAAGCGGATCATCCGCATGCTGGCTTGCACAGCCACCGAGCGCCACCACGAGGAAAACGGCAAAAAGGCTGTAGCGTCCGGCCATTAGGAGAACTCCCTGAAGAAAACAGGCAAAGCATAGGGAGCCGCCAATCCACGCGCCACTATAGTTTACGAGCTTTTAACGCGCCGGTGGTGAGATGCCTCCACACCCAAATCGCAAACCGGACACGGCATGGCATCGGGCGGAAATCAGGTAGCAAATGCAGCGACTTACGAGGGTTCACCCTCGTCAAGCGACCGCGATCTATTGCTCCGCCGCCTCGCCGACCTCGCCGTCCTCCCTCCAGGCCGCATGACGCCGCAAGAGCGCAGCCTCATCGACACTGTCTTGGCCTCCGCCATCGCGCGCCTCGATGCAACCACCCGCCGTCGTCTGGCCGAACGTATCGCGCAACTTCCCGAAGGCCCTCCTGATCTCACGCTCGCTTTGGCGCGCGATACGATAGATGTAGCCGAGCCGGTTCTGCGCGGTTGCGCTGGCTTGCAATCATCCGACCTCGTACAGATTATTCGCGACGGCAGCGCCGAACATCAACTCGCGATTTCCGAACGCAAATCGCTTCCCGGCGCTGTTGTCGATGCGCTGATCGACTATGCAAAACCGGATGCTCTTTGTCGGATGCTCGCCAATCCCGCCGCCGAACTTTCATCGAGCGCGATGGAAACTCTGGTTCGACGCAGCGCCACCGAACCGACGTTTCAGCCATTGCTGATGGCGCGCGTCGAACTGACCACCCGCCTTGCGCAGTCGATGTTTTGGTGGGCCGGGCCGGAAGCGCGCAAGGATATTCTTACGCGTCATTCGATTGAACGACGCATGATGTATTCCGCACTCGATGGAGTGCTGGAGCCGGGTCTTGCTGCCGCCGACACCGATGATGCGTTGCGCGTTACGCTCTCTCGCCTTCGGCCGCCGGTGGCCATGTCGAAAGCGCGACTGACCCAGCTTGTCGAGATCGCCGCTCGTCATATGCGCGACGAGTTCACGGCAGAGCTTGCACTCGCGGGCGGTATCCGCCACGAAACGGCGTTTCAGATCGTCAGCGATCTCGGTGGCGAAGCGCTTGCCGTATTCGCAAAGGCAAACTGCCTGACACGCCAGGAGTTCAAGGAACTGGTTGCTGCGATTTCGCGATTACGCACGGCCGAGCAGCCGGGCGGGGCGATGTTCGAGCGCATCACGGCCATCTTCGACGCGATTTCGACCGATCGCGCCGATCAGGTTCTGCATTCCTGGGATTGGTCCATCTCCGCCGAAGCGTCGGCACTCTCCGACGTCTGACTAATCAGCCGCCGTCGTCATTTCGGCATCCGGCCTGGCGCGCTCAGCAAGCGATGCTGAGGGCATGAAACCCGGCTGTGTGACGATCTCCTCAAGTTCGCTTTGCGCGCGCGCCGCCGTCGCGATGATATCGCTCTCGGCTTTATCGACAAGATCGAGAACCGCGCGGACGCCAACGAGTACATCCTCAAGCCATGATTCCTTGCCTTCACCATTGGCCTTGAGCGTGACGGCATCGGCGGCCAGTGTAGTGACCGCACGACGAACAGCCGCCGTATTGAAATCGACAGGCCCTGTCACAAGGTTGACCAGCATACGCACCTGAGCGCGGACGCCCTCCACCAATGCGCTGCGCTCACGCGCCTTGCGGCCATTATCGTCGGCAGGCGGCGCTAGGTCGTCCAGCGAGACATTGAGGACGTGCGCAATCGCCGCCATGGTACGAAAAGTGCCGTCCTTCTTGCCCGTTTCGATTTCCGAAAGATAAGCGGGGCTTATGCCCGCCGCGCGCGCCAGAGCCACGGCCTTCAACCCGCGATTTTCGCGCCAGACCCGGACCGGATTTTCGCCATCGGCGATACGATGCGCAACCGCCGCCGGAACACCGTCGCGTCCGCCGAGGCGATCGGCCAATCTTCCGCCAAGTGCTGCGCGGGCCTGCATCATCTCGCGTGCTGCTTCGATCGTCTGCGTCAGCAGCGCATATTCTTGCGCTGGCACAACGACGAACATCACCTTTCCATCCGCGCCGACAATGCGCTGATAGTCTTTGTCGGTGTTTGATTTCGTGTCGGAAGACTCGCTCACGAGACATGGCCTCCGGTCGTCATGGCGTGACTTGCATCCTTTCGGGGCCGAGGCATGATGGTCCCCGTCAAAGATCGAAGCATAGGGGAGAGCCAATGTCCATGGATCAGCGGCCCAAGAAAAAAGTGGAGGAGGTTGTAGCGCTTGTCAGCGCGCGAGCAAAGCGTGGTGAATTGCCGCTCGCCGAACGCCGCATTGTGATGGACAAGAATACCGATGTGTTTCCGGTGCCCGCTGGCCTGCGCATAGAGCCTGCAGAACTCGGCAGCCTGAAAGCCGAGTGGATGATTCCCGACGATCTCGCACCCGCGTCATCTCCGGTGCTGCTCTATTTTCACGGCGGTGGCTATGTCGTCGGCTCCGCACTTTCGCATCGTCACGTTACAGGCCAGCTCGCGCTGGTGTCGAAGGCCTGCGTCCTCAGCGTCGATTACGCATTGGCGCCGGAGCAGCCATTTCCCGCCGCCGTTACCGATGGTGTCAAAGCCTATCGTTGGCTGCTCGACCACGGTCATGCGTCGGCCGCCATCGCGCTCGGCGGCGATTCGGCGGGCGGCGGACTTGTCGCCGCGACGCTCATTGCCGCGCGCGATCAGGGCCTGCCGATGCCCGCCGGTGCGGTCCTCATCAGCCCGTGGACGGACCTGACCTGCAACACCGATACCTATGAGAGCCGCGCCGCCGTCGATCCAATGATCACGCCTGACGGCATAAGGGCGTTGGCGAATGCCTATCTCGCAGGTGCCGATCCACGTGACCCGCTGGCCTCTCCGAATTTTGCCGATTTGAAAGGGCTGCCGCCCTTGCTCATTCATGTCGGTAACGACGAGGTGCTGCTTGACGATGCGCGTATCCTCGCAAAGCGCGCCGCCGATGCGGGCGTGGACGTGCGCCTCGAAGTCTGGGATCGGATGTTCCACGTTTGGCATGCCTTTTATCAAATGCTGGCCGAGGGCGAGCAAGCGATAGATGGCATCGGCGAATTCTTGCGCGAACGCTTCGTGAAGGCGCGCGATCCGGCGAAAGCCTGATCTCAGCTTCGCCAACGGAGCGTCGTGGGCTTGACGGGGTTTTCGAATGGGCGGCCTTGCTCGACGGCCTCGCCCCATTCGCTTTTGAGCCGATGATACCACTTGGCCTGTACATCGGCATCGTTGATGAGCATCAGGCGCGGATCAAAGCGAAGGCCCTGCTGCTGAAGATCGACCATGTCGCGGTCCTGCGTGAGAAAATTCCGCATGAAGCGTCGCGCCACCGGCTTGAAGGCGGAGAGAAACGGCATGGTCCAGTAGAAAGACTGCGTGATCTCCGTGGTCTTTTCGTCGATGGGTGTAACGCTCGTCAGACCAACCAACCGATGTCTGCCTGCCTTGATGCGCTCTATGCGGATGCCCGGAAGGCGGAAGGTGATTTCCGTCGTCGGTTTGCCACCAAGAATCTTGTAGGCAAGCGAATTGCTCGACGGCGTATGTTCAACCATCGCAAACCCGAACTCGCTCGGCGCGAAAGCCTTGGCCTTCTCGTGAATGGATTTTCTCGAGCGCCACCACCATGAGCGATGCACGAACGGTCCATGTGCGGGGTCCATCAGGCCAATTACGGCATGATCGACATGACAGGAAAAAATCATTGTCTCCCGGATGTTCGGTGCCCGATCGGCGAAATCAGGCATGATCGGCGGCTCGTGTGTCGGCGCAAGGTCGCCGCGCTTCTCATCGGCCATGTAAACCCAGATATTGCCCTGAATTTCTTTAACCGGATAACGACGCACGCGAATACGCGAGACATCAAGATCCTGCCCCGGCACGAGCGATGGTATCTCGGCGCAACGACCATCGGCACGAAATTGCCATCCGTGATAGGCGCACTCCACAACCGCTTCACCGCAGGCGGTTTCCCGGGGGCCGAGAAGCTTGCCTGCTGAGAGAGGGACGCCGCGATGCGGGCAGATATCGCGTAGGGCAAAGGCCGCGCCCGCTTCGGTACGCCCGACGAGCAGGGGTTCGCCTAGCAATAGTTTGTGTGTCATCGTACCGCGCTTGACTGCCTCGCCAGGCATTGCGAAATACCAAATGTCTCTCAAATACATCGCTTCAAGATCCTGAGATCGTCGTATTCGACGCCGTTACGATTTTACCCGCGCGCCGAACCATGTCGCGCTCCGATATGTATAGTCGCATTCGCGGCGTCTGCGGACACCTTGATTCAAGAAGAGATTATTGCTTCCGTTACGGAAGATATTCCTGAATTGAACAGGCATTCACTCTCTTTGTTTTACATGAATATTTTAATCAAGTAAGGGAGTTGGCAATTAAGGGTGCGACTATTGATGCAGCGGATTCCAATTGATATAACAGCGCGGGATTCCATTTCAGTATAATCAGTATTCAGAAATACCTAAGGGCCGAGCCCTCAAATGAAGCCGTAGGTTTCGAAAGGAACGAGATGAGCGACCGGGCGGAGCTAATCGATCTGGCGAGCGAGATCGTGTCGGCATATGTCGGCTTCAATGCCGTCGCGCCCTCCGAACTGCCGGGCCTCATTCATCAGGTTTTCGAGGCTCTGTCGCAGGCCGCCGATGGTTCCAGCAAGGCACCTGCTGAAAAAGTTGAACCCGCCGTTTCCATTCGCAAGTCGATTACACCGGATTTTCTCATCTGCCTTGAGGACGGGAAGAAGTTCAAATCCCTCAAGCGCCATTTGCGTACGCATTACAATCTTGGCCCGGATGAATATCGCGAGAAATGGAACCTGCCGAGGGACTATCCAATGGTCGCTCCGAACTATGCGCAGGCGCGTTCCAAGCTGGCCAAGAAAATGGGTCTGGGGCAGAACGGCCGGAACCGCCACCGGGCAAAATAAGAAAGGCTCCGTGGGTGGACTTGCAAAGATGGGCTCGCCGACTCATCATCGCGTGGAAGTGATTCGCGGCGCTCCGCTGCGGAGCCGAGCTTCAGGAGGCGCACCTGACACCGCAAGATCAGGCCATTCGAGCCCAGCTCATCATTCCCGAGCAGCAAGAGCTGTTCGATTATTGGCGAGCCAAGTGCACCCAGACCGGGTTCCCGGTTCGCGCCGACATTCAGCCGTCGGAGCTTAAGGCGCTGCTCCCGTCGCTGAGCCTGCTCGATGTTCTCGGCCCCGATCCACTTCATCTGCGCGTACGTCTGGCTGGTACCCGCCTCAGAGAATATTTCGGTATCGAGACGACGGGGCGCCATTTAAGCGAATTCGAACTTGGCGACCAGCGCGGCTATTGGGAAGAGGCTTATCGCGAGGTCGTTGAGGGGGCTCGTCCGGCGCAGGGTGTTGTGCCTTTGACCCCATGGGCTCAGCCGCATGTCTTTCAATTCTGGCTGCGCTTACCGCTGGTCGATGCGGAAGGGCGGATCGTCATGATCCTTGGCCATGATGCCTTTCTGCAATCAGAAAAAGCTCACGCTCTCGCCAGCCGCGCCAATCTCCGCATCGCTTGAAACACAATCACTGATTGCGCCACAATGAGCGCGGCAGCGGGGGTGGGTCTGGAGGCGAGGATGCGTGGTCTGGTAATAGGTGCAATCGCGCTTTGGGTGGGCATGGCGACCGTCGCCCCGTCTGCGTCATCGGCCGAGATCGCTCGGCTTGCAGATGGTGAGCATGTCCTGAAAGTAGGCGAGACAGCCGAGTTCAAGATCACCTCCAATGCTGCGACATCGACCGAGCTTCACGCCTGGTGCGAGGTCACGGCAGGCGGTGGCGCAACTTTGATGTTCGACGGCGACCACTATATTCCGTTGTCAGAGCCTACCGTTGGCGACGTCATCACCTTGTCGGGTGGCGAGACGCGGAGATATGACCTTGAGGGAACGGTAGAAGCCAATAAAGGCGATGCCTATATCGCCTTTGCCTTTACGGGTTCTCCAACGGCGATGTGCTTTCCCGGTATGAAATGCGATGGCGCAGCGGCGGGTGCACAAGAAGTCAAAGTTGTTTGTAACAACAATAAATAATCAAAAATGCCGGATCAGCATGACGACCGGTGCAACCCAGTCTGGCGTCGGTAATGATCGCGCTTGTGCGCCGGGCGTGTGCGGCACGAGCAGATAGCGCCCCTCGTCGGTTGATACGAAGCGACCAAAGCCGCTCACCTCGCCATTGATCTCGACGAAACAGTCGCGCCCCAATGCCCGTGAAACATGCTCCGGTGTCATCCTGTCAACGATGACGACGTCGCCTATGCAATAGGGGCCGAGATTTTCGCCGATGCGCAACGCGATCGGATAGCGCGCGGGCGCTTCAAGCGTAACAACATCCTCATCGACTGAAGCGGCTGAGAACTCGCCGCTTCGCCCGATCTGACCCAGGCAAGGGACAAGCCCTTCGGCTCGTGGCTCGTCGATCAGGGCAGAAATCTGGACGTTAAAGACGTCGGCCAGAAGTTTCAGCCACGTCATGGAGGCTTTCATATCCGTCGTCTCGAGCCGCGAAACGGTTGCCGCCGTGGTGCCGATGAGTGCCGCAAGCTCAGCCTGCGTAAGCCGCCTGAGTTTGCGGTAGTAGCGAATCTTGGTCTCCACGCTTTGGCCCTCCCCCGATTTCAAGAATGTACGAAATTACATCAATTTATCCCCACCACGTACGAACCACGTAATTTTCCCATAGTAACATGAATATGTTCTTCTAATGTTCTTTTTTGAGTAAGCCAGCAGGGAGGGATCCAAATGTTGGAAGTGGGCGGGGGCAAGCGGCGGGATATCGTTGGATTGGCGGGATTGCCATGGATGATCAGAGCCGAGCACAGACGACGACGGGACGTCGAACGCGCGGCCCAGGTAGCACTTACGCAGGAGATGATCGCTTGCGCCCTTGGCGTCCATGTTGCCGAGATGCGAGCGCCGACGCGCAGACGGGCACCCGTCGCGCAAGCCCGTCAGATCGCCATGTATCTGATGCACGTCACGTTCGGTTTCAGCCTGTCGGCCGTGGGGCGTCATTTTGGACGCGACAGGACGACTGCAGCCCATGCCTGCCGCCAAGTCGAGGATCGCCGCGACGATCGGGATTTCGACTTGCTGCTAGACAGGCTCGAATTTGCCGTCCGCGCTATGCCGCTGAACGGATTGCCGCAATGACGTTCATATCGGAACATGAATTTGAACGTGAAGTGCGTCGTGTTTTCCGACGTTTCGTGGAGCCTCGGTGCTACGCAAAGCGCGTCAACGACGGAGAGTTCGGCCTGTTCGTTTCGCGCAATGAATGGCGTAAGCCGGTTTTACGAATTGGAGAAAATCTCTGGACCTTGTTCGAGCGGCGCGATCTGGTGCGGGCCGCCGATAAAACCGCCGCTTCCATCATCTGGTATCCGAGTGAGGCAGGCCAGGCTTATTGGCGGCGTCTCGACGCGGCGGCAGATCCGTTCCGCGTCCAACATCAACTTCGTGGCAGGCGGGCAGTTTCCCTCGAAGGCGCGGTCTTCGTTGCCGAGACGAATGAAGCCGAGACGACACTGGGCTGGCTTGCGCGGCGAAAGGGTGTCGGCGGAAAGCCGTTGGTCAGCGAAATTCAGGTCGAGGCGGGTGAGCGGCTACGGAAAGATTTCACGCTGGCCCAGTTGAACCCCCGCGTGACCGCAGATTGGTCCATGGCGTTGGGGCCTGATGGTGGCGGGCGAAGGCTTCGCGATCCCGCAGAGGTGACAGATCGCGCACTTGCGGCGCGGGAGCGCTTTGCGCGTGCGGTTGGGGCCGTGGGGGTGGGGCTTTCAGGAGTGCTTGTGGAGGTTTGCTGCAATCAGCGGGGACTGGAAGAGATCGAGCGGGGTTTCGGTTGGCCGCAGCGCGCCGCCAAGGTTGTTCTTCAGATTGCGCTAGACAGGCTTGCCGAACATTATCGGATTGAGAGACTGTCGCGATAATTCAGCGCTGGTCTGCGGCGGTGAGTAGCGCCGCCGCGTCCGCCTTGACGCGCTCGACCATGGAATAGAGGCCGTTTGAGCGCTGAGGGCTGAGATGCTCGTTCAGGCCGAGCTTCTCGAAAATCTCCCTTGCGTCGATCGCCATGATCTCGGACGCGCTTTTTCCTGAATAGATGCGCAACAGAATGGCGACCAACCCGCGCACAATGAACGCATCGCTGTCGCCACGCAGGAAGAGGCGCGGCCCATCACGGTCTTGGTGAGGTTCGCTGACCAGCCAGACCTGACTGACGCAGCCTTGAACCTTGTTGGCGGCCGAGTGTTCCTCGGCGCTCAGGGGGGCGAGATCTTTTCCAAGTTCGATGACGTAGCGGTAGCGCTCCTCCCAGTCATCGAGGAAAGAAAAATCTCCGATCAGGTCTTCGATGCTCATGGTCACTCTCTCGTGCTGTTTCAGGAGATAGCGCCAGCGAGCCGAATGCACAAGCGCCGCCCGGTGGAAGCCGGGCGGCGCCATAAGGCCGAAGAGAGCTCAGGATGGGGGCTTCCGCGGCAGTTTCGTTTCTCGTTACGCACCCGTCATGCGCGATTGCGGGGGCTGGAGTGAGGAAGGCAGGGGTTGGGCAGCCGGGCTTTTCTGCTGTTGCTCCCGAGCTTTCTCGGTCAACCAGAGAAAGGCCTGGCTTCCGTAATAGGCGCCTTGCCGGGCGACATGTGCGACAACGGCGTGTCCGCGTTCGCAAACCTGTGGGTTTCGGTCGCAGAAGCCAAGCACGTCGCCTGCCGATTGTGCGGCCAGGGAGAGCATTTCTCCTGCGTCCACCTCATCGGCAGGCGCAACGTCGTTTCCAGTCCCATAGGCCGCCGGTATTGCGCCGCCGTTCTGCGCTGTCGCCTGAAAGCCGGCTGTAGGCAGCAGGAAAGACAGGACCGTGAGCCAGAAGGCGGCTCGGAGAATGAACGACATGAAACAGCTCCTTTCGCGTTTCGTTGGAGCGAAGGTATGGCGTAACCCGTGGCAGCCAAGTTAAGTTAAAAGATAAAATGCAATAAAATTGAAGTATTAGCCTGTATTTTACGAGGTATAGTTTCGAAAACAGGAAATATATACTTCAGTATTTATTTTAATACGCGTCTAATTTTGTAAAATTACTTGGAGAATTGTAATCTCATTTTTCTCAAATCAGATTCGGATTTTTCTCAAATCAAAATCACAGTTAGTTCAAATTGACGGGAATGCGAGGGTGGCTCCAAGCGCAACAAAGCCCCGCCGCGTTTACGCGGCGGGGCTTTGTTGCGTGAGAGCAAAGAAATTAGTGAGGTATGGCGCCGGGAGCGGGCATGGCGGCCATCCAGCAGGCGCGCACTTCCTCGACAGCGTGTGTCCCCGTGCACCAAGCTTCCTCGGAGGGGAAATGCGCGGCGGCGATGCATTGATTGAGATTGAGCCTCGCCCAGTTCAGGCAAGCTGAAGTCTCATCTTTGCCGGTTGCCGAAATCGAGATGATAGGAGCCGCGATCACTTCGCGCGCGCCGAGCGCGAGAATCTTGGTCATCACACTAGTCGAATAGGCCTGCGCTTCGGATACCGGTGACAGAGCAGAAAAAATACGGTTGAGCACCGACGGAGAGGATGTAGCTGCGGCAGTTTTGACAACTGGCTCGCTCGTCAAAGGCTCATTCATGCCCCATTTTTGCTTCTGGAACTTGAACGCCGTGTCGATGAAGCGTTTGCGCAACTTCGTCATGCGGTCGTTTTCAAGTTCCGCTGACGCCATGACGGCTGAGATGGCATCGCTGGCACCGGGTATGCGCAGCACATAGTCGGGGTCCGCGAGCGAGGCGACCACCTTGGCTTGACCGTTGACGCGGACTTCGTTGCGCACACCTTCGGCAAAGATCTTGCTTTGCGCTGCCGCCATGGCGCGCACGGCGTACCAGCCGTCAGCCAGACTGTCAGGTTGCGAGAAACGCAAAGTCTTCAAAACTCGGCGCACTTCTTTCGGCGTATTAAGTTTGCTCTCCTCGGCCACTTTTATGGCGTCGCCATATTTGAAATAGACGCCAGCGAGTTGGCTCATCGGAATGCCGGGAGCAATTGCACTGATGCCCGCGCGCGGATCGATCGACGCGACGCGCACATCGCGATGCCGGGGTGAAATGAGCGGGATCGGAATACCAGCGCTGGCGATGCTGCCAGTAGCCATCGCTTCGCTTGCCGCAATCGTCGTCCTCGCGACTGCAACAGCGGGAGTGGCGGCAGGCGCCTGATCTTTCATCTTGTCCAAAGCGGCCGTATCACCCTGCACAATAGTGCAGCCGGACAGAAGCATGAGCATAAAGGCCAGACTCGGCCCGTGCTTCAGGCGCGCACGAAGCGCGACCGCCCGCTTGTTGGACACACTCAACATATGAAATCCCCTTTGACGCACGGCTTTTAAAAGGCGCGCTCGCAATATTGTCTCGGAATTATGCCGGCCTGTCCGGTTTCGGTGCAGCAACTCTGTTAACGGGTTGTTTGCAATTCTAATGCCCGGCTCGATCTTCGGCAAACGCATAAAGGTTTTAAAGTGTAAGACGTTGTCGTGTGATTGTTCGGGAGAAGATCCATGGAGGCAGCGCCGCGGCTGAAGGCGGAAATCTGGGTAAAGGCGCTGATCCGCCGATGCGAGGTCGCAGGCGCGGCGGCCATGGTGGTACGCCGGGGCGATGCGACATCCGGTACTGTTCTCGTCAAGGTAAACAGGCTTGATCGCACAGCCATGGTTTATGCGCCGGCAAGGGCAGGGGATGGTTCGCTGGTCTGGCTGCCCGGCACGGGTTCGTCGCCGGTGGCTGAGGCGGAGGCAGACGCTTACATAGAGCGCCAGCGGAAATTCGATCCTGATTTATGGGTTGTCGAAATCGAAGACCGCGAAGGCCGGCACTTTCTACTGGAGCCTATCGGTTGAGCGCTGCTCAGGGTCGCATGAACATGAAGTCTTCGTCGGGATCGAGATGATCTATGGCAGTCAGAAGCTCGCTCTTGATGTCTTCATGGGTCCGCGTTTCCCGCCAGATGCGCAGCACCTGTTCGAACATGATCCGACCCAGCACATCGGAGGGAATCTGAAGCGCTGCCGCTTCCTTGAGGGCGGCATCCACATGCGTGGTCACAATGTCTCTGGCGTTGGTCATGGTTCTCTCTTTGTGTCGCAAGCCGATGCGCTGAGCTTGGCCGAAGCGTGAAATTCACGCATCTGCCAAGATGTCGCGCGTCATCGGGAGGCGCAGGATGACAATCGGCCCTTCTTTAGAGTAGGGTCCGGCCCCAATCCAGACTGGAGATAAGCGTGAGCACGATCGAGGCCGGCAATCGAGGAAGTATTGGAGCGCAAGTCGGCAACCGCCGGACCTTCGCCATCATTGCGCATCCAGACGCGGGCAAAACGACGTTGACGGAAAATCTGCTCCTGATGGGTGGTGCCATCCACCTTGCAGGTCAGGTCAAGGCGCGTGGTGATAGCCGCCGTGCGCATTCGGACTTCATGAAGATCGAGCAGGAGCGAGGCATTTCAGTTTCCTCCGCCGTGATGACGTTTGAATATGAGGGCATCACCTGCAATCTGCTTGATACGCCCGGCCATGAAGATTTTTCTGAAGATACCTACCGTACGCTGACGGCAGCGGATTCGGCGATCATGGTGATCGACGCGGCCAAGGGCATCGAATCGCAAACGCTTAAACTATTTGAGGTTTGTCGTTTGCGCGATGTACCGATCATTACCTTCATCAACAAGATCGACCGCGAAAGCGTCAACCCTTTCGATCTGATGGAGGAGATCGCCGCAAAGCTTGCGCTCGACACCGCTCCGATGATCTGGCCTGCAGGCTCAGGCGGATTGCTGAAAGGCATTTTCGATCCCGAGCGTGATCGCTTCATCCCTTATGACCGGGCAAGCGACGGGAAAGAGGCCGTGAGTTTGAGCGGTGACGAAGCGGCGAAGTATATGAGCGCGACAGAGTTCAACGATTTCCGTGATGAGATGCAGCTTGCGCGTGAAGGTTTGCCCGCTTTTGATCTCGACGCATATCGCGCCGGACATTTGACGCCGGTTTATTTCGGCAGCGCGCTAAGAAAGCTCGGCGTGCGAGAGTTGCTCGACGCCGTAAAACGCTTCGCGCCGACGCCACGCCCGCAGCCTTCGTCCGCCCGACTGGTTCAGCCGGAAGAGCCCAAAGTGTCCGGTTTCGTTTTCAAGGTGCAAGCGAACATGGACGCGAACCATCGCGACCGCATTGCATTCATGCGCCTCTGTTCCGGCCGCTTCAAACGTGGCATGAGGCTGCGTGTCTCGG
>CAZLLB010000064.1:0-14953 GCA_964560165.1 uncultured Parvibaculum sp. | reverse complement strand
CGCATGCGCGACTCGCATGACTTGTGGCACGTGACGACCAGCTATGGCCGCGACGGTCTTGGCGAGCTGTCGCAGCTTGCCTTCTATTATGCGCAGACGCGCAATCGCGGCATCGGCTTCATCGTGCTGATGGGTGCGTATTCTGCCGCCAAGGAAGCGCCGAAGGTCGGCATCTGGCGCGCTGTGCGCGAAGGCTATCGTCTCGGCAAGGCCGCCAAATGGTTGCCCGCCGCCGATTGGGAAGCGCTGCTGGACAAGCCGCTTGCAGAGGTCCGCGCGACGCTCGGCATGGGCATCCCTTCGGTTTATCGCGAGATCGAGCCGATCACCTCGGGCCTTGAAGGCAAGGTCTATGGCGAGCAGAAGAAGGCGGCCTGAGCCGTCTCACCTCTCGCCCGTTTCGCCAATCCTGATATGTTGAATGCTTCGGGGCCTCGCGCTCCGGGGCATTTTTCATTTCGGGGGACGGTTTGATCACGGTTTACGGGTTGAAGGCCTGCGACACCTGCCGCAAGGCGCTTGGCTGGCTCAAGGACGAGAAGATCGAACATCGTTTCGTCGATCTGCGTGCCGATGGTATCGGCAAGGCGGATGTTTCGCGTTTTGCCAAGGCGGTCGGCTGGGAAAAGCTGCTCAACAAGGCGAGCACGACATGGCGCGGGCTTGATGACAGCGCGAAAGCCGATCTGACCGAGGCGCGCGCTATCGCGTTGATGGTGGAGCATCCCACGCTCATCAAGCGCCCCGTCTTCGACATGCCGGGTAAAGACGGGAGCGCGAAAATCGTTTCGGGTTTTCGTGACGCGGAAAAAGCTGCTGTGAAGGCGGCGGTCAAATGAGCTTGAGAAGCCGCCGTGCGCGGACCGCGCCTGTGGTGGCGCTGCCCATCGAGACGCCGCGGCTTTTGCTGCGCGATTTCCGTAAATCCGATCTGGAGGCCGTCCACGCCTATTCCTCGCTTGAAGACGTGGCGCGTTATCTCGTCTGGGGGCCGAATACGCTGGCGCAGAGCAAGGAAGCCATCGAGGGTTTTCTCGACGACCAGCGGGCGCGCCCGCGCTTGATCTTCGATGTGGCGGTAACGCTGAAGCCCAAACGCGAGGTGATCGGTGGAGCGGGTTTGCGCATCATCGACCGCGACAATCTGACGGGCGAGATCGGCTACACGCTGCATCCCGACTTCTGGGGCTATGGTCTTGCGACGGAGGCATCGCGCGCGCTGCTCGATGCAGGGTTCAACGAGCTTGGCCTTCAGCGCATCATTGCGGTCTGCGATCAGCGCAACAAGGCGTCGGCGCGCGTGATGGAGCGGCTGGGGATGCGGCGCGAAGGGGCTTTTCGTGGCTCCAAACTTATTCAGGATGGTTGGCGCGACGAATATCTCTATGCGATCCTGGCTGAAGATTTCCGCTAAGCCGACGGCGTTTTAATCAGGCGACCGAATATCGGCACCGCGCCGGATCAGAAATTCGATCCAGCCGCCGCGATCACGGGTTTCGACAAGTTCATGGCCGGTTTCCGTGCAGAAATGCGGCATGTCGATGCGCGACACGGGGTCTGTGACGAAAACGCGCAGTAAAGCGCCCGGTTCGAGATTAAGCAGGCGTTTGCGGGCGCGCAGCACGGGTAGCGGACATTGCTGGCCCATCACGTCGAGCAGAATTTCGGACGTGGAAGCGCTATCATGCGATCCGTCAACGTCGTGTTCCATCATGCCGCGCTCCTTTTTGCGCGCGGATGATGACTGCAATCGCTGTACCTGTCACCTGTTCGGCCGCTTCCTTGACGGTCTGTGTGTGGGGCGGGCATAAAACATATGGGGTGCGTAAAAACACCAATTCGGGGGATGGAGAGAGTCATGGGCTTATTCAAACGGATCGGCAACGAGATTACGTATTTTCGGGCGGCGCTGCGCACGCTCGGGCGGCTTGGCGATATTCACAAGCATCCCGACCGCACCTTTCCCGACGTGATCGAGGGCCTCGCCGCGACGAAGCCCAATAATATCGCCATCCTTTTTGAAGACCGCAAGATCACCTATCGAGAGTTCAACGAGGCCGCGAACCGCTATGCGCGCTGGGCGAAGGCCCAGGGCATCGGGCGCGGCGAGGTCGTTGCGCTGATGATGGAGAACCGGCCGGAATATCTGATCGCCTGGCTCGGCGTGTTGAAGGCTGGCGGCGCGGCGGCGCTCATCAATACCAATCTCGTCAAGGCACCGTTGGCGCATAGCCTCAATATCTCCAGTGCGCAGCATCTGATCCTCGGCTCTGAACTTGCCGAGAGCTATGCCACCGCTGCCGATTTGCTTGAAAAGCCGATGCAGGCCTGGGCGACCGGCGGGGGCGTGCAGGGCGCGCAGGATCTAGATGCGGCGCTGGCGTCGCAATCTGGCGATGCGCTGCCCAGCGATATTCGCACGGGCCTCACCATCAACGACAATGCGCTCTACATCTATACGAGCGGCACGACGGGCAACCCGAAGGCCGCGCGCATTCCGCATGTGCGGCTTCTCACCATGATGGGCGGTTTTTCGGCGGCGGCCAATGCGAAGGAAAAGGACCGCATGTATTGCGTCCTGCCGCTTTATCACTCCGCAGGCGGCGTTTGCGCTGTCGGCACGGTGCTGACGGTGGGCGGCGCGATCATCATTCGCCGTAAATTCTCGGCGCGTGAGTTCTTCTCCGATTGCACCAAATACAAGGCGACGCTCATTCAATATATCGGCGAGCTGTGCCGCTATCTGCTGAACAGCGAGCCAAATTCCAAGGAGCGCAAGCACAAGATCAGGCTTGCCATCGGCAACGGATTGCGGCCGGAAATCTGGCCAGCTTTCCAGAAGCGTTTCAACATTCCCAGCGTGCTGGAATTCTACGGCGCGACGGAAGGCAATGTGGCGCTGATGAACTATGACGGCACGGTGGGCGCGGTTGGCCGCATTCCGGGCTGGGCCAAGAAGAAGTTCAACGTCGAGCTTGTGCGTTTCAACACCGAGACGGAGCAGGTGGTGCGCGGGGCCGATGGTTTCTGCATCAAATGCGCGCCGGGCGAGGCGGGCGAGGCGATCGGCAAGATTTCAAACGATCCCAATACGCCGACGGGTCGCTTTGAAGGCTATGCCAAGAAAGAAGAGACAGAAAAGAAAATCCTGCGCGATGTTTTCGAGAAGGGCGACGAGTGGTTCCGCACCGGCGATCTTCTGCGTCAGGACAAGCATGGCTACTTCTATTTCGTCGATCGCATCGGTGACACGTTCCGCTGGAAGGGCGAGAACGTCTCGACCAATGAAGTCTCGGAAGCGATCTCCGTTTTCCCCGGCATCAAGGAAGCCAACGTCTATGGCGTCGTGATCCCCGGCACTGATGGGCGCGCTGGCATGGCGGCCATTGTCTGCGATCCGGGTATCGATCTTGAGAAGTTGCGCAAGCATATCGACAAGGAACTGCCGGACTACGCGCGGCCGCTCTTCATTCGCTTGAGCCATGAGATCGAAGTGACCGGCACCTTCAAACACCGCAAGGTTGATCTGGTGAAGGAAGGGATCGACCTCGCGCTTGTAAAAGAGCCGATCTATTTTAATTCTCCGGCGGAGAAGAAATTCGTGCCGCTCGATCAGGCGCTGCACGACAAGATATGCTCAGGCGCGTTCAAGCTCTGAGGCGCGAGCAGACAGCAAAAAAGGCGGCTCGTGAGAGCCGCCTTTTTCATATCTATGAAACGTCGCTTACTGCGCGGCGTCGGGCTTCTTGCCGAGGCCCATGGCTTCGAGGATTTCGGGCGCGATGTTTTCCGTGCCCTTTTTCTCGATGTGCTGGGCGACACGCGTGCCGACCGCCATCATCGCCTGGCCTATGAAGGTTTGGCGATTGTCTTTCGCCCAGTTGAGCGAGGCGTCGCGATTTTCGTTGAGGCCCTGGAATTTCGGGAAAACGTGGCGCGCCATCAGTTCGTAGGATTTTTTGGTGTTCTCGAAATCGGCCCAGTTATGTGCGAGCTGAAGGAAGGCGCCGAAGCCACCCGACTGCTGCCGGAGGCGTTCGATCTGGGCGATGGCGTCGTCGGGCGTGCCGATCACGGCCATGCCTGAGGCGATCAGAGCATCGACGGGATCGCTGCCATCGGTGGGCGCGAGTGGCAGGGCGGCCACTTCGCGGAAATAGTAGAGCCATTTTTCGAGGCCGAAGCGCACGTTCGCGCGCGCCTTCTCGCGGGTTTCGGCGATATGGACCGGGCCGACAAGACGCCAGGCGTTGCGATCAACCGTACGGCCACTGTCTTTTGCCGTGTCTTCGCAGATCGCCCAATTGGTCGAGAGCGCGTTGAAGCCACCGGCCGATGTTGCGCCAATGGAGAGGAGGCCAAGGCCGAGCTTGCCCGCCGCCGTTGCACCGGTCGGCGAGACCTGGCTTGCCACCGCAATATCCACGCTTGGCCGCGAATAGGGCGTCATTTGCAGGCGCGCTTCGTTGAGCGTGAACCAGTCGGTTTTCATCGTCACCGTTTCGCCGCGCAGCAACGGCACGATGGCTTCCAGCGCCTGATCCATCATGTCGCGCTGCTTGGCGACTTCAATGCCCATCATGAAGGCGTCGGAGGGTAGCGCGCCGGGACCTGCGCCGAACATCACGCGACCGCGTGTGATGTGATCGAGCTGGTTGATGCGGTCGGCGAGCATCAGCGGATGGTGATAGGGGAGCGACGAGACGCCGGTGCCGAGACGGATATTCTTCGTGCGCTCTGCGACGGTCGCGATGAAGAGTTCCGGTGAAGCGATAAGCTCGTAGCCCGCCGAGTGGTGCTCGCCGATCCAGGCTTCGTCATAGCCGAGCCGATCCATGTGCTGAATGAGTTCGATGTCGCGCTCGAGCGCCAGCGTCGGATTTTCGTCGAGCGGATGAAAGGGGGCGATAAAAGCGCCGAAGCGCAGTTTTTGTCCTGCCATTTGATGTCTCCTCAGTTTCAGATTTCTATGCGGATTAGTCGGCGGCTTTCGTGCCTTTGGCTTTTGCCTTCGCTTCTTCTTCCGCCTGGTGTTTCATGATCGTCTGCATGGCGGCATTCATCGCCTGACCGATGAAGTCGCCGGCGTTTTCCGTCGCCCATTTCAGTGATGCTTCGCGCGCCTCATTGACGCCGTGGAATTTCGGCTTCACATGGCGGGCGAAAAGCTCATAGGACTTCTTCGTGTTCTCGAAATTCGCCCAATTGTGCGCGAGCATCAAGTAGGCGCCGAAGCCCGGAATTTTCTGCTGAAGGCGCTCGATCTGTGCGATGGCGTCGTCGGGTGTGCCGATGATGCCCTGACCGCTTTCGATCATCTGGTCGATGGGGTCTTTGCCTTCCTTGGTGTCGAGGCCCATCGGATTGATCGAGCCGAAATAATGACGCCATTTGTCGAAGCCGAATTTGACCTGGGCGCGTGCTTCCTCGCGGGTTTCGGCAAGGTGCATCGGGCCGACGAGGCGAAGCGCGCCGGGGTCCATGACGCGCCCATTTTCGATCGCCGTTTTCTGGGCGACGTCCCAGTTGATGGCCAGCGCGTCATAACCTGCCGTGTTGGTGGCGGCGACGCAGAGCATGCCGAGCTGGTGCTTGCCTGCGAGCTTGCCGCCTGAGGGTGTGACCGAGCTTGCAACCGCGACTTCGGGGTAGGGCGTCGAGAAGGGGCGAAGCTGGAGCTTGGCGTCTTGCAGCTTGAACCATTCGGTTTCGACGCTCACCGTCTCGCCCTTGAAGAGACGCAGGATCACTTCCAGCGCTTCGACCATGCGGTCGCGCTGCTTGGCGACTTCGATGCCGAGCATGTGGGCGTCTGAGGGCAGAAGGCCGGGGCCGACGCCGAACATGACGCGGCCGCGCGTCATGTGATCGAGCTGGATGATGCGGTTCGCTGCCATCAGCGGATTGTGATAGGGCAGCGAGACAACCCCTGTGCCGAGCTTGATGCGGCTTGTGCGCTCGGCGGCGGCGGCGATGAAGAGTTCGGGGCTTGCGATGATCTCATAGCCCGCCGAATGATGTTCGCCGACCCAGGCTTCTTCGAAGCCCTGCTTGTCGAGCCACTCGATCAATTCCAGATCGCGGCGGATCGCCAGTGTCGGGTCTTCATCGACGGGGTGGAACGGCGCCAGAAAAATGCCGCTGCGTAATTTGCTCATCGGATCGTCTCTCCCAGAGTTTGGATAACGGGTTTTGAATGGCTTTGAAGCTCAGGCCTTCTTTTTGAGGCCGTTCAGCGTGATGTCGAGAATTTGGCGGCTCGCCTGTTCGGTGTCGCTTTCGGGGTGATCGCTCCACCAGGCGGCGATGGCGCTCCATGTCGAGACGATTGAGATGGCGGCAAGCTCGGGCGCGACACCGCTGCGCAATTCGCCGCGCTCCTGTCCGCGCCGCACGATCTGGCTGACGAGATCGACGACGCTGTCGTTGATGGCGGCGGCTTTGGCGAGGGCGGTCGGCTGTTCGATGAATTCGCGCAGCATCTTGCGCATCACGGGCGCATTGCGCTCCCAGGTTTCGCGAAAGGTGGCGAGAAACAGAAGAAGTTGATCCTCGACGCTGCCCTCGTGGCCCGCAAGGCGCTCGGCCAGCGACTGGGTGATCTCGTCGTTGAAATCCTGAAGCAGCGCGGCCTTGTTCTCAAAATGCAGGAAGAACGTCGCCTTGGCGACGCCTGCGCCATTGCAGATATCTTCAATGGTGACGCCGTCATAGCCGCGTTCGGCAAAGAGGCTCATGGCCGTGCGATAGATTTCGCGCCGGGTGCGTTCCTTCTTGCGGGCGCGGCGGGTTCCGCCGACGGCCTCGTCCAATGGCTCAATCTCGCTAATGACGCCCTCCTCAAGTCCTTTGATCTCAAAACTAGACCGAAGTACAGTTTTCGCCAAGGCCGATTTCCGCCATGCCAGCGGCGTTGCGGCATCTAGGGTTATTACCCTAAGACATGGATAAAGAAAAAAGTCATTGCGGCAAACAGGGAGAATCTTATGGGACGGGTCAGTGGAAAAACGGCTCTGGTGACGGGCGCGGGTAGCGGCATCGGACGTGGCGCGGCGCTGGCGCTGGCCGCCGAGGGCGCAACGATCATCGCCACCGATGTCGATGACAAGGGCAATGCCGAAACGGCGGCGCTGATCGCCAAAGCGGGCGGCAAGGCCGTGACGCTTAATCATGACGTCACCAGCGAGGCGCGCTGGGCCGAAGTCGTCGCGGAAATCCAGAAGACGCAAAAGAGCCTGCACATTCTGGTCAACAATGCGGGCATCGGTATTGCGGCTGATATTTTTTCGATGGCTTACGCCGACTGGCAGCGCCAGATGGCGATCAATGTCGATGGTGTTTTCTTCGGCGTGAAGCACGCCATTCCGCTGATTGCGGCGTCGGGCGGCGGCTCGGTCATCAATATCTCGTCGGTTGCAGGCCTTCAGGGTGCGCCGGGCCTTGCCGGCTATTGCGCGAGTAAGGGCGCGGTGCGGCTTTTCACCAAGGCGGTGGCGCTTGAATGCGCGCAGGCCAAGATGAATGTGCGCGTCAATTCGGTGCATCCCGGCATTATCGACACGGCGATCTGGCAGAAGATTCCGCAAGGCGGCATGGGCTCGCTGCAAATCGAATCCATGCAGGCGGGCGCCAATGCGATCGATCCCAATGTGATCGCGGCCGCGACGCCGCTTGGCTATGCGGGGCTGCCATCCGACATTGCGGCGGGTATCGTGTTTCTTGCGTCCGATGAGTCGCGCTATATGACGGGTACGGAACTTGTTATTGATGGCGGCATGACCGCGCGCTGAACGGGCGAGGGGTCTCGAAGAAAAGGGCGGAGGCCGTTGGGCTTCCGCCTTTTTTGTTCTCGTGGCGGTCAGGAGGCCATGACCGGCTGAAGCGGCGGCAGCGCCAGCGTCATGGCGAGAAATTCGTCCACCAGTTCCTGCACTGGCGAATAGATGCGGAAGGTGACGCGGAAAGGCCCGCCCTTGGGTGAGGGTAGCCAGTTCGTGTTGCGGGTTCCGCCGGGCGCGTCGGCCTGGACCCAGATGTCGAAAGAGCCATCTTCGTTCGCAACCAGTGTGTCGCGGCTGCTGACGCAGTAGCGGTCAATCGGATTTTCGACGAACTGGAAGCTGCGGCCGCCATACATGGTGATCGACCAGAAGCCGATCTCGCTGGTGGCGGGGCGGCGGCCTGCGGGAATGTGGATGCGGTATGGTTTTGACCCGTCAAGCAGGTCGCCATTGGCGTCGTAATAAGTATAGAGGTAGATCGCCTCTTCGGGATCGTTGCCCATCAGGCCGACCAGGGCGGCGGCGGCGCGCGCGGCATAATCGGAGGTGAAGTCGCGCGAGTAGCGCGCGGTGTCCCAGCCATTGGGGAATTTGCGGCCCCGGTTCTTGAACAGATATTCGATCATCGCCGGACCGTCCTGCTCGGCGCGCAGCACGCCCTGACGGGTGGCAGGATCGAGCGTATCGGGATCGAAGGGTTCGCCCGGTTCGATGCCGATGCGCCAGAGCGTTGTGATGATGGTCTTGTGCCCGGAGGGCGGCGGGTTTTCGGCGAGGAGATCGACCGCTTCCCTGAACCATGCGAAATCGCCTTCATAGTGTTTGCGCGGGCGTGGTGGAGGTGGTGTTGCGGGCTTTCCGCTCGGGCCGCCTTTCCATTCCGACAGCGGCGTGAGCGACATCTGCGCCTGATAGGCGCGCACGATTTCAAGATCGGCCTCGTCCTTGGCGGCGATACGCACCGCGATGCCGCCAAGATTGGTGTCGAGCCGTCGTTCCTTCACGCCTTCGGGCAACTCGCCCTGCCAGTCCGGGCCGACAAAGCCGATCCAGGTCCGCTCGCAGCCATTGGTGCGGGGGGAATAGTCATAGGGCTGATTTTCGACATAGGCGTTGACCACCTGAACGACGGCATAGCGGTCCTTGATCGCGGGCATGTCGAGAATGATCGGCTCTTGCCTCAGATCGAGCGAGACGCCGGTATAGACCGTATCGACATTGGGGCTGAAGGGCAGATCGCCTCTGGCCGCGGACAGGGCAGTCATGTGGCCAAGCTGGTTGATCGGCGCAGCGGGTTCGAAGGGAACAGGCGCGTCGAGCTTCTCGCGGCGCAGACGTTCGCGCTCCGTGATGAAGAGGGGAAAGGCGAAGAGATAAACCTGAAGCGCCGTGGAATAGGCCAGTGCTTCGAGGCCGCGCGCGTCAACGTCATTTGCAATCGACACTGGCGGCGTGGCTGCGTTCTGTTTTGAAGCCGACATTTTGTCCTCCCGAAGGTCAACACTTTCCTGTTGCGTATCGCCTTTCACGATCCGAAACTGCCCAGTATTGGGCATTTGGGGGCGATCGTGATTTTTTACTCCAGCCGGGAAAGTGATTTTCTGACCGACCTTGACGAGGCGGTCCGGCAAAAACTTTTCGATGCTGCTGTGCGAAAGCGTGTGCCCGCAAAACAGGCCATACAGCGCGATGGCGACAAGGCGCGCACCTTAATGATCGTGCGCTCAGGGCGCGTCAGGCTCTCCCGGATCACGGTCGATGGCAGACGGATAACGCTCGCCTATCTGGGCGATGGCGATATGTTCGGCCTGTTTGCGTTGATTATCGGCAGGCCCAAGGGCTATGACGCGGATACCGAGACCGATACGGACCTGCTGGTGGTGGACCATCCCACATTCACGGGCCTGCTCGATCGTGAGGCGGCATTCCGGGACCATGTTTTCAGGTTTCTCGGACGCCGCCTTGAATCGGCCTTTCAGGCGCTTAACGAGGAGCGAAGCCTGCCGCTTGCGCTCAAGACCGCCAGGGCGCTGCTTTACTACGCCGATGAGGAAGGTCAGGTAAGGCTGACCCAACAGGCGCTGGCCGATCAGCTTGGGGCCTCGCGCAATGGTCTGGTGCTTGCCCTCAAGTCACTCTCGGATCAGGGGCTGATCGAGCGGCGCTATGGCTCCATTCATCTCGTCAATCGGCAAAAGCTCGGCGCGCTTCTTGCGGAGGCGGGCTCACAAAGCGTGTTGCTCTAGCCGTCTGCGCGTCGCGTCAGTTCGCGACGCGCCATGTGCCGTCCGGGCCCTGACAAGCGGTGCCATAGGAATTCTGATACTGGCCGCCGACGCGGATCGTGGACTGGTACTCGCGGCAATATTGCCCATTGCTGTCGCGATAAGTGCCCGACGTCGGCACGGCTTGAACGGGCTGCTGATAAACAACCGGCGGCGGTGGGGCATAGATCACGGGCGGCGGCGCATAAACGATGGGCGGCGCGTAGTAGGGCTGGTAATAGCGCGGATAATAGGGACGCGCGTAATAGGGCCGATAGCCATATCCATAGGCAGGATAGACGGGGAAGCCGAGGCCTATGCCGATGCTGACGTGGCTATGGGCAAGCGCGGGGGTTTCCATCGCGCCGACGGCAAAAAGGGCCGTGGCGGCGGCAAGAAACAGACCGGCTTTGCGGGCGGCCTGCACGATCTTCATATTTGCCTCCAACTTTGTCTCTCGGGCGAAATCCTGACGATGAATATACGCGCGAGCAAAGCCGAACTGTCGCCGCCGCAACATTAAATTTATGCGATTTCCCCGATTATCCCGCGTTCGCGTTCGCGTTCACGCCTTCATCACGAAGAAGCCGACACGCGGGAAATGCACCACGACATCGCCGACGCGCGGATCGGTGCGCTTGATGGCAATGTGCTGAGCGGAGGAAGAGACGAGTTCGCCCGCAATCGGATCGCGGCCATAGTCGTCGGCCATCACCGTCACGCGATCGCCCGCCTTGATGCCGTTCGGCTCGTTCGGATCGGTATGGGTTTTTTCGGTCGAGGTTGCCGTCTTGGCGATGTCGAGCGCTTCGCCGCGGCCCATTTCGTGGCGCATGCCGTGGCCGATGGCTTTGACGCGCTTTTCCCAGGCGACGACGTTCGGAAATGTGTCGAGGCGTTTCAGAGCTGCCGGATAGACCCAGCGCGCGAAGGCGAGATTGTAATAGGCGCTGGCATCCGCGATGCCCGCTTGCGCGCCCATGAGATAGGAGCGGCCATCGTTGAGCTGATGCTCCAGCCAGTCGAATTGGGCGCGCAATTGCTCGGCCATCATCGGCGCGGCCATTTTCATTGCATTGGCGTCGAAGGGGCGGCCTGTCAACGCCTCGCGGTCTTTGCGGAAGGCGTCGTTGGCGAGGTTGTTGGAGCCCTCGGCCATGCCGCCGAAAACAACCGTGACGGTGTTGGTGAAAATCGAGCGGTCGGCCCAGACGCCGACGCCCCAGCCCAGCCCCTTGTCGCCGCCGACGAAGGCGGAGGGCAAGGGGAAGCGGCGCTCAAGTTCGCGGATGATAACCTGGCTGTCGCAATAAATGTCGGCGCCGATCTGCATGACGGGGATCTTGCGATAGCCGCCGGTCAGCGCCACGAGTTCGGGCTTGGGCATGATGACGGGCTCATCGCAGGCATACCATTCGAGCCCTTTGATGCCGAGAACGACGCGCACTTTTTCTGAAAAAGGCGAGACGTCATATTGGTGCAGGATGATGGAGTGAGCGTTTGCGGGCATCTGTTCGGCCTCTTACTGAAAATCGTTGCTGAAGCGGATGTTGTTTTTCTCAATGCCTGCAAGCACGACATCCATGCCACCCGAACGGATCATCCATTCGAGGCGGTGGTCGCGATATTCGCGCTTGAAGAGGCCTTGGCTAACGATATCGGCGACGGTTTCCATCGCGCCGGTCACTGCGCTTGCTTCCTTGAACGTCAAGGCGACGCTGTCGCGGGCGCGGGTTCTTTCCAGCCATTTGCCGAGCGCCGAGCCGGTGGCGGGCGCAAAGCCGAAGCCAGCCGAGCCGACGACATAGGGCACCACAGAAAGATCGCCCCAGCCGAAGCTCGCGCCGTTGAACCATTCGTGTTTGCCGAGTTGACGTTCGAGCCAGGCGTGCAGTTTCTCGATCTGATCGCCAGCGGTTTCACGCAAGGCGGCACCGAGCTCGCCTTCGGCGCGGCGGAAATAATTGATCTCGCTCAAGCCCCAGTTGATCGCTTCGTAATGCGTGTCGCAGACTTCTTCGATCATGCGAACCCGCGCGCGGTCAGCGGGCGATTTCGGCAGCATCGGCATGGCGGGCCATTTTTCCTCGATATATTCGAGGATGATGGTTGAATCGAAAATAGCCACGCCATCGTCGATGAGGGCCGGCACTTCGCCGCGCGGGTTGGCGCGCATGAAGTCGCCAGCGGTCCGGCCTGAACCCATCGCCTCGGGCATTTTGCTTTCAAAGGGCACGCCCTTTTCGCGCAGGGCGATTTTCACCTTCTGCGCGTAAGGCGACAATGGATGTTCATAGAGCGTCGTCATTGCAGGGTCTTCCCTTGGCGAGATTTCTGTTTAGGGGATCATCCTGCCTCGGGCGCGGCCTGTCCATGGGGGTGCCGGTCACGCAAATGTGAGGTTGCCGTAGCGGGGAGGGCCGAGCTGCGCTCAGGCGGGCGGCATTTGCGGCAGTGTGCCGCTTGAAGATTGCAGGCGGGCCAGCACGTTGGCGACGATGCGGTCACAGCGCGCGCCGTCGAACCCGAAGGCGTCGGGAATGGCCGCTTCCAACGCGCCTTTCAACTCTTCACGCAGCAGCTTGTTGGCGCGGTGCAGCCGCGTCTTTACCGTTTCGCGCGGTATGTCGAGAACGCCCGCCGTTTCCTCGATGGAGAGTTCCTCGATCGAACGCAGGACGAAGACGGTGCGGAAATTTTCGGGCAGGCGATCGACGGCGCGTTCGATGAGCACGCGGGCCTCGGCGCGGCGTTTTTCCATATCGGGCGTCGGGAAGGGCGCGGCGGCACCGGGGGCCGCTACGCGCTCTGCTCTTTCCTCGGCATTGGCGGGAAGCGGCGGGCCGCGGCGGCGCAGGCGGTCCAAAGCTTCGTTGGCGGCGATGCGCGCCAGCCAAGCGCCGAGGCGCGCCGGGTCTTGCAGGCGCTCCATATGGGTGAAGGCGCGCAGCCAGCTTTCCTGCACGGCGTCCTCGGCTTCCGTTTCGTTGCGCAGGATCGAGCGGGCGACACGGAAAAGCCGCTGATTGTAGCGGCGCATGATGCCTTCGAAGGCATGCGCCTCGCCATGCCGCAAGGCCGCGACGAGGGCCGCATCGTCTGGCGGCACCGGCGATGGCGTGTGAAGTGCTGTTTGTGGCTTGTCGAGATTCATGGCGGCGTTCCCGTGCCTGAAGGATCATCTTACAGAGACGGAGCGGGGGAGGGAAAGGTTCCCGGCTTTTCCGGCGTGTCAGATACGCCCTTTGGCCTTGGCGAGTGCCGCCATCTGGCCGAAAAGGGCGGCGGGCTCGTTCGGGGTCTTGTCGCCTGAAAATTCCTTGTAAAGCGTCGCAACATTGACGGCGATGCGCTCGCCGTCGCCCCAGCTATCATAATCCGACATGTCTATGTCGCGGGCGGCGTCGAAAGAGCTGAGCCCCGCATCAAAGCGCTTTTTTGCTTCGTCCCGCACATAGGCGAGATAGTTGCGGACGGCGGCAACGCCTTTCTTGTCGGTGATCGGCCCGTGGCCTGGCACGACGGTTTCAACATCCATCGCGATGATGCGGTTGCAGGCGTCGATCCAGTTCGAAACAGGGCCTTCCCACATGATCGGGTGGCCTTCGATGAAGAGAATGTCGCCGGTGAATACGGTCTTGTCGGCGGGCACATGCACGAGCGCGTCGCCCGGCGAATGGGCGGGGCCGACATGTATGATCTTGACGGTCTTGTCGCCGACCTGCCGCGTCAGTTCGGTTTCGAAAGTTGTAGTCGGCAGGGTCTGCGTCACGCTCTGGAAATCGAAAGCGCCGAAACACTTTGTGAGAAACGCGCCGGTGTCGCCAAGTTGCGGCGCGGCTTTCAAGAAGCCGACAAGCATATCGGGCTTTTCATGCGTCATCGCTTCCTTGGCGAGCTGATGGGCGATGATCTCCGCGCCTTCGCAGCATTCATTGCCGTAGCAGTGGTCGCCATTGTGGTGCGTGTTCACCAGTGTCTTGATTTTCGCCGCCGCCTTGGGCTCGGCTTTTCTCATCGCGGCGAGCATGTCGCGCGTCAGCGGCACATCGAAGAGCGTATCGACCAGCAGCGACTCGCCCTGATCGACAATGAGGCCCGCATTCGACCAGCCCCAACCTCCATCGGGTTGCAACCAGGCATAGCCGCCATTGCCGAGATCGTGGAGGCCCTTGGTATATTGGAAACGGCTGAGACCGAGCGACATGCGTTTCTCCTCAAGAGATTCCAGTGATGCCGCTATCGACGGCGAGAATCTGCGCGTTCACATAGACGCTTTCATCCGACATGAAGAAGAGCGCCGCATAGGCGATTTCCCAGCCTGTTGCCTGCCGCCCGAAGGGCGTGGGCGAGCGGTTGCGCGAGGGGCGGCCTTGTGTCGCCAGCCGCCCGAGCGGCGTATCGACCAAGCCCGGCGCGATGATATTGGCGCGGATGCCGCGGCGTGCGCCTTCGAACGCGACATGGCGCATCAAGCCGCCAAGTGCTGCCTTCGAGGCATCATAGGAGGGAAGCCGCGAGCCTGCGACCATGCCCGCGATCGAGGAAATGAAAATGATCGAGGAGCCTTCGGCGAGTTTCGGCAAGGCTTCCTTGCAGGCGAGCATCGGCCCGCGCAGGTTGATTGCCAGCGCCTTGTCCCAATCGTCGGCATTGGCACCCGCAAGACCGAGCGGACCGACGCCGACGCCGACATTCAGCACCAGCCCATCGAGCCCGCCGAGTTTGCTTTCGGCCTCAGTGATCATGCGCGTGATGTCTTGCGGCTTTGAAATATCGGCATGAATGGCGACGCCCTTGCCGCCTTCGATGCCGATCTTGGTGACGGTCTCTTCGGCCGACGGCAAGTTTACATCGGCGACGGCGACCAATGCGCCTTCGCGCGCAAAGAGCACCGACATGGCGCGG
>CAZLLB010000063.1:0-14975 GCA_964560165.1 uncultured Parvibaculum sp. | reverse complement strand
GCATGCGCGCGAGATCGGAGATCACGGCTTCGCCGCCGATATTCTTGCCGAGCGCCAATGCGAGTTTTTGCGAGGAGCTTTCATAGTCGGAGGTTTCGAGCAGCTCACGCAGATAAACCATTTCGCGCCGCGCATTCGGCAGTTCGATACCGATGACATTGCGGCCCGGCACGACGGCGACGCGAGCCGAAACCGCGCTCATCGAGCGCGCGATGTCGTCGGCCAGCGCGATGACGCGCGATGATTTGATGCCGGGCGCTGGCTCAAGTTCGTAGAGCGTGACGACGGGGCCGGGGCGGACATTGATGATCTCGCCGCGAATGCCGAAATCATCGAGCACGGATTCGAGCAGGCGGGCATTCTGCTCGAAGGATTCATCGGTGATCTTCTGTGCGGGCTGCGCCTTGGGTCTGGTGAGCAGGCTCAGTGGCGGAAGCTGATAATCGGTGGCGGGTTCCAGCGCCAGTCTCGGCTGGGCTTCGTTGACGGCGCGTTTCGACGGTTTGGTCAGTTTCGGCGCGGTGCGGCTGACGCGCGGCGCGGTCCTGCCCCCGAGCGCGGGCTCAAGACGGCCTGCGCCGCGGCGCGGGCTTTCATCCTCGTCGTCGGTTTCGTCTTCGTCCTCGTAGTTGGAGTCTGCGTCGTCATCCTCAAAATCGTCTTCGTCGGTCGCGGAGGTATTGCCGCGCTTTGCGAAGCCGCCGAGACGCGCGATGGCAATTTCTTCCGGTGTGAGCGCGCCATATTCGCCTTGCCGCAGTAGCCTGTCGCGCCAATCGGTGACGGCATCGGTGAGCGACCAGATGGCGACGCGCAGACGGCTCGGCTCAACATCGGGACGGCGCGGGCGTCTGGCCGAGCGGCGAGTGCGTGGGGCTGCGATGGGGGTTTCGTCTTCATCCTCTTCTTCGGCGTCGCGACGACGGCGGCTGCGGAGCGGATAGCTCAGCTTCTCTTCTTCCTCCTCCTCGTCTTCGGCGGGCGAGCGCAAGGCGGCGACGCGGCGGACGCCATCGGCGAGTTGCGCATATTCGAGATCGGCGGCAAAGAGGGTGAGCCAGCCCGCAATCGGCGCGGCGATGAGTGCCGTCAGCGCATAGGCGATGTTGTAGCCGACAAAGGGAGACAATCCGTCAAAGCTGAGCTGAGCGATGGCCTGACCCAGAACGCCGCCGATACCGGGATGCGTGGCGAGCGACCAGTATTTGACGATGGGGAGCGCGCCGAGAAAAGCGGCGGCGAAAAGCGTGGCGGTAAAGCAGGCGGCAACGCGCAGTACCGGCTTTGTCGGCAGATCATGGATGGCAATGCGAACGCCCCAGATGATCAGCGGCAAAAGCAGCACCAGCGATGCAACGCCCAGCGCCTGCAACAGCACATCGGAAATATGCGCGCCCCAGAGGCCCATCCAGTTGTGAGCGGCCTCGCCCGTGGCGTTGTTCCAGCTCGGATCGGTGCGCGACCAGCTCAGCAGCGCGAGCAGGCTGAAGAGGCCAAGCACGACGAGGCTCGCGCCGAAGAGTTCCTCCAGGCGCCGGCTGACGAAGACGCGCACGCCCATCGGCAACCAGGCGAGCGGGTTGGGTATCCTCACAGGGAACCTCCAGCCTTGCCGGGTCGGCGGTTTCTTCGCCTTCCCCTTTTTCGCGGACGCCCTTTTTACGGATCGGTCGCGGGATGCGCTGCCGATCACAGAACCTCCGCCATGCGCTTCAATGCTTCCTCGGTTCGGGCCTCATCCTCGACGAGCGCCACACGAATATAGGCAGCGCCGGGATTGCGAGAATCACCTGTGCCGCCAAGATTGGAATCTTCGCGCGATAGATAGGCGCCGGGCAAGACTTTCACGCCTGCTTTCTCCCATAGCACGCGCGTTGCCTTTTCGCCGTCGCCGACATCGAGCCAGAGGAAGAAGCCGCCAGCGGGGCGATAAAAGCCAAGCCGATTGCCGAAGACGCGCTCGGCGGCGTCGATCTTGCGACGATAACGGGCACGATTTTCGACGACGTGGCTCTCTTCGTTCCAGACCGCGACGGAGGCGGCCATCAATGGCAGCGGCACTTGCGGCGCGCCGATATTGCGGAAATTGCGGAAGCGGATCATGAAATCGCGATCCCCGGCGCAGAAGCCCGAGCGCAGGCCCGGCAGGCTCGAACGCTTGGAGAGCGAATGGAAGACGATGAGGTTGTCGAGCGTGCCCGAAAGCTCCAATGCCGCCTGAAGAGCGCCGGATGGTTGCTCGCGGTCGTAGATCTCGGCGTAGCATTCATCGACGGCGAGCAGAAACCGATGTTTGCGGGCGAGGCGCAGCAGGTCTTTCAGATAGTCGAGGCTCGCCACCGCGCCTTGCGGGTTGGCAGGACTGCAAACATAAATCATCGCCGTGCGGGCCAGCAATTCTTCGGGAAGACCGGCGAAGTCCGGCATGAAGCCATTGTCGCGCGTCGCCGCCACATAGATGGGCTCCGCGCCCGCTGCCAGCGCGGCAGCGGCATAGCATTGGTAGAACGGGTTCGGCATCAGGATCGCCGGGCGCTGGCCGTTTTTGGAAAGCGGCGTGGCGACGAAAGCGACGTTGAAAAGCGCTTCACGGGTGCCGTTGACGGGAAGGATCTGGTGGTCGGGGTCGAGTGGCTTCTTGGGGCCGATATCATCGGCGATACTATAGCGGCGGCCCAGCCAGCCAGCGACGGCGGCGCGAAAATCGGGCGTTCCGGTGATCGGCGGGTATTTCCCGAACTCCCTTGCGTGGGCCACGATCGTCTCGGTGACGAAATCCGGGAAGGGGTGCTGCGGCTCACCCAGCGACATGATGATGGGCGGTTTGCCGGGCGCAATACCGTCGATCAGCGCGTTGAGGCGCGGAAAAGGCGAATCTGGTAGCGATTCCAGACGGTTATGCGTCAGATCGGGCGCGGACAAGCGCGGCATCCCTTGAAGCTCGGCCCCCTTTTGCGCATGGGGCATGGTTAAGTTGGCGCGATCTTACCGGCCTCGGTCGGGGCGGTCCAGTTGGTTACGGAGACCCGAACAGTGGAAAAACCTGTGGAGTCTCCGCACCTTATCCACATAAGTGGAAGCATTTCCTTAATCCGGCGTTAACCAGCGCCTTTAGCGAGCCGGTATGTCGGCTTCGGGATTGGCCCCGATCTTGTGGATCGAGAGGTCGGCACCGCGATGTTCTTCCTCGGGCGAGAGGCGGATGCCGACGGTTCGGCTGAGCATACCATAGACGGCAAGGCCTGCCACCAGGGCATAGGCAGCGCCCGCCAGCGAGCCGAGAAGCTGGCTCAGGAAGGCGACGCCGCCGATGCCACCAAGACCCGTCAGCCCGAAGATACCGCAGGCAACGCCGCCCCAGAGGCCGCAAAGCCCATGCAGCGACCAGACGCCGAGCACGTCGTCGATCTTGAACTTGCGCTGGCTCCACTCAAACATCGTCACGAAGAGGAGGCCAGCGATGCCGCCGGTGATGAGAGCACCCAGCGGGTGCATGACATCAGACCCGGCGCAAACCGCGACGAGGCCCGCCAATGCGCCGTTATGGGTGTAACCCGGATCGTTCCGGCCGATGACGAGCGCCGTCAGGATGCCGCCGACCATGGCCATCAGCGAGTTGACGGCGACGAGGCCCGAGATGGTTTCGAGCGAGCCCGCCGACATGACGTTGAAGCCGAACCAGCCGATGCAGAGCAGCCACGAGCCGAGCGCCAGCCATGGAATGGATGAGGGCGGAAAGGCGACGAGGCGACCGTCTTTGGTGTAGCGGCCAGTACGCCGCCCGAGCATGAGAACCGCGCCGAGCGCCAGCCAGCCGCCGACCGCATGGACGACGATCGATCCCGCGAAATCATGGAAGGGCGCGCCGAAGGCTGTGGTGAGCCAGGCTTGGAGGCCGAGATTGCTGTGCCAGGTCAATCCTTCAAAGAAGGGATAGACGAGGCCGACGATGAGGGCTGTGGCTGCGGCTTGCGGCCAGAAGCGGGCGCGCTCGGCGATGCCGCCTGAAATGATGGCCGGGATCGCAGCGGCGAAAGTCAGGAGGAAGAAGAATTTGACGAGATCGCGGCCTTGCGGCGCGAAGGCCCCGCCTGCATTGCCGTTGAGTGTCGCGGCATCGACAAAGAAATGGATGCCGTAAGCGACGCCGTAGCCGACAAAGAAATAGGCGATAGTGGAGACCGCAAAGTCGGCCAGAATTTTGACGAGCGCGTTCACCTGGTTCTTGTGACGGACCGTTCCGACCTCGAGAAAGGCGAAACCGGAATGCATCGCGAAGACGAGGATCGCACCCATCAGAATGAAAAAAACATCGGCGCCGTTGGCGGCGCCGGCCACAGCCGTATTCATCTTGCTTCCCCCTGTCGAGGTTCGGCGGTTTGCCTGATGCTTCAAAATTGAGCGGGCGAAGCCGTCTATTGTGAGCTTGCACAATCAAGCGTCATGCCAGACGTGGCTTGCGCGCGTGAGCGCCGAAAAACAATGCAGTTTTGTGAGTTAAAGGAGCGCACCCGCGCGGTGTGCGCCCAAGAAACAGTCACATCTTTTGAGCAAACGGCGCGAAAGCAGGCATAAAAGAGCCCGGGATCAAATGTCCCGGGCTCAGGGTCGGCGCGAGGCGGCGAGGGGACGCAACACGCCGCGCCGGAGTGGGAAGTGGCGGAGGGAACGCCGCCTTCCCTTCAGATTGCCTCGTCGTCGGTTTCGCCGGTGCGGATACGCAGCGCCTGCTCGACGGGAACAACGAAGACCTTGCCGTCGCCGATATTTCCGGTTTTTGCAGCGGCGCTGATCGCCTCGACGGTCTTGCTCACCAGTGAGGCAGCGACGACGACTTCAACTTTGATTTTAGGCAGGAAGTTCACGGCATATTCAGCGCCGCGATAAATTTCCGTTTGTCCTTTCTGGCGGCCATAGCCTTTCACTTCGGTGACGGTCAGACCTTCGATGCCAAGCGAGGTCAGGGCTTGCCTGACGTCATCCAGCTTGAATGGCTTCACGATTGCCATGACGAGTTTCATTTCCATTTCCTCATTTGCTTGCCGCGAGGCGGCCGCTGTTCACGGGATGCCGAAGCCTTTGTCTGGCGCGGCGGCTGGAAGAGGGGCGCTCTCTCCTGTTCTGGAAGAGAGCGCCCCTTGTGTTCCACTGCGGCTACTGAACCGTTTCGCCGTGGAGGTTGATGTCGAGGCCTTCGACCTCTTCCTGCGGCGAGACGCGCAGGCCGAAGAAAGCCTTGGTGATCATCAGCAGGACGAAGGTGCCGACGCCGGACCAGACCAGCGTGTAGCCGACGCCCTTGGCCTGCGTGATGATCTGGCCCCAGTTGCCGTCGATGCCGCCCACAGGAGCGCCCGCGCCGGTGATCGCCACGGTGGCGAAGACGCCGGTGAGGAGTGCGCCGACGATGCCGCCGATACAGTGAACGCCGAAGACATCGAGCGCGTCGTCATAGCCGATGGCGCGCTTCACACTGGTCGAGGCGATGAAGCAGACGACGCCTGCGGCAAGGCCGATCCAGAGCGCGCCGGAGGGCGCTACGAAACCAGCGGCGGGTGTGATGGCGACGAGGCCCGCGACTGCGCCCGAGCACATGCCGAGAAGTGTCGGCTTCTTGTGGACGATCCATTCGGCAAACATCCAGCCGAGCGTGGCGGTGCCTGTCGCGATTTGTGTGACGACCATGGCCATCGAGGCGCGGCCATCGGCGGCAAGTTCCGAACCGGCGTTGAAGCCGAACCAGCCCACCCATAGAAGTGCCGCGCCGATCATCGTCAGCACGACGTTGTGGGGTGCCATGTTTTCGTGGCCGTAGCCTTTGCGCGGCCCGAGAACCAGACAGGCGACAAGGCCCGCAATGCCTGCATTGATGTGCACGACCGTGCCGCCAGCAAAGTCGAGGACGCCCGCTCCGCCGAGGAAGCCGCCGCCCCAGACCCAATGGCAGATCGGTGCATAGATGAAGATCAGCCACAGCGTCATGAAGACAAGGAGGGAAGAAAACTTCATGCGGTCAGCGAAAGCGCCGGTGATGAGTGCCGGGGTGATGATCGCGAAGGTCATCTGGAAGACCATGAAAAGACTTTCCGGTATCGAGCCCGAAAGTGCGTTCACGTCGAGCCCCGCAAGGAACATCCGGTCAAAGCCGCCGATATAGGCGTTCATCGCCTCGCTGGGATTGGCGCGGAAGGCCAGCGAATAGCCGATCACCATCCAGAGAACCGTCATCAGGCCGACGATGGCGAAATTCTGGGCGCTGATCGTGATGACGTTTTTCTTGCGGACCATGCCGCCATAGAAGAGGGCGAGGCCGGGGATGGTCATCAGCAGCACGAGGGCTGTCGATGTCAGCATCCAGGCCGTGTTGCCGGTGTCGAGCACAGGGGCGTCGGCAGCAAAAGCGCTGCCCGCCGATGCGAGGAGCGCCAGCGCTCCCACCGCCGCTCCCATCGGAAATCTGGACCAGACCCCCGTTCCGTTTCCTTTCTCAGTCATCCGTCTCTCCATTGACTGCCGGGCACGAAGCCCCTGCTTGAAATTCTCCAACGCCTTGTCACGCACCTTTAGGCGCGCGGGCACTCCGCATCCTGGTTCTCAAGAACCGTGCCGGGACGCTCAAGGTTCCGTAACCTATTGATTTTAAATAGATTATTTATGGAGCGGCGTTCGAGCCCATCGCTCGCCACTCGTAAATCTGATTAGAAATCAGGCATACAAAATACGATGCCTAATTATTAAGCTGTGAATGGAGGTGATCTGCCTGACAGGTTGGCTTTCGCGACATAGTCGCTTCCGTTAAGCTTTTGCCCCATGCGAGGGGCCGCATAAGAGCCCCCGGGGACCGGACCGCATCCACAAGCGGCTGGTGGGAACAGGGAACAGGGGAGCTCATGGCTCAATCTTCAGTCAGCATGTGGCCGAGGGCGGTCAGCATTGCCTTATGCGCGGCGCTTGCTATCGGCGTCGGCATTGTTGCGGTCAAATCCCGCAGCGGGGGCGAGAACGTCCAGCAAGCTATCGCGGTCGGCGAGCCTTCGCCAAATGGTCAGTCAACAGAACAAGCCGGGACCCAACCGGCAACGAGGCCGCTCGCCGATGTCGATGGCGAACGGATCGCCAATGCCGATAGCGAGCCGGGCAACTGGCTTGAGCATGGCCGCACCTATGATGAGCAGCGCTTCTCGCCGCTGACGCAGATCAACGACAAGAATGTCGGCCAGCTCGGCCTTGCATGGGCGCTTGATACAGATACGACGCGCGGCCTTGAAGCCTCGCCCATCGTCGTTGATGGCGTGATGTATATGACGCTCACCTGGGGCGTCACGATTGCGGTCGATGCAAAGAGCGGCAAGGAACTCTGGCGCTTCGATCCGGAAGTTCCCGGCGAGTGGGGCCGCTATGGCTGCTGCGACGTCGTCAATCGCGGCGTTGCGGTCTGGAAGGGCCGCGTCTATGTCGCGAGCTTCGACGGCAATCTTTTCGCGCTCGACGCCAAGGACGGCTCGGTGGTCTGGAAAGTCAAAACCATTCCGGGCGCGCCTTATACCTCGACGGGCGCACCGCGCATCGTCAACGGCAAGGTCATCATCGGCAATGGCGGTGCGGAATATGGCGTACGCGGATATGTGACGGCCTATGACGCGGAAACCGGCAAGCAGGTCTGGCGCTTCTACACAGTGCCGGGCGATCCGAGCTTGCCGGTCGAAAACCCCGAACTGACGAAGGCCATTCCGACATGGAAGGGTGGCGAGTGGTGGAAGCTCGGCGGCGGCGGCACGGCATGGGATTCGATGGTCTATGACGTCAAGTCGAACACCATCTATATCGGCACAGGCAATGGTTCGCCCTGGACGCGCGAGATTCGCTCGCCCGGCGGCGGCGACAATCTCTATCTTTCCTCGGTCATCGCGCTCGATCCCGATACCGGCGTCATGAAGTGGTATTATCAGGAGACGCCCGGCGACAACTGGGACTACACCTCCACCCAGCCACTAATGCTCGCCGATCTCGAACTCGACGGAAAACCGCGCCGCGTGCTGATGCATGCGCCGAAGAACGGTTTCTTCTATGTGCTCGACGCGGTAACGGGCGAGCTTCTATCGGCCAAGAATTACGCGATCGTCACCTGGGCGAGCCATGTGGATATGAAGACCGGGCGTCCGGTTGAAAATCCCAAGCTCGCCTATGACAAGGAAGCGCAATGGGTCCAGCCGTCCGCCAATGGCGCGCATAACTGGCATCCGATGGCTTTCAATCCCCAGACAAGGCTCGTCTATATTCCGGGTCAGGACATTCCGTTCCCTTATTCGCTCGACAAGGAATGGAAGGCAAAACATCACTACACGCCGGAAGCCAATTGGTGGAACCTCGGCATCTCCTATGAAGACCTCGTGGATATCGTCAACTCGCTCGGCGAGGTGCCGCCCGCGCAAGGCTTCCTGAAAGCCTGGGACCCGGTGACCAGCGAGATCAAATGGCAGGTTGCCTATCCTGCCGCACTCAATGGCGGTGTGCTGACGACGGCGGGCAATCTGGTTTTCCAGGGCACGGCCGACGGGCACATCTATGCCTACAAGGCCGATACGGGCGAGAAGGTCTGGGAGAAAGACGTCCAGATCGGCATCGTTGCGCCGCCCATCACCTATACGGTTGATGGCGTGCAATATGTCGCCGTGCTCGCGGGTTGGGGTGGCGTCAATATCACCTCCGGCGATGCGCGCACCTCGGCGGCGGCGAAGTTCGGCAATGAAGGCAAGCTGCTCGTCTTCAAGGTCGGCGGCACGGAGGAGCTTCAGAAGCTTGCGCTCAGGGATCAGTCGATCCCGGCCTGGCCGGCGCTTACAGCGGATGAAGCGACGATCCGCAAGGGCGAAGTTTCCTATGCGCGCCATTGCGGCTTCTGCCACGGCTCGGGTGTCGTCAGCCCCGGCGTCATACCGGACCTGCGCCGCATCAATGAAAATACGCGCGCGCATTTCCAGGACATCGTGCGTGGCGGCATGTTGAAGGATAATGGAATGGCGAGCTTTGCCGATCTTCTCTCAGAGGAAGATGCCGAAGCGATCAAATCCTATATCCAGAAGCGCGCTATCGAAGACCGGGCGCGTCAGGCGCCGGTGAGATAAGCACAGGCGGAACGAAGTGAAAGAGGCGGGCCTTTGGTCCGCCTCTTTTGTTTTATAAGGGGCTAGTGCAGCGCCTTTTCCAAAGCACGGGCAATGCGGAGAAGTTTCTCATCCGTATCGGGATGGCTTTGCAGCATCAGCCCTATAGGGATGCCGTGCTCGTCATAACCGGCGGGAAGCGTGATCGCGCAGAGGCCGAGCTGGTTGCCTATGGTCGTATTGCGCAGCGCCATGCGGTTTGCCTTGAAATAATCAGGCCCGCCGGATTGGAGATCGGCAATCGGCGGCGGGGAGATGGCGACCGTCGGCATCAGCACCGCATCGACGCCTGCAGTTGCCGCAAGATAGCGGCGTGAAATTTCGATGCGTCGCGCATCCGTCTTTAGCAAGTCTGCAGCCTTGATGTCGGCCCCCGCCATGACGCGCTCGAAGACGGGCCGGTAAATATCTTTTTCATGCGCGCTGAGCGTCTCTCCCCAGAGCGCATAGGCCTCCGCGACGAGGCGGCTCGCGCCGCCGCCCCAGGCCAGCGCGTCGATCTCATCGAGTTCGGGCAATTTATGTTCGACGATGCGTGCGCCGGCATGGAGTATCTTGCGGATTACGCTGTCCAGTGCGCGGGCGATGCTCTCGTCAATATCGGACCAGGCGACGCCGCCCGGCAGCCAGAAGGTCACATGGTTGAGATTGCCACCTTCGATGTCGATGGGCTTTGAGCCGTTGAGAAGCGAGAAGAGGGCGCTCGCGTCGGCAACGTTATGGGCGAGCGGGCCGATCGTGTCGAAACTGGGTGAGAGCGGCACGCTGCCGGTGAGCGGGATGCGGCCTGCGGTGGTTTTGAGGCCGACCAAGCCGTTCCAGGCTGAAGGGATGCGCACCGAGCCGCCGGTATCGGTGCCGATGGCGCCTGCGCATAGGCCGCGCGCGACCGAGACGCCCGCGCCCGCCGATGAGCCGCCGGGCACGCGTTCGATCACCTTGTCGAAAGCATTGGCAGGCGTCCCGCATTTGGGATTGATGCCGAGGCCGGAAAAGGCGAATTCCGTCATGGCGGTCTTGCCGAGGCAGACGGCTCCGGCGCGGGTTGCGCGGGCGAGCACTTCGGCGTCATGGGCGGGTGTGCGGCTCTGCAATGCCAGCGAACCCGCCGCCGTGATCGTTCCGGCACTGTCAAAGAGGTCTTTCCAGGAGAGCGGCACGCCATCCAGCGGGTGGCGACGCATGCCGCGTCTGGCGCGGTCGCTCGCGGCGTCGGCCTCGGCGCGGGCGCGGGCCGCAGTCATGCGCACATAAATGCGATGGTCGGGGTCTTGCTCGGCTGCACGGGCGAGGAAAAGCTCGGCCACATCGCGGGGCGATGCCTCACCATTTTCAAAGAGACGCCCGAGCGTCAGCGCTGTTGTCGTTTCGTTGAAATTTGCCATGAGTATCGCCTCCGTCTTTCCGCGAGAGAGTAGGCAAGAGGCCTTCCCGCGTCCAATGGCCCATGCGTCGCGTACTGGACTTTCGGGCGCATCCGTTGGAACCTCCGCGCATGGACAAGGCGGTTTATGAGAGCGACGTATTGATCGTCGGCGGCGGGCTTGCGGGCATGCCGTTGGCGCTCGCTTTGGCGCAAGGTGGCTTGAGCGTCACGCTGGTCGATGCGCTCGATCCGGCGACCGCGACGGGTGCAGGGTTTGACGGGCGCGTCTCGGCCGTCGCCTTCTCGTCGTGCCGGATGCTGAAGCGCCTTGATGTCATCAAGCATCTCGACGGGCAGATGCAGCCGATCAACGACATCGTTGTTTCCGATGGGCGTGTGCGCGGGCCGGGCTCGTCGCTCTTCCTGCATTTCGATCACACTGAAATCGGCGATGAGCCGCTCGGCAATCTGATCGAGAACCGGCATCTCCGCATCGCGCTACAGAAAGCCATTGGCGAAGCGCCGGGCGTCAAGCTGATCGCGCCAAATGCCGTCAAACATATTGCCTATGGCGCGCAGGCGGTGGCCACGCTCGCCGATGGATCGACGGTGAAGGCGCGCCTATGTCTTGCCGCCGACGGGCGCAATTCGCCGACGCGCCTTGCAGCGGGCATCAAGACCATCGGTTGGGATTACGGCCAGACGGGCATTGTCACGACGGTCGAGCATGAGCGGCCGCATGAAGGCGTGGCGCAGGAATATTTTCTGCCCGGCGGCCCTTTCGCGATTCTGCCCATGGTCGGCAATCGCGCCTCGCTGGTCTGGACCGAGCGTCACGACGCCGCCCGGACAATTCTGGCGCTTGATGACGAGGCCTTTGCCGACGAGATGCGGGCGCGCTTTGGCGACTATCTCGGACCTTGCCGTCCGGTCGGGCCGCGTTGGTCCTATCCGCTGTCGCTGCAACTCGCACGCGACTATGTGCGTCCCCGTCTTGCGCTTGTTGGCGATGCGGCCCATGCGATTCATCCGATTGCGGGGCAGGGGCTCAATCTCGGCTGGCGCGATGTTGCTGCCGCGGCAGAAGTCATCATCGAGGCGGCGCGGCTCGGGCAAGACATCGGAGCGCTCGACGTGCTGGAGCGCTATCAGCGCTGGCGGCGTTTCGACAATGTGTCGCTGTCGCTGCTGATGGATGCGATGAACCGGCTTTTTTCAAACGACATCGGCCCGCTCAGGCTGGCGCGCGATCTCGGGCTTGGCGTCGTTAATCTGATGGGCCCGGCGCGGCGTCTCTTCATGCGCCATGCGGGTGGTTCGGTCGGTGATCTGCCGAGGCTGCTTAGGGGCGAGGCGATATAAATTCCTCGCAAACGTCGTTGCGAGACGCCGAAGGCGGCGTGGCAATCCAGTTCTTGCCGCTCTGGATTGCTTCGCTCCGCTCGCAATGACGGAGACATAAAATACTAGTCGCGCTTCAGGCCCTTGGCTTCGAGGGCCGCGAGATATTCGCCCCAGATCTTTTCCTGTTCGCTGCCCAGACGATAAAGCGTTTCCCAGGTGAAGAGGCCGCTGTCATGGCCGTCGCCGAAGACGATGCGCACGGCGTAATTACCAACGGGCTCCAGGGCTTCGATCGTCACGCTGCGCTTGCGCGCCACGATGGTCTTTTGCCCGGTGCCGTGGCCCTGCACTTCCGCAGACGGGCTTTCGACGCGGAGATATTCGGCAGGCAGCGAAAACACCGCGCCGTCATCGAATGTGATGACGAGGAGATGCTCGGATTTTCTCAGCTTGATTTCGGAAGGCCAAGGCCGGATTTCAGTCGTCATCGAGGGACCGCGCTTCATCAGCCAGCATGATCGGAATGCCGTCGCGGATCGGGAAGGCGAGGCGGGCCTTGTCGGAAATCAGCTCCTGACGCTCGCGGTCATAGCGCAAGGTCGATTTCGTCACCGGGCAGACCAGAATTTCCAGAAGCTTCGGATCGACTTCAGCGCGTGTTTCCTGGCGGCCTTCGGACATGGGTGGCTTTCCTTATTGAACGGTGGTTTCGCTTGGCGAGATCTGCTGAAGCGCAACCTCGGTCAAGGCGATGAGCATCTGGTTGCGGTCTTCAAGCGTTTTGGCTTCCAGCAGCGCCTGCTTTTCGCGCGGGCCATAGGGGCTGATCAGCGACAGAGAATTTACCAGCGTCTCATTGGTCGAGAGTTTGATAGTGCGCCAGTCGGCTTGCAAACCATGTGTGTCGAGATATTGCTTCAGAATATCGAGCAGGCGTTCGCGGCTGACGCCCTCGGCACCGAATTCAGGCTTGAGGTCATCGGCGAATTCGCTCCAGTCCACCGTGCACTGACGATATGGTGTCACTGTCTCAAGCTCGCCGGTGATGTGGAAGCGGGCGATGCCGGTCAGGGTGATGAGCGTTCGCCCGTCGAGCGTTTCGGTATAAGAGGTGAGCCGTCCCGCGCAGCCGATTTTCAGCAGGGCTGGCTTATCCGCTTCGGTGGTTGCCTGTTCGTCGGGCTGGACAAGGCCAATGATGCGGCCACCGCGCAAGGCGTCATCCGCCATTTGCAGATAACGCGGCTCGAAAATATTCAGCGGCAACTGACAGCGCGGCAACAGCAACACGCCCTCCAGCGGGAATACCGGGATGGAGGCGGGAAGGTCCGCGACGCTTTGATAGCGATCCGTCGATCCCATGGGGTGTTACGCGCTCCTGTCTTAGCTGAACATGATCGAGGAAAGGCGGCGGCGACCCGACAGGGTCACTTCGTCCTTGGGGCCGTAGGCGTCGAAGAATTCGACGAGCTGCTTGCGCGCGGCTTGGTCGTTCCAGTTGCGATCATATTCAAAGCTGATGAGAAGCTGATCGACTGCGCCTTCCTTGTCGCCCTTTGCGTTCAGGGCGAGGGCGAGATTGAAACGGGCTTCGTGGTCTTTCGGATTCTTTTCGATGCGAGCGAGGAATTCGCCGGTGTCGCCAACATCGGCGGATTTCTCGGCGAGCGAGAGGGCGGCTTCGGTCGCCTTGATTTCGGGATCGTTGCGCGCATCGGGGCGGACGAGGCCGAGCGTCTGGCGGGCGCGTTCAAAATCACCGCTCGCTATGTAGCAGCGCGCAAGGCCTGCGACGGCGGCGGGCTCGCCGGGCTCGATCTGGATCGCGCTGCCAAAGGCTTGCGCGGCGGCGGCAAGGTCATGCGCCTCGAAAGCCGCGTGTCCGGCTTCGATCGCCTCTTCGGCAGGCGTCGGGCCGACGCCGCCGACCAGGCGTTCGATGAAAGCGCGAACCTGGCTTTCAGGCAGCGCGCCCATGAAGCCATCGACCGGCTGCCCGGCTTTGAAGGCGAAAACGGCGGGGATCGACTGCACGCGCAATTGCTGCGCGACGGCAGGGTGATCGTCGATATTCATTTTGACAAGACGCACGGCACCCTTGGCGGCCAGCACGACTTTTTCGAGGACTGGCGTCAATTGCTTGCAGGGGCCGCACCAGGGGGCCCAGAAATCGACAATGACGGGCACCTGCATCGAGGCGTCCAGAACGTCCTTGGCAAAAGTCTGCGTCGTCGTCTCGATGATGAGATCGGCGAGAGCCGCGTCACCCGCTCCGGCGGGGTTTTGTCCGATGATCTGTTCCATGTCTCTCGGGGCCTTGATGCTTTGCGTTTTGTCCCTTCCATGTGGGGACGGTGTCTTTTGGAAACAATGGTTTAGCGGCAGAGCGCAACGGCTCGCAAGCTCTCAGTGGCCGTCGGACATGCCTTCGCCGGCGGCCTCGACCAGATCAAGGATGATGGGCTTGTGGCCGGTGGCGTGCAAGACGGCGAGAAGCCCGTCGCGCGAGATCGCGGTGGTCGCCCGGTTATCGAGCGGATGATAATGGAGGCGATCATGGGCGAGCATCGGTGCGTCAAGGACGACGGTGACGCTGCCGGAGTGGTCGTTGACGGCGGCAAAGGGCGTCACCGAACCGGGGCGGACGCCCAGCACCTCCCAGAGCAGGTCGGCATTGGCGAAAGAGAGCCGCGCGGCACCCAGCGGTTTGCCGAGATGGTTCAGCCTCAAGGCTCGGTTTTCCAGTGTGACGACAAGGAAAAGTGCCCCCTTCTTGTCTTTCAGGAAGAGATTTTTGCAATGGCCCCCTTGCGTCCAGGGCTCGCCCCAGAGCGCGCGGGCGGCGCGTGCATCCTCGACGGTATGGAGCGGCTCATGCTCGCGCGTCTCGTGGGCGACGCCCTGCGCTTCCAGCCAGGCGAGAAAGGCTTCCTTGGTGGTGATTTTTTCGCGAGTGCCGGTACTATGCATGGCTGTTAACTGGCATGGATGGGGCGCGCCCTGCAAGCCGGGGGCTTTGCAAACTGCCCCCTTGCAATGGCCCGGCCTATGGGTCATAAAACGCGCCTTCGGATGCGGGTGTAGCTCAGGGGTAGAGCACA
>CAZLLB010000062.1:0-15219 GCA_964560165.1 uncultured Parvibaculum sp. | reverse complement strand
CGATCTGGAAATAGCGGTCGAAGCCCGCAACCATGATGAGTTGTTTGAACTGCTGTGGCGCCTGGGGCAGCGCATAGAATTTGCCCGGATGGACGCGGCTCGGCACGAGGAAATCGCGCGCGCCTTCGGGCGACGAGGCGGTGAGGATCGGTGTCTGGAATTCGTTGAAGCCCGCATCCGTCATGCGGCGGCGGACAGCGGCAATGATCTTGGAGCGCAGCAGAATGTTCTTGTGCAACGTCTCGCGGCGCAAATCGAGGAAGCGATAGGTGAGCCGCGTCTCTTCGGGGTAGTCCGGCTCGCCGAAGATGGGCAGCGGCAGGTCCTGCGCTTCGGAGAGGACTTCGAGGCTTTCGACGGCCACTTCGATCTCGCCGGTGGCGAGGTTCGGATTGGTGGTGCCATCGCCGCGCGCGACGACCTTGCCCTCGATCTTGATCACATATTCAGAGCGGACCTTTTCGGCCAAACCAAAGGCCTCGGCGCGGTCTGGATCGAAGACAAGCTGCGTCAGGCCGAAATTATCGCGCAGGTCGATAAAAAGCAGGCCGCCATGGTCGCGCTTGCGGTGGACCCAGCCGGAAAGGCGAACGGTCTCGCCGACATTGGCTTTCGTGAGTTGGCCACAGGTGTGGCTTCGATAGAGATTCATTGTCCAATGCCTTGATAGTCAAAGACGAATCGCCGCAACGTGCATAATTATGAACTACATGCGCCTGAGGCGAAAAAGCGCATGAAGGCAATGGCTTGTCAAGAGTCGCGCCCCGCGGGACGTAACTGACAGTTACACCGGGAAAGACAAGACAAACTTGATGAGTTATAGAGACGCTTAATGATCATTGTCACCACCACTTCCGAACTCGAAACCGTCTGCGCGCGCCTGTCCGGCGCGGGCTTTGTTACGGTCGATACAGAATTCATGCGCGACTCGACCTTCTGGTCGAAGCTCTGCCTGATCCAGCTTGCCGGCCCCAATGACGAGGTGGTGATCGACCCGCTTGCCCCTGGCATCGATCTCAGCGCCTTTTACGATCTGATGCGCAACAAGAAGGTCGTGAAGGTCTTTCACGCGGCGCGGCAGGACATTGAGATTTTCTGGCACGATGCGCAGTGCATTCCTGATCCGCTGTTTGATACGCAAGTCGCGGCCATGGTCTGCGGCTTCGGAGACAGCGTGGGCTATGAGACGTTGGTGAAGCGGCTGACGGGCGGAAGCGTCGATAAGTCGTCGCGCTTCACCGACTGGTCGCGGCGGCCGCTTTCGGACAAGCAGCTTCAATATGCCTGTGGCGACGTTACCCATCTGCGCAAGATTTACGAAGTGCTGGCGCGGCGGCTGACGCAGACGGGCCGCGCGCGCTGGGTCGCCGAAGAAATGTCGATCCTGCAAAATCCCGAGACTTATGAGACGCGGCCGGAGGATGCCTGGAAGCGGCTGAAGACGCGCTTCAAGGGGCGCAAGGGGCTTGCCGTGCTGGTGGAAGTGGCCGCATGGCGCGAGCGCCAGGCGCAGGAGCGCGACCTGCCCCGCTCGCGCGTGCTGAAAGACGATGCGCTGGCCGAAATAGCCACGCAGATCCCGCGCAGCATCGAAGAGCTGGATCGTTTGCGCGCCGTGCCCAAAGGCATGTCGAACAGCCGCGCGGCGGCGGCGCTGATGGAAGCCATCGAGCGCGGATTGGCGATGCCGGAAAGCCAGATTCCCGTGGTCAAGGAGGCCGAGCCGCTGCCCGCGGGTATCGGGCCGCTGGTGGAACTGCTGAAGGTGCTTCTCTCCATGTGCTGCGAAGAGCACGAGGTGGCGCATAAGCTGATCGCCAAGATCGCCGATCTGGAATTGATCGCGGCGCATGAGGAAGCCGATGTGCCTGCCCTTACCGGCTGGCGGCGCGAAGTCTTCGGCGCGGACGCGCTGCGGCTGAAGCGCGGCGAGCTGGCGCTGGGCGCGAAGGGCAAGCGGATCGTGCTGATCGAGACGGGCAAGGCGTAGCGCAGGCTCTAAGGTTGGCGCGGCGGGCCCCAGCTTGAGGGCGGATGATGGGGTTTTTGTTCCCCTGCGCTGGCTGCCTCTCGGCGGTGCATGACAATCATGATGTGAAGAGAAAGCGGGTTGTCACCTCGGGTTTGTCCCGGGGTCCAGTTGCCGTTGGCACGGAGGGTGTCGCAGTGGATCCCGGCTCAAGACCGGGATGACGGCTGAGTTTTGGGTGACGGGCCGGGGCCGGTCCGGCGCGAGCCTTGAAACTCCGCTTACAGACCATTCTTCACATATGCGCGCCGATATGTCCGCGCTCTGCTCCGTCCATCAGGCGGGTGAAATCCTGGCCGCTCATGTGGATGAGTGTGCGGTGGTCGCCTGCTTCAAAATAGATGTCGGGTTGCTCGAAGAGGGCGCTGTCGAGGGTGACTTTCATGCCGTAGGGCTCGCCGAGCGGTGGGAGGGCACCGGGTTCGCAATCGGCGAAGCAGCTTTCGATCTCTTGTTCGGTGGCGACGCCGAGGCGCTCATGCAGCAAGCCGGAAAGATGGGCGAGATCGACACGACAGGTGCTTGGCACGACGGCGAGACTGTAGCCGCTATCGCTTTTTATCAGCACGGCCTTTGCCAATTTATGGCCGTGAATATGCGCGCGCTCGGCGACACGGCTCATCGTCACCTCACGGGGATGCCTGACTTCCTCGTAATCGATGCCGCGCTGTTTCAGGTAGCTGCGCAAGCTCTTCGCCATGATGCCACTCCTGCTTCCGTGATGCCGGACGCGAGGAAAACGACAACGGAGAACCGACAGGATCGCTGTCTTTTCATCGGCCAACGTGAAGCGGAATTTTACGCCTGATGCGCGCTGGGCGCTAGAAGGATCGCTGAGATCAATTCCCGACGCGCGTTTCGCCTTTGCGATCGATGGTGCGGGCGAGCGCGGAGAGGCGCTTGCTTACGACTTCGCCAAGCAGCGGCTCGTAGCGGCGCGGGACAACCAGCGTGACCAGGCTCTTGGAAATTTCGAGGCGCGTTTTAGGCAGGACGCCTGCGGTGGCCGCGCAGAGTGTGAAAGCGAGGCGCAGCGCGAGGCCGAGCACCAGCGCGCGACGATTTTCATTTTCGTTCAACATGCCGACGAGGCTGCCGACCGTTTGCGGTTCGCCCTTGCCCTCATGGCGATGATAGAGGGTGCGCGCCAATATCAGACGTCCGGGGTGATCGATGCCGGAGAAAGGCGCGAGCAGGATTTGCGTCATCGAGTGATGGGCGCGGTAGTCGGGATGCACATACCAGCCTATATCGGCGAGAATGCAGGCGGCCTGACGCAAGCGCGCTTCGGCGGGGTTTTCGCCAAGCACAGCGTCGCTGAAGAGAGGCGCGGTCCAGGGCGTGAGTTCGGCCCCGTGTTCGGGAAAACGCGCAAGACGCTCGGCAAGATCGCGCGCGCCTTCGAGCAGCGGGTCTTTTGCCTGTTCGCGCTTGTCGAGATGATCGAAGAGGATGCCCTCGCGCAGACCATAGGCGGAGACGACGATCTCCTTCGCCTTCATCGCGGCAATCAGTTTTTCGAGGATCAATGCGCCGAATGGCAGCGTATCGATGCGGCGTTCGGAAATGTCGGGGATTTGCGCCAGCGTCTTGGGGCCGAGCTTGCCGATGACCTTGGCGATGTCGGAGGCATCGCGAGCGGGGATCACATATTCGTGCAGCACTTTGATCGGATAGTTGCGCTGCGCCATGTGGATGCGCGCGAGATTGCGCCAGGCACCGCCGACGACATAGATCTTCTTGCCTTGCGATTCCTTCAGAAGATCGAGACCCTTGAAAGCTTTCTCGACGATGCCCTCGGCTGACGAGAGCGAGCCCTTGGCGACATCCATGAGGCGCAGCGGGCCGATGGGCAGCGTTGCCCCTTCGCCCAGACGCTTGCCGCCGCTGATGCCGACGAGTTCGAGGCTCGCGCCGCCGAGATCGCCGACGACGCCATCGGCATCGGGAATACCGGAGAGGACGCCTTGCGCGGCAAGGCGCGCCTCCTCGGCACCGGAGACGAGCATGATCTTGAAGCCGCAGATTTTTTCGGCGCGGGCGAGAAACTCCGGCCCGTCTTCGGCGTCGCGGACGGCGGCAGTGGCAGCGACGATCAGCCGGTCGATGCCGATCTGCTCACGCAATGCGACAAAGCGCTTCAATGCCGCCAGCGCGCGGTCGATGCCTTTGGGATCGAGTCGCCCGGTGCTGGAGAGTGTGCGGCCCAGGCCGCAGAGAACCTTCTCGTTGAAAACGAGCAAGGGGTTGCGCTCCGCCGCCGCATAAACGACGAGGCGGACGGAATTGGAACCCAGATCGACGATGCCGAACCGGCCTGTCGTCTTGCGGCCGCTCAATATGACCCCTTTATTCCCGGGCGGAGATCAATCCCGGCTTGCCTTGGCCGGGAAAGCCGGCGGCAGGTTTTCTTGCAGAGATTTTCCACGACCAGAGAGACTTGCGTTGTTCATGAAGTAGGTATGCGCGTTGAACGGCTCACCCCCCTCGGGAACGGACTGGCGCTCATAGGTCCCATCCGCCCGAAGAGACCAACTTTGCTGGTTGTCTCTCAGATTCGCAACCATGATCTGGTCTAGCACCTGATCGTGAACAGTGGAATTGAGGATAGGAACGAGCACCTCGACGCGGCGATCGAGATTGCGGGGCATCCAATCGGCGGAAGAAATATAGACTTTGGCCTTGTCGGACGGCAGGCCATGACCATTGCCGAAGCAGATGATGCGTGAATGTTCGAGGAATCGGCCGACGATGCTCTTTACACGGATATTTTCAGAAAGGCCCTCGACGCCGGGACGCAGGCAGCAGATGCCGCGAATGATCAGCTCGATTCTGACACCGGCGCGGCTGGCTTCGTAAAGCGCGTCGATGATGTCGGGATCGACCAGCGAATTCAGTTTGGCCCAGATGGCACCAGGGCGACCGGCGCGCGCATGTTCGATTTCAGCCTGAATGTGGGAGAGCAGGCGCGGCCGCAAGCTGACCGGCGAGACAGCTAGCAGGTTAAGGTGCTTGGGCTCCGCATAGCCGGTGATAAAATTGAAAATCTGCGAAACATCGGCGGCGAGCAGCGGATCGCAGGTGAACATCGACAGGTCGGTATAGATCTTGGCCGTGACGGGATGATAGTTGCCGGTGCCGAAATGGACATAGGAGCGCAGGCCACCGCCTTCGCGACGGACGACCAGCGAGAGCTTGGCATGGGTCTTCAACTCGATGAAGCCGAAGACGACCTGCACGCCCGCGCGCTCCAGATTGCGCGCCCAGACGATGTTGGCGGCTTCGTCGAAACGGGCCTTCAGTTCCACCAGCGCCGTGACCGACTTGCCAGCCTCGGAGGCTTCAATGAGCGCCTGAACGACGGGGCTGTCTTTGGAGGTGCGGTAAAGCGACTGTTTGATAGCGACGACATCGGGATCGGCGGCGGCCTGGCGGATGAACTGCACGACGACGTCAAAGGATTCAAACGGATGGTGGACGATGATGTCCTTGGAGCGGATCGCCGCGAGGCAATCGCCGCCATGGTCGCGGATGCGCTCGGGGAAGCGCGCATTGTAGGGCGGGAATTTGAAGTCGGGGCGGTCGTCCACGATCAATTGCGTCGTCTGGGCGAGACCGAGAAGGCCGTCAACCAGCGCCAGTTCCTTTTCGCCGACACCAAGCTCACTGACGACGAGATCGCGCAATGAGGGCGGCGTCTTGGCCTGCATCTTCAAGCGGATGACGCTGCCGCGGCGGCGGCGCTTCAAGGCGCTTTCGTAGAAGCGCACGAGGTCTTCGGCTTCTTCCTCTATTTCGATGTCGCTATCGCGAAGCAAGCGGAAAGCGCCCTGCCCGATTACGTCATAGCCGGGGAACAGACGGCTGAGGAAAAGGCCGATCATGTCTTCCAGCGCGATGAAGTGGATGGCGGCGCCGCTATCGCGATCAGGCAGACGGACGAAGCGCTCGACCTGAGTGGGGATCGGCAGCAGAGCGTCCATCGACTTGCCGTCGGTCTGGCGGCGCAATTGCAGCGCCAGCGCGAAACCCAGATTTGGGATGAACGGAAACGGATGAGCCGGGTCGATGGCGAGCGGCGTGAGGACGGGGAAGACCTGTTCGAGAAAACGGCTTTCGAGCCAGGAAAATTCATCCGCCGTCACTTCATCGGGGGCGAGGACGGCGATGCCAGCGCTGCGCAACTCGCTGCTGATCGAGAGCCATTGGCGCTGTTGCTCCTGAATGAGATCATTGGCGGCTGCGTTGACGCGATCAAGCTGCTGGGCGGCGGTGAGGCCATCCTGGCTCAGAGTGCCAACGCCAGCGCGCACCTGACCGCGCAGGCCAGCAACGCGAACCATGTAGAACTCATCAAGGTTGGAAGCCGAGATGGAGAGAAAGCGCAGGCGCTCAAGCAGCGGGTGATTGCGGTTGGCGGTTTCTTCCAGCACACGAGTGTTGAAGGCGAGCCAGGACAATTCACGATTGATGAAACGGTCGGTGGGGCTGACATCAACGGAGAGCTTCGGCGTGACGTCCTCATGCACAATGTGAGGCTCTGGCGCGGCGGAGACGGACACGGGCTCAGCCTTGCGCGCCAAAGGCGTCAACGGTGCCAGCGGCTTGGCGTCTTCGGAGACAATCGTGGGGCGCGGTGTCGTGGTCATGGCTTGCTCATGGGATTTGTGCGGGCGGCGGGCGCATCCCTTGTCTCTCAATCCTATGGCAAACATATGACCGAGTCATTGCAGCAGCCGGGCAGCAGCCCCGAAAATGCCGCTTTCAGGGCAGTTTCAGCTCATCCAGCACCTGCGCGGCGAGCGGTACGGTGATGGGGCGCTTTCCCGAGAGGGAGGCGCGGTCAAGCGCGCTCACCACATCGCGGGCGACCCCGATGCGGCGTTCGATGCGGGCGGCGAGATAGGCGATCAGCGGTTCGGCGACCCGAAGCTGGCGATCATCGAAGAGTTTGACGAGGACACCTGCAAAAAGCGCGTCGTCGGGCGATCCGAGTTCGGCGTGAGGCAATGCCTTGAGGCGGGAGGCAAGGTCAGGCAGGCGGATGGCGAGACGCGCGGGTGCCTGCCGCGCGGTGAGGAGCAGCGAGGCTCCCTCCTCCTTCACCAGATTGAGCAAGTGGAAAAGCGTGCGCTCGGCGGCGTCCGACAGGTCGGCGGCGTCCTCGACGATGACGGCGCGAGCGGCGACGAGAGCGGGCACATCGGCGGCGGCGAGATCGCGGGCGTCGATGCGGGCGGCACCGCTCATTTCGCGCCAGACTTCGGCAAGATGGGTTTTGCCGCTGCCTTGCGGGCCTGACAGGGCAACGGAGGGCGAAGGCCAGGCGGGCCAGGCGTCGATCAGCGCGACGGCGGTGGCGTTGGAGGGCGCGACAAGGAAATCCTCGCGCCCGCGTGCGGTGCGGTGGCCGAGTTCAAGGACAAGCTGGCGTGGCATTTATTTCTCTGGGTCCGCGAGGGACACGGGGTGCGGCTCGTCCGTACCCAGATAGAGCTTGCTTTGTTCATAGCGCGCGATGAAAAAGCGGGCAATGACGCCGAGGGCGGCGGCGACCGGCAAGGCGATCAGCGCACCGGCAAAACCGAAGAGCGAACCAAAGGCGAGGATGGCGAACATCACCCATACCGGGTGCAGGCGGACCTTGTTGCCGACAAGTTTGGGCTGAAGAAAATTGCCCTCGATGAACTGGCCGAGAACGAAGATGCCGATGACGAGGCCGATATGGGTGTATTCGGGCCAGAACTGGAAACAGGCCAACGCGACCGAGGCGACGAAGCCCGTGACCGTGCCGAGATAGGGAATGAAGCTCAGGACGCCGGTGACGATGCCGACGATGAGGCCGAACTTGAGGCCCACGAGCGAAAGACCCGCTGCATAGAAGACGCCGAGAAAAAGGCAAACGAGGCCCTGCCCGCGCAGGAAACCCGCCAGCACTTCATTGATCTCGCGGGCGAGGCCGCGGATCGTTTCGGCATGTTCGCGCGGCAGAAGCTCATCGACACGGGCGACCATGCGGTCCCAATCGAGCAGCATGTAGAAGGCGACGACGGGAGTGATGAAGATCAGCGAGACAAGGCCGACAAGCGCAAGACCCTGCGAACCCAGAGAGGTGAGAAGGCTGAGCAGCCAGGAGATGCTGCCACCTGCGACATTGCTGACGGCCTGTTTGATTTCGGCGTTCTGACCGAGGAGCCGCCCCAGCTTGCCGTCGCTCGCTTCAAGCAGGAAGACGCGCGCGCCCTTGACGATATTGGGCACGGCTTCGATGAAGGCGATGGTCTGCTGGTAGAGCAATGGCAGGATGACGATAGCGACGGCGACGGTGATCAGCGTGAAGACGACCGAGATGATGGTCGCCGCCATGAGGCGCGAAAGGCCGCGCTCTTCGAGACGGTCGGCCAGCGGATCGAGAAAATAGGCCAGCGCGAGACCGGCGACGAAAGGCAGCAGGATGCTCGAGAGCAGCCATAACAGAAGAGCGAAGACGAAAACCGCGCCGATCCATATCGCCGTCTGACGCTGCATGCTCATGAAGAAGGCTCCTATCTGACGCGGAGCGACCAGCCGCCCGCGTCCTGAATCAGGGCGACATTGGATTGTGCGAGCGAGAGAGCGAGTTTTTCAGGTGTGCCGCGATAATCGACTTGCACCTGCGCGCCGGTGGCGGTGATGCCCGTGACTTGCAGGCCACTGACAAGCGGCGTGGAGGATAGACCCTTGCGGATCGTCTCCCATTGGTTGAGTCCGGTGAAATGGGCCGCCGCGGTCAATTGCGCCTGCGTGCCGCTCTGCACGATGGTATCGCGCTTCCACTTTTCGCCGAGCGCGGCGAGAACACCTTCCGCCGCTGCATCGAGGCTGGCATAGCTGCGCTTGATCGGCGCAATCGGATCGATGGCATTGCCGTAGCTGCTGATCGTCACATCGATCTTGGTGCCTGCGGCATTGGAAACGGCAGAGGCGACGACGACTTCATCGGCACCGTAACGCTGGCCGAGGGTTGCGAGCGCCGCCTTGTCGCCCGAGAGCGCCTGCGCGGTCGTCACCAGCGAAAACTCCTGTACGTCGCCGAGCGGCATGACGAGAGGCGTGATGGCATTGACGAGATCGAGTTTGGCGATGGCGTCGCGCCAGGGATTTGGGTCTTCCCAGAGGATACGCATGCCGGGCTTCTCGTAAACGGCCAGCAGTAGGGCGGGTTTGGCCTGGGTTTCGCCAAAGGCGATGCCGCTGCGCGCCAGCAGGCGGCGGACCGTGGTGGGCTGAAAGGCCACGTTGAGATCGGCGATATAGCGGGTGGAGCTTGTTTTCTCGCTGGCGACCTGGAAGCCGCGCACCGCGTCCTGCGCCGTATTGTCATCGACCTGCGGCAGGTTCGGCCAATCGGAGGGAAGCGTCAGGCGCTTCATCAATTCGGTCAGGGCCATGCGCTGGCCCTTGGTCTGGGCGATGGTGCGGGCGGCGGTGGCGCTTTTGGCCGTTTCGTCCACATGGACGCCCCGGATCGTATAGAGATCAGCGGCATGGGCAGTGGGGCTTATCAGAAAACTCGCGCAAAACGCCGCAAGGGCCGTCAACAGGAATAAACGCTTCATTGAGTAGGCCCTTGATCCATTTAGCTTTTAGGTAGGCAGCGCTGTTTCGCCCAGCGCGGAGATTATAGCATCAGATGGGCCCGGCGAAGCGGGGATGCGGCGTTTTTAGCAGGGTTACCCCTTCTGCTTGCTTATGGGGGCAATTTCAGGTGTTTTGTCGCCAAAATAGCAAGTCACGATTCCACACTGGATTGAGAGCCATGGCCCCCCCCAAGGATCGCCCGAACGGCTACACCTATGCACAGGCAGGCGTCGATATCGACGCGGGCAATGCGCTGGTGCGAGCCATTGCGCCGCTGGCCCGCTCGACGCGGCGGGCGGGCGCGGATGCCGAGCTTGGCGGTTTCGGCGGCCTCTTCGACCTCAAGGCAACGGGCTACAAGGACCCGGTGCTGGTGGCGGCGAATGACGGCGTGGGCACCAAGCTGAAGGTCGCTATAGAGGCCGGGCTTCACGACACGGTGGGCATCGACCTCGTGGCCATGTCGGTGAACGACCTTGTAGTGCAAGGCGCGGAGCCGCTGTTCTTTCTCGACTACTTTGCGACCGGCAAGCTTGATGTCGAAACCGCGACCACGGTGGTCGCCGGGATTGCCGAGGGATGCAGGCAGGCCAATTGCGCGCTGATCGGCGGCGAGACGGCGGAGATGCCCGGCATGTATGCGGCGGGCGACTATGACCTCGCGGGCTTTGCTGTTGGCGCGGTGGAGCGCGACGCGGTGCTGCCGCGCAATGATGTGGGCGCCGGCGATGTGATCCTCGGGCTTGCTTCAACGGGATTTCACTCCAACGGCTATTCGCTGGTGCGCCGCGTGGTGGCCGATCACGGATTTTCCTATGCCGCGCCCTTCCCGCTTCGCGACGGTGTGAGCGTGGGGCAAGCGCTGATCGCGCCGACGCGGATTTATGTGCGCAGCGTATTGAACGCAATCCGCGAGACGGGCGCTGTGAAGGCGCTGGCGCACATTACCGGCGGCGGGTTTGTCGAAAACATTCCGCGCGTTCTGCCCGACGGCATCGTGGCCGAGATCGACGGTGCTTCATGGGCGATGCCGGACGTGTTTCGCTGGGTGATGAAGCTCGGCGGCATTGAAGAATTCGAGATGGGGCGCACCTTCAATTGCGGCATCGGCATGATTGCGGTGGTGCCCGCCGACAAGGCCGATGAGGTGGCGGGCGTACTGCGCGAGGCTGGCGAGACGGTGTGGCGCATCGGACATTTGCGGGCGCAACAGGGCGACGAGCCGCGTGTCGATATCAAGGGCGCGCTCGGAAGTCTCAGATGAAAGTCGGCGTCCTCATCTCCGGTCGTGGCTCCAATCTCAAAGCGCTGATTGAGGCTTGCGCAGCGCCGGATTTTCCTGCCGAGATCGTGGCCGTGGTGTCCAACAAGGCCGATGCAGGCGGGCTGGAGATTGCGCGGGCGGCAGGGATCGCGGCAAGTGTGATCAGCCACAGGGATTATCCGACGCGGGAAGAGTTCGACGCAGCGATGGATGCGAGCTTGCGGGCGGCAGGCGTGGAGTTTGTATGCAGCGCCGGGTTCATGCGTATTCTATCGGACGGATTTGTCGAGAAGTGGCGCGACAGGCAACTCAATATCCACCCTTCCCTGCTGCCAGCCTTCAAAGGTCTGAAAGTGCATGAGCGCACGCTGGAAGCGGGATGCCGTGTGACCGGATGCACGGTGCATTTCGTACGTGCGGCGATGGATGAAGGCCCGATCGTTGCGCAGGCGGCGGTGCCGGTGCTGCCGGGCGACACGGTGGAAACGCTGAGCGCACGGGTGCTGGAGGCTGAGCACAAGCTCTATCCGCTGGCGCTGAGACTGGTGGCGGAAGGGCGCACGCGGATCGTTGATGAGCGCGTGGTGATCGAGGGTGAAGCGGTGGTGGCGCAAGCGCTGCTGGTGGTGCCTGCTGGCTGAAGGCTGGTATTTGTCATTGCGAGCGCAGCGAAGCAATCCAGAAGCCGCACATTCAGAAAGAACTGGATTGCTTCGCTGCGCTCGCAATGACGGGTAGCCTTGTGCGATGCTAGCCCTATGTAGAGGTGACCCACCTTATCCATGAGGCTTTCATGCGCATTGCACTCCCTGCCCTCGCCTTTGTTTTGCTTACCGCGACGGGCGCATATGCAGATGAAGTCGTTTCCACCGAGAAGGTGAAGATCAAGGTCGAGACTTTTGCCGACGGGCTGGAAAATCCGTGGGGCCTTGTTTTTCTGCCCGATGGGCGGGCACTTGTGACCGAGCGTGAGGGACGGCTCAGGGTGGTTTCGGCGATGGGGAGGCTCTCCGCGCCGCTCAGTGGCGTGCCGAAGGTCGATACGCGCGGGCAAGGCGGGTTGCTCGACGTGGCAATCGACCCGGAATTTGCCAAGAACAAATTCGTCTATGTGAGTTTTGCCGAACCCGGCAACGGCGACACCAACAGCACGGCGGTGGCGCGCGGCGTGCTGACTGCGGCGGGGCTTGCCGACGTGAAGGTTATTTTTTCGCAACAGCCAAAGGTTTCCAGCAATCTGCATTTCGGCTCGAGGATCGTCTTTGACGGCAAGGGACATATGTTCGTTTCGCTGGGCGAGCGCTCGAAGAACGAGTTTCGCGGCCAAGCGCAGGATCTCGGCTCCGATCTTGGCAAGGTGGTGCGGCTCAACACGGATGGGACGATCCCGAAGGACAATCCTTTCGTCGGCAAGCAGGGCATGAGGCCGGAGATATGGTCATACGGTCACCGCAACCAGCAGGGCGCGGCGATGAACCCGTGGACGCATGAACTATGGACCGACGAACACGGACCAAAGGGCGGCGACGAGATCAACATTCCGAGGGCGGGGAAGAATTACGGCTGGCCGGTGGTGTCCTACGGCGTCAATTATGACGGTACACCGGTCAACAAGGGCGAGAAAACGGGGCCGGGTTTTGTCGATCCGATCCACTATTGGGTGCCGTCCATCGGCGTGTCCGGCATGGCGTTTTATACAAGCGATGCGATTGCGCCGTGGAAGGGTGATCTGTTCGTCGGCGGGCTGGCAATACCGAAGCTCGTGCGGCTGGAGCTTGATGGCGACAAGATCGTGCATGAGGAAGCGCTGCTGACCGATCTCGGCTTGCGCATCCGCACTGTGGTACAGGGGCCGGACGGAGCGCTTTATCTGCTGACGGATGATGGCGAGGACAAGATTTTGCGGGTGAGCAAGGCGGAGTGAAGGCGGCAGCGGTGGCCTCGTCCTTCGAGACGCGGGCTTTGCCCGCTCCTCAGGATGAGGGTTTCACTCTGATCGATCTTCTCTCCTCATCCTGAGGAGCCGCGTGAGCGGCGTCTCGAAGGACGAGGCCCGTGACGCTTAAAGCGGCTGGCTTGTAAAAGGCGCCTTCAACTGGCCGAAGAAAGTCTCGGGCATCGGATGATTGATGCCGATGTCGGCGGGCGGGCGGCGGGGCGAATTGTAGAAGGTGCCGAAAAGCTGATCGAAGAGGACAAGATTTTCGCCGTAGTTGCGATTACCCTCCGCCAGCACTTTCGAATGATGCCAGCGATGCAGCGACGGGGTGTTGAAGACGTAATTCAGCACACCACAGCGCATTTCAATGTTGCAATGAGTGAGCATGCCGATAATGGCGGTGGTGGCGCTGACGAGCAGCAGTACGGGCTGCGGCGCGCCGAGCGCGAGCAGGACCGGGATGCCGACCGCGAGGCCGGTGACCGTATCCACCAGATGAAAACGGCCGGTGTTGAAAAACCACAGCCGCGTGACGCTGTGATGAACGGCGTGGAAGCGCCAGAGCCACGGCCATTCATGCGCGAGGCGGTGCTTCCAATAAAGGCCGAACTCGGTGGCGATGAGGCCAAGGGCGACCTGAATGACCAGCGGCCAGTGAGTGGGCCAGATGTTGCTCTCGACCGGTGCCAGCCAATCGGCAATGCCCATGAAGATGATGAAGGTGATGAGGACTTGCGCGAAGCCCTTGTTGAGCACGGTGTGAGCGAGATCGGCAGGCATCTGGCCGTCATTCTTCAGCCAGGACCGCTCATGCGGCATGACGCGCTCGAGCGCCGCGACGGTCAGCGCCAGCAACAAATAGGTCACATTGAAGGTGGCAATGCCGTGACCGTTCTCCATGCCGAGCCAGACGGTGCCGAGCGCGCCCGTGAAGAGAGCGGGCCAGAGGATATAGGAGAAAAAACGCCGCACGAGGTCCTCCGTCTTTAATCATCGGCGAGTATAGCGCCGTCTCGAAGATAATCGACGTGGCAAATAAAAAGCCCCACCTTCGCAGGCGGGGCTTTTCGATCTGGTGGAAGCCGGGCTTCAGCCGACGAGTTCTTCGGCCTTGAAGAAATATTTGATTTCTTCGGCAGCGGTTTCCGGCGCATCGGAACCATGGACCGAGTTGGCTTCGATCGATTCTGCAAATTCCTTGCGGATCGTACCGTCAGCGGCGTTGGCGGGGTTCGTCGCGCCCATGACTTCGCGGTTCTTCGCGATGGCGTTTTCGCCTTCCAGAACCTGCACGACGACGGGGCCGGAGATCATGAAAGAGACCAGATCGTTGAAGAAGGGGCGCTCCTTATGGACCGCATAAAAGCCCTCGGCCTGGGCTTTGGTCATGTGGATGCGCTTGGAGGCGACGATACGCAGGCCCGCCTCTTCAAATTTGGCGATGATCTTGCCGGTGAGATTGCGCCGGGTCGCGTCCGGTTTGATGATCGAAAAAGTGCGCTCGAGGGCCATTTCGGGGCTTCCTGGGATGATGGATCGGGATTTGGCGGTTTATAGCCGGGCTTAATGACGGCGGCAACGGGCTGTGTTAGAGAACCGCCATGCTGCACATAAACGATCTCACTTTCCGCATGGAGGGCCGCCTCCTCCTCGATCATGTCACCGCCGCGCTGCCGCCGGGGCAGAAGATCGGCTTTGTCGGGCGTAATGGCACGGGCAAGTCGACTCTGCTCAAAATCATTACCGGCGAGTATCAGACCGAAACGGGGGGCACGAGCTACCCCAAGAACTGGCGCGTGGGCATGGTGCGGCAGGAAGCCCCTGCCGGGCCGATTACGCTGCTGGACACGGTGCTGGCCGCCGATCTGGAGCGCGCATCGCTGCTTGCCGAGGCCGAACACGCCACAGACGCGAACCGGATCGCGGAAATACACACCCGGCTTTCCGACATGGGCGCACATGCCGCACCCGCGCGGGCAGCCTCGATTCTGGCCGGCTTGGGCTTTGATGAGGAAGCGCAGGCGCGGCCTTGTGCCGATTTCTCGGGCGGCTGGCGGATGCGCGTGGCGCTGGCGGCGGTTCTTTTTTCTGAGCCTGACCTGCTGCTGCTCGACGAGCCGACCAACTATCTCGATCTGGAAGGCACGATCTGGCTTGAGGACTACCTCAAGAATTATCCCTTCACCGTCCTCATCGTCAGCCATGACCGCGACCTGCTGAACAATGTGGCGGAAGGAATTCTGCATCTGGAGCACAAGAAGCTCACCTTCTATAGCGGCAATTACGATCGCTTCGATCGGACACGGCGCGAGAAGCTGCTGCTGCAAATGTCGATGAAGAAGAAGCAGGAAGATGCGCGCCGCCACA
>CAZLLB010000061.1:0-15355 GCA_964560165.1 uncultured Parvibaculum sp. | reverse complement strand
ATCGACGCGAACGGTCGAAATACCGAGGCCGGTGCCCAGCACATAATCGACATCCCCCGTCATCTCGATCTTGTGCGGCCCCGCCTGAAAAACAAGCTCATTCAGATCCAGACGCTGGGCAAGCGCATCGAGGGTCAGATCCGCGTGCGCCTTTTCCAGATCGACCGGCGCCTGCTTGAGGCCGGGGATCGTGAATCGGCCTTTGCCCGCATTGAGGATAAGGCGGGCCGCCTTCACATCGCCGTCCGGCGCGATGTCGAGATCGCCAGTGGCGTCCATCGGCGCATCGATCATGCCGTAATTTGCGAAGGCGGGTGACATGCGCGCCAACGCCGCCGGAACGATATTGGTCGTGCGCATTTTCACATGAGCCGTTTGCGCGCCCTGCGGCAGCGCGCCCTCAAGCTCGATGTGGCCAACCGTATCGCCGAGCGCCAGATCGGCGCTCAATGTTCCGGCAAGGCCGTCATCGCCGCGAAAAACCGCGAGGTTGGCGTTGGGCGCTTCGAAGGTAACGCCGTTGACGTCGTCGATGATGCGCAACGCCGCATCGTGAATACTCACACGGCGGAGATAACCGAGGATCGAATTGCCGTCATTACCACTCAGCATCGCCTCGATCATCGGGCCAATGACGAGCGTGGACTCCTTCCGGTTCGGGTCGGAGGCCGAAGCAAGACCCAGTGACAGGCCGGTGGAGCGGCGGATCAACGTGGCGGACACGCCATAAAGCTCAACGGCAGTCGGCGCGACGCGGCCGCGCAGAAGCGCCTGCATGCTGAGCCTGAAGGAAAGCTCCGGCAGTACCGCGACATCGTTACCATCCGCGCCGGTGACCTTGACCTCCATCACGCGCAAACGGAGTTGGTGGCGTTCGGGGGTCCAGCGCAGGATGGTGTCGCCGATTTCGATCCGCCCACCCTCCAGTTGCCCGCCGACGGCATCTTCGAGGATCTGGCTGAGGATCGGCAGCGAGACGGGGCCGGAGGACAGACGCCATGCCAGCACGGCGAGCAGAACCGCCATCGCCGCAACGGCAACGCCAATGATCTCCAGGACGATCTTGCTGGTGCGGCGGATCAAGGAACGATTGGTCTCCTCACGCTCGCGTCCCCTTCTGGCGCGAGCAACATCCTAGAGCAAGACAACGGCCAGGATGGGAGCCGCCATCCTTTTTAGACGCACGGGCCGCCGAAGTCTCCACATTTGGCGATAACCGATCTGACAAGGCGCGCCTTCCCGTTTACGATATTCATTGAACGTATGGACGGCTTTCAGCCGTCAAAACAAGCGGCAATCTCGAATCGGAGAGTCGGAATGGCCAAGGCAGTTAAAACCAGAAAGTCCGGCGTAAAGAAGGCAAAGGCCACGGCTGCCAAGCCGAAGGCTCGTGCAAGCGTCACCAGGAAGGCCGTCAAAAAACCCGCCAGCCCAAAGGCCCCTGCAAAGAAGAAGCCTGTAGCAAAGAAGCCCGCCTCAGTAAAAGCCGCTCCGAAGAAGAAAGCTCCCGCCAAGGCGTCCGTGAAGCCGAAAAAAGCTCCGACCAAGGCGAAGACCGCCCCAGTAAAGCCGAAGAAGGCTGCAGCGAAGCCGAAGGCTCAAGCTGCCGCGAAATCGAAACCGGCGGCGAAGGCGACACCGAAAGCTGTCCCAAAGGCGAAGCCCAAGGCACCAGTAAAGCCGAAAGCGGCGATGCCCGTGGCAAAATCGCGCCAGCCCGTTATAACACCGCGCCCGGTCGCGCCTGCCGCACCGCCGCCTGTCCCTGCCCACGTCCCCGGCGTCGGCGACAAGGCTCCCGATTTCCTGCTGCCGGGTGACGATGGCACATCGGTTTCACTGGCCGGGCTTTCGGGCAAAAAGGTCGTGCTCTATTTCTACCCCAAGGACGACACGCCGGGCTGCACCATAGAAGCCATCTCTTTCTCGGTGCAGAAGGCGGCTTTCGAGGCCGCCAATGCCGTCGTGCTCGGCGTCTCCAAGGATTCGATCGCCGCTCACTGCAAGTTCCGCGACAAGCACAGTCTCTCGGTCAGGCTCATCTCGGATGAGACAGGCGAAATGCTTCGGACCTATGGCGTGTGGGTGGAAAAGAATCTCTATGGCCGCACCTATATGGGCATCGACCGCACGACCTTGCTTATCGACGGCGGCGGCACGATCCGCCGGGTTTGGCGCAAGGTGAAAGTCGCCGGTCATGCCGACGAAGTGCTTGCCGCCGCGAAGGATATCTGAGCGCGTGATGAGCGATACTGACGGTCTGCCCCGCGCGCCTTTCGCCTCATTGGCGGAAGGCGCGCGAGCGATTCTGGAATGTCCCGATGCGGACGAAAAAGCCCAGCTTGGCCATCATCTGGCCGCGCTCTGGCGGAGCGGCGCATTGCCGTTGCTGGTCGGCGATCATGAGCCGCCCATGCCCGTCCGGCCGGGGCGCCCGGCACGGCCTGAGCTTCTTTCTCACAGGGACATGCCCAAGCGCACCTTCAAAGGGCCGCGCGGGCGCTTCGCCCTGCTCCACTCGCTCGCGCATATCGAACTCAATGCCATAGACCTCGCCTTCGACATGGCGGGGCGCTGGTCGGGCGAAGGCCTGCCACGCGCCTTTTATGACGACTGGATCAAGGTTGGCGACGAGGAATCCAAGCATTTTCTCGCTGTGCAGGGCCGTCTCCGCGCGATGGGTGGCGGCTATGACGATCTGCCCGCTCATAACGGCCTCTGGGAATCCGCCGAGGAAACACGGCACGATCTGCTGGCGCGACTGGCCGTCGTTCCACTTGTGCTGGAAGCGCGCGGCCTCGATGTGACGCCGGTGATGATCGAGCGCCTGATCGGCGCGGGCGACCATGAAAGCGCCGAGGTTTTGGCGATGATTTACCGCGAGGAACAGCAACATGTTGGGGCTGGTGCGCGCTGGTTTACATATTTATGCGATCAACGCGGTCTGCGGCCCGACGAAACATTCCATGCGCTCGTCCGAAAGCACTTCCGGGGCCTGCTGAAGCCGCCATTCAATGTGGAGGCTCGAAACGCTGCCGGCCTTAACCCTGATTTTTACGAACCGTTGACCTCGCGCTGAAAAGGCTTTTCTTCGCGTTGCTAATGGGTGACACTAAATGGGACAGTGGCGGGGGCCACAGACCTATTTCAATGGCTCGTTAACCAAGCACACCGAATATTAACGGAGTGTGCCTGAGAATACGTCATTCCATTGAGAAAGACGCTGGCAGAGGGGTATGGCGCATGAGGGGCGTGCACCATAGAGGTTCTGATTTTGGTGATTCCGTACGCAGTTTCCTGCGTCACCACTATGTCGAACGCCAGATTTATCTCCGCAGCCATGGCCGGGTGCAGTTCATTTCGCTGTCGCCTTTCACGCAGGCTGTCTTTCTCACCATCGGCTTCATTTTCTTTAGCTGGATCGCCTTTTCCTCCGTCAACGTCGTTTTCAAGCAGCAGATCATCGCTTCCAAAGAGCAGCGCTATATCAAGATGCAAGGCGCCTATGAGGAACGTCTGGCGCAGTTGCAATCGTCCTATGACGAATTGAACGGCCAGCTTGTCATCTCGCAGGAGCGTTTCCTCGCCTCCACTCGCGAGCTGGAAGACAAGCATCGTCAACTCACCGCGTTGATGAGCCAGCGCCAGTCGGCGAATTCCGAACTCGATACGATGCGTCGGCGCTATGCGGCGACGCTGCGCAGCGACGGCAATACCGCGCAGGGCAATACGATCCTGATGTCGGTCGATCAAGGCGCCGACGGCGCCAATGTCGCCCAGACGACGACCCGGCCTCAACGCATGGCGGATGGCGGCAGTTTCGTCATCGACGGCGGCGAGAATGGGGTTGTGGACATTGCGGGCCTCGCGGGCGGCGCGGCTCAATCTGGCACAGCGTCCCAGATCGACACGCGACTTAACAAGCTCGACAGGGCCCAGCAGGGCCTCATCAACTCGGTGGAAGAAAATACCGACCGCCGCATCCGCGAACTGAGTTCGATCATCGCAATGACCGATGTGGTCGATGCCAAGTCGATGCTGAAACGCAGCGCCTCTTCTGATCCCAAGAAACAAGCCGTCGCCGAGGGTGGTCCCTTCCTTGGCCTGGCGGAAGGCGAGGCTCTGGCTGGCGCGGGCGAGGAAAGCACCTTCGCAAAGCAGCTCTTCCGGGTCAGTCAAAACCTCAACACCATGGCGGATCTCGAAAAATCGGTCGCAAAGATACCCTTGGCGGAGCCTCTTATCAGCTATCGCCAGTCCAGCGGCTTCGGGGCGCGCCGCGACCCCTTCAACGGGCGAATGGCGTTTCATGCCGGTGACGATCTGGCGGCGGAATATGGCTCCACGGTCTATGCAACGACCTCGGGCACCGTCACCTATGCCGACTGGAAGGGCGCTTATGGCCGGTTGATCGAAATCGACATCGGAAATGGCTTTCGGACGCGCTATGGCCATCTGAGCGCCATCAACGTCAAGGTTGGCCAGAAAGTTGCATTCAGAGACGTAATCGGTCGAGTCGGGTCCACCGGCCGAAGCAGCGGACCGCATCTTCACTATGAAGTCTGGTTCGACGGGATTGTTCGGGACCCCTCCAAGTTCATCGAGGCAGGGCACTATGTTTTCGCGAAACAAGGATAAAGACACCGAGCGGCCCGTCGTTCAGGCGACGGCTCCCTCCCCCATCGCCCCGGCCAAAAGGACCGGCGTGCGTACGGCACCTTCCATCATCTCCAATGATCTCGTGGTCCACGGGAATCTCGTGGCGACCGGCGACATCCAGATCGACGGTACCGTCGAGGGCGATATTCGCAGCCAGTCGCTGACTGTCGGCGAAAAAGCTTCCATCAACGGCGAAATCGTCGCGGAGGATATTGTCATTCGCGGCCGCGTCATCGGCACCATTCGCGGACGCCGCGTTCAGCTTTCCTCGACCTGCCATGTCGAAGGCGACATTCTCCACGAGGCTCTGGCAGTTGAGACAGGCGCATTTTTTGAGGGTAATTGCCGCCATTCGGACGACCCGATCGGTCAGGCCTCGGCCACAGCCCCGAAGCCGGCTCCGCGCCCAGGTGCCATGCCGCTCGCTTCCGCACCACGTCCGGCCACAGCGCCACGCACGGTCGAAACAAGCAGCCCGGTCATCGTCGGCGATGGCGGTGTTGTCGTGAAGCGCCCAGCTGCGCAGTAATTCCGCGAGATTTCTCTCTCGCACAGCCAACAGATCAAGCCACGTCGGGATTGCCCCCGACGTGGTTTTTGCTTTCAGGCGTGTCGGCCTGCGGCATAGCCTGACGACCAGGCCCATTGGAAATTGAAACCGCCGAGATGGCCGGTGACATCGACGACTTCGCCTATGAAATAAAGGCCGGGGACCGTTCGAGCCTCGAAGGTTTTCGACGAGAGAGCCTCGGTATCGACGCCTCCCGCCGTTACTTCAGCAATGCGATAACCTTCGGTGCCGCTGGGAACCATGCGCCAGTCATTGATGGCGGCGGCCAGAAGTTTGAAGCGCGCATCGGATGTATCGGCAAGACGGGCGCTGCCGCCGCTCAATTCCACGATCCGGTCGGCAAGGCGTTTGGGCACCAGCCGTGACAGAGCCGTCGCCACATCCTGTCTGGGCTGTTCCTTGCGCGCCTCTTTCAACAGGGCGAAAACATCCGTACCCGGCGCAAGATTGACGGCTATCTCCCTCCCCTCCTCCCAATAGGAAGAGATTTGCAGGATCGACGGGCCGCTCAGCCCCTTATGAGTGAAAAGCAGCGCTTCGGCAAAACGTGTCTTGCCACATGAGACGGTCGCATCGGCGGCGATACCCGCAAGGCCCTCTGTCTCACGCATAAGATCGGGGCTGAAGGTCAAGGGCACCAGTGCCGGACGGGTCGCGACGATGCCAAGCCCGAAGCGTTTGGCAATCTCATAGCCAAAGCCGGTTGCGCCCATCTTCGGAATGGATTTACCGCCCGTCGCGACGACCAGCGAAGCGCAGGAAAAACTTCCGTGATCCGTCGTAATCTCAAAACCCGTTTCGACTTTTGTGACGTCGGAGATCCTCGTTTGAAGTTCAATCGCAACATTCGAGGCGCGGCATTCAGCAAGCAGCATGTCGATGATTTGCTGGGAAGAACCGTCGCAGAAAAGCTGACCGAGGGTTTTCTCGTGCCAGGCGATCTTGTGCTTGTCCACCAGCGTAATGAAGTCGCGTTGCGTGTAGCTCTTCAGCGCCGAGATGCAGAAGCGCGGGTTCTCGCAGAGAAAATTTGCCTGCGTTGTGTGGATGTTGGTGAAGTTGCAACGCCCGCCACCGGAAATCCTGATCTTCTCGCCCGGTGCCTTCGCGTGATCGAGAACCAGCACGCTGCGGCCCCGCTCGCCCGCTGTCATGGCGCAGAAGAGCCCTGCGCCGCCAGCTCCGAGGATGACGACATCATAGTATTTTGCAGGCGGAGCCATTCCCTTAGTCGATATCTTCGACGGCCTCGATGCCGCCTTTGACGCGGGCGGCGAGTGCTGCGGCCATGAAGTCGTCAAGGTCGCCATCGAGAACATCGGCAGGCGATGGGCTTACCACGCCGGTACGCAGGTCCTTGACCATCTGATAGGGCTGCAACACGTAGGAACGGATCTGATGCCCCCAGCCGATATCGGTTTTGCTGGCGGCTTCGGCGTTGCTTTGCGCCTCGCGCTTTTCGAGTTCGAGTTCATAGAGGCGTGCGCGCAGCATGTTCCAGGCGGTCGCCTTGTTCTTGTGCTGCGAGCGTTCGTTCTGGCAGGCGACGACGATGCCCGTGGGTACGTGCGTGATGCGCACCGCGCTATCCGTTGTGTTGACGTGCTGGCCACCAGCACCCGATGAGCGATAGGTGTCGATGCGGCAGTCACTTTCCTTGACGTCGATGTCGATCGCGTCGTCAACGACCGGATAGACCCAGACGCTCGAGAACGACGTATGGCGGCGCGCATTCGAGTCATAAGGCGAGATACGCACAAGGCGGTGAACGCCGCTCTCGGTCTTCATCCAGCCGAAGCCGTTATGGCCTCGGATCATGATGGTCGCGGATTTGATACCCGCTTCTTCGCCGTCATGGCGTTCCATCAACTCGACCTTGTAGCCCTTACGCTCGGCCCAGCGCGTGTACATGCGTAGCAGCATCGACGCCCAATCCTGGCTTTCGGTGCCGCCAGCGCCCGCATGAATTTCGATATAAGCGTCGTTGCTGTCGGCTTCGCCCGCGAGCAGCGTCTCGATCTCGGCCTTGCGCGCTTCTTCCCGCGCGGCCTTGAGCGCGGCTTCGGCTTCGCTGACGATGCTGTCATCGCCTTCGGCCTCACCCATCTCGATCAGCTCGACATTGTCGTTGAGCGCGCTTTCGAGACGCAGATAGGCGTTGATGGATTCGTCGAGCCTCGTGCGCTCGCGCATCAGCGCCTGCGCTTTCTCAGGATCGTTCCAGAGATTGGGGTCTTCGGATTTCGCGTTCAGTTCGTCGAGGCGTTTACGTGCAGAATCCCAGTCAAAGATGCCTCCTCAGCAGTGCGAGCGACTGCTTGATTTCATCTGCGATACTCTGGGTCTCGGCGCGCATAGTGGCCTCCGTTGGAACGCGGAGCGGGAAAATAGGCCGAAACAGGCGCAGGTGTAAACCCAAGAGAGCCTCGCGGCTCAGTAGAGCCCGCCCGTGCCCGAATTGACGCTGTTATCGCTTGAAGGCGGCTGCATCGCGCTACCGTCCAGACCCGAGACCGGCGAGCCGGTGACGACACCGACCGAAGAGCCGCCGCCGTCGAATTGCGGATCGGTCCCTTCCTTGAAAGCCTCAAGGATCACGTTCGGGCTCGACGATGAAGCGAGTTGGCCGGTTTTGGGGTCCACCTTCACCAGATTGATGCCGGGCGGAATGCGGAACGGGATAGCCGGGTCCTTGCCGACTTCTTCCATCATGATGTCGCGGAAGACTGGCGCGGCTGTGCGTCCACCCGTTTCGGCATGGCCGAGCGGTGTCGGATTGTCGTAGCCGATAAAGACACCGACGACGAGGTTCGGCGAATAACCCATGAACCAGGCGTCGCGCTCATCGCTCGACGTGCCGGTCTTGCCCGCCAGCGGCACGGGCACAGCCTTCGCCGCCGAGCCGGTACCGCGCTGAACCACGCCTTCGAGCATCGAAGTCATCTGATAGGCGGTCTGCGGGTTTTCGACCTGCTCGCGCGTATCAGGAAGTTCGGGCGGCTGCTGGCCAGCCCAATCAGCATTGCAATCGGGGCATGGGCGGTCGTCGTGCCTGTAGATCGTGCGGCCCCAGCGATCCTGAATGCGGTCGATAAGCGTCGGTGTCACCTTGCGGCCGCCATTGTCGAGAATGGCATAGGCAGCGGCGAGCTTGATCAGCGTCGTTTCGCCCGCGCCAAGCGACATCGACAAGACCGGCGACATGTTGTCGGTGATGCCGAAACGATGTGCGTAATCGACGATCTTGTCCATGCCAACCGCTTGCGCGAGGCGCACGGTCATCACGTTGCGCGAATGTTCAAGACCGAAGCGCAGCGTCGAAGGGCCATAGAAATTATGCTCGTAATTTTCCGGCTTCCAGAGTGCAAGCCCCGCGCCCTGGTCCATCACGAAAGGCGCGTCGAGAACGAGGCTCGCAGGCGTGAAGCCATTGTCGAGCGCAGCAGCATAGACGAATGGCTTGAATGCCGAGCCGGGCTGGCGAAGCGCCTGCACCGCGCGGTTGAATTCGCTCTGGTCAAAGCTGAAGCCACCCTGCATCGCCAATACGCGGCCCGTATGCGGGTCCATCGCAATGACGGCACCGTTGACGGCGGGCACCTGGCGCAAGACGTAACGATCGGCTGTCGCCTCGCCTTTTTTGGAGGCGGCTTCGACATAGACCACGTCACCCACGGCAAGCACGTCGGAAGGTTGCTTCACGACTGGCCCGAGATACTGGCCCTTGATCGATTTGCGCGCCCAGGACATATCGGCGAAGGGGATCTCTCCGGTCTTCACTTCGGTTGAGAATTTTCCGCTTTGCAGCTTTGCGGGGCGCAGGCCGATTTTCGCTGCCTGCGGGGTTAGTTCGAGCACCACACCGAGCGTCCAGGGAGCCAGGTCCTCGGCATAGGCCACTGTCTGCAAGGCTGTCTGCCAGTTCTCCCCGGCCTTCAACTGGGCAACGGGTCCACGCCAGCCATGCCGCATATCGTAGTCGGTCAGGCCCTTGCGCAAGGCTTTGCGCGCGACGCCCTGCATCCGCGGGTCGATCGTGGTGCGAACGGAGAGGCCGCCTTCATAAAGCTTCTTCTCACCGAATTTGGCATAGAGTTCGCGGCGCACCTCCTCGACGAAATATTCAGCGTCCGCCAGTTGCACACCGACCGGGCGCTGCGTCACCACAAATTCCTCGGCGCGAGCCGTCGCAGCTTCTTCGGCGGTTATAAAACCGTCTTCCTGCATACGGCTGATGACCCAGTTGCGCCGCGCGATGGCGCGGTCGCGATACTGGTAAGGCTGGTAGTTCGCAGGTCCTTTTGGCAGCGCTGCCAGATAGGCGACCTGAGCGATCGAGAGCTTGTCGAGGGGCTGGTCGAAATAAATCTGCGAGGCGGCAGCGACACCATAACCGCCCATGCCGAGATAGATTTCATTCAGATAGAGTTCGAGGATCTTGTCCTTGGTATAGGCTTTTTCGAGGCGTAGCGCGATCAGCGCTTCCTTCAATTTGCGCGTCAGGGTGCGGTCGCTATTGAGAAGGAAGTTGCGCGCCACCTGCTGCGTGATGGTCGAAGCACCCGCCAGACGGCGATCGTTGATGATGTTGATAATGTTGTCGAACATCGCGCGCGCAATGCCCGTCGCATCGACACCGCCATGGCTATAGAAATTCTTGTCTTCCGCCGCGAGGAAAGCCTCGATCACGTGTTTGGGGATCACATTGATCGGCACATAAAGGCGGCGCTCGCGCGCATATTCGGCGATCAACGTGCCGTCACCCGCATGAACGCGCGTCATGACCGGCGGCTCATAATTGGCGAGCTTGGAATAGTCCGGCAAATCCTGGCTCATCTGCCACAGCATGTAACCGCCCGCGAGCAGGCTGCCGCATAGAAAAACCAGGAATACGGCCGCAATGGCGGTCAGAACTCTCAGCATCGGGCCAACTACCCCACCCTTCATATACGGGCGCGCGTGTCGCCTCGCATCAATCTGGCACAAAGTTTCGCATCATTTAGCACGGTGCGAAATCTCTGCCGAAAATTATCAGCCAAACCACCCGTCATGGTTAACAAAAAGCAGAATTTGGAGAAGGCTAGTTCGGGCCTTCCGCCAGACGATCGCCAAAATAGCGATCCACGGCGCTGACGAAGGACGAGGCGAGGCTGGTTCGCCATTTGGAGGACGTCAGGCGCTTTTCGTCCGCATGGTTGGTAAGGAACCCCAACTCGATCAGAACCGAGGGCACATCAGGGGCCTTCAGCACCACAAAACCCGCGAAGCGATGTGTTGGTTCCAGCAACGTTGTCGAATGACGCGCGTAATCGACCACAGACTTGGCAAAACGAGCCGAGTAATTCTTGGTCTCGCGCTGGGCAAGGTCGATCAGGATGCCCGTCACTTCGGGTGACTCGCCCTTGAAGTCGATGCCGGCAATGGCGTCGGACAGGTTTTCCTTGCGTGCCAGAGCGGCGGCTTCCTTGTCGGAGGCCGTTTCGGAGAGCGTATAGACCGACATGCCGCGCACATCCGGCTTCGAAATCGAATCCGCATGGATCGAGATGAACAGATCGGCCTTGTGGCGGCGCGCGATGGCGACGCGATCGCGCAGCGGAATGAAGAAGTCCTTGTCGCGCGTCATATAGACGTCATAGCGACCACTATTGCGCAGGCGCTTGGCAAGCTCGCGTCCGAAAGCCAGCACAACATCCTTTTCCAACACGCCCGTATGGCCATGCGTGCCGGGATCGACGCCGCCATGGCCGGGGTCGATGACGACGACGCGGCGGCGGTCATGCTTGCTTTCCGGTGCAGGCGGCACGATGGGCGCAGGGGCGGGTTTTTCGATTTCGGCCTGCACCGCGACCTTGTCGGCATCGGGAAGGCCGACCGAGGCCATGAAAGTCACCGGGTCAGTTCTTGCGAGGTCCAGCACGACGCGGCGGCCGAAACCGCCCTGCGGCTCCAATGTAAAATTGCGCGAGACGGTGACCGGGCTTTTCGTGTCGATAACGATGCGGAAGGTATTCTGCTGAAAGACGCCATAGCGATAGTCGGAAATCAGCCCGCCGCCACTCACATCGGGCACTTCGGGCAGGCGCGACAGCATGTTCTGCATATCGACGACGACACGATAGGGATCAGCCAGCGTGAAGACGTGATAGCGAACCGCCTCGGCGCCGCTGAGTTCGACGACAAAGCGCGTTTCCGCGCCATGATCGCCGACCCTGATGCTGGAAATCGTCGCCTGCCCCGGCGCCGCGGAGGCCGCAGGCAAGGTATCGCTCGACGGTGTGGAGGCATCGGCCGCGGGCGGCGGAAAAGCCGCCTTGTCTATGCTCTGCTGGCGAGCCGTGGTGCTCGGGCGGGCAACGGGCAGCGAGCCCAATATGCCGGACTCGGCTTCAACCGGCGAAACCGACAGAATCGCAGCGAGCAGAACGGCGCACCCGAATCCGAGTCCCGCCGCTCGCGCCCATACCGATTTGGGTTTTTTATTCACCATAAAACAGTCGCAACCCTGCCCAATGCGATCGGTGGCCAGATGGGAGCCGGGGACTTGCGCGATCATAAACCGGCGCGCCCGTGAATCGGCCATTAGTCCCTAAGCTATTCTGATGAGAATGCTTTATAAACCCTTACCAAATCGAAAACTTCACGAATTCTCAACGACTAGGCTGGTTAATGGAGTCTAGCCCGTCGGTCCAAGCCCATGCTTGCCAAATCAGGATCGTAAACGTACAAAGCGAGGGCTAGCCGGTCTGGCGTCCCAGACGCGACGAGCGCGGTTCCCGCCATAGCGGCGCAAACCCGTTCCTCGCCGCCCTTTCAGCTCCCGATGCCTTCTTCCTCGGTTTCATGGGCTGAGCGCGAATACAGACCGCCCGAGCGCGTAATCGCTCGTTTAACCTCCTCGGACCATTTTCCGGATAACCGGCATGGAACCGCTGGCGGAGAAGACGAATTCCGCCCGCCCCCGGCGACTATCAGAGGGGCGCCAAGGTTGAGATGCACGACGCCATCACGCAAGTCGACGAGAGACAGGCAAGACAGGTTCGCTTTTTGAAGCGGGCGTCTTTCCAACTCTGCGTTGTGCGCGGGCCGAGCTTTCGGGGCGCTGCTGCCTCCTCTTCATCATTCAAGACCCAATCCGGCTTTTTCGCCGCGCCCCTCTTCGAGGCGGTTGCGGCAGGCCGACCTCACACAATCGGCGCCAGCGCGCGCCCGCTTGGCCGCATGAATTTGCGCCTTGCTCTGCGCGGCAACCGGCGTCCTGGAGATTTGCTCAATGGCAAACAAGATGCTTATCGATGCGACCCACCCCGAGGAGACTCGGGTTGTGGTCGTGAATGGACACCGCGTTGACGAGTTCGACTTTGAGTCCGAGAGCCGCAAACAGCTAAGAGGCAATATCTATCTCGCGAAAATCACGCGCGTAGAGCCTTCGCTGCAAGCCGCCTTCGTCGAATATGGCGGGAACCGCCACGGATTTCTCGCCTTCAGCGAAATTCATCCCGACTATTACCAAATTCCGGTCGCCGACCGCGAAGCGCTGGTGCAGCACCAGGCCGCACAGGCACGCCGCGCCGCCGAGGAAGAAAACGCCGACGACGATGACGAGCCGCGCAATTCCAGAGCGCAGGCGGCGGAAGCCTCCAACGTCGATACTCTGGATGCGCCGCATGAGGACCACCCCATCGAGGAAGCGGGCGCCGGCGACACGTCTCATCACGATGACGAAACTCACGGTGACGAAACTCACGGTGACGAAACTCATCACGATGAGGCTCATGCCGACGAAGCCCATAGTGATAGTGACGACGCCCACGGCGACGATGCTCACGACGATGCCGGGCACACGTCCGAAACCGCGCCGGTCGAGCGCGGCGAGACGGAATCCGTTCACTTCGACGACACCGTTGAAGCCGTCGGTGCGGAAGACCCCCATTCCGAAGCTCAGGAAGACGCCGAGCCGCGCAAGCAGCGCCACAACTTCCGCAACTACAAGATTCAGGAAGTCGTCAAGCGCCGCCAGATCATGCTGGTTCAGGTCGTCAAGGAAGAACGCGGCAACAAGGGCGCGGCGCTTACCACTTTCCTCTCGCTCGCTGGTCGCTATTGCGTGTTGATGCCGAACACGGCGCGCGGCGGCGGTATTTCGCGCAAGATCACGGTCGCAGCCGATCGCAAGAAGCTCAAGGCCATCGCAGAGTCGCTCGACGTGCCGGAAGGCATGGGCCTTATCATCCGCACGGCAGGCGCCAAGCGGACGAAGGCGGAGATCAAGCGCGACTATGAATATCTGCTCCGCATGTGGGAAAGCGTGCGCGAGTTGACATTGCGCTCCACCGCCCCTGCCCTCGTTTACGAGGAAGGCAGCCTGATCAAGCGCTCGATCCGCGATCTCTACGACAAGGATATCGACACGGTCTATGTCGAAGGCGACGAGGGCTACAAGGAAGCCAAAGGCTTCATGCGCATGCTCATGCCGAGCCATGCCAAGAATGTTCAGCCCTATAAGGACAAGCAGCCGCTTTTCCAGAAATTCCAGGTCGAGCAGCAGCTCGACTCGATGTTCAACCCCACCGTCACGTTGAAGTCGGGTGGCTATATCGTCATTAACCCGACGGAAGCCCTCGTTTCGATCGACGTCAACTCGGGCCGCTCGACCAAGGAGCGCAACATCGAACAGACGGCGCTCCGCACCAATCTCGAAGCGGCGGAAGAAGTATCCCGGCAGATGCGTCTGCGCGACCTTGCGGGCCTCATCGTCATCGACTTCATCGACATGGACGAGAACCGCAATAACCGCGCGGTGGAACGCAAGCTCAAGGATTGTCTCAAGACCGACCGCGCGCGCATTCAGGTCGGACGGATCAGCCATTTCGGCCTGATGGAAATGTCGCGCCAGCGCATGCGCTCGGGCGTTCTCGAAGGCTCGACCGTCACCTGTCCCCATTGCATGGGCACCGGCATCGTGCGCTCGGTTGAATCGATGGCGCTGCATGTGCTGCGCGGCGTCGAAGCCGAGGCGGTCAAGGGGCGCGCTGCCGCCATCACCGCCAAGGTGCCGACCGATGTGGCCGTCTATATTCTCAACCAGAAGCGCTCGAACCTTCTCGATATCGAAGAGCGCTATGGGCTGTCGGTCTATATTGAGGCCGAACATTCGCTGAAGGGTTCCGAGCATCGCATCGAGCAGGCTGAAGCGCGCGCGCTGACGCGGACGCGCCCGGCTGCCGGTGCAATCAACATCGAGAACACCTATAACGAAGAAGAAGACGCCATCGTCGAAGATGTGACCGACGATGAGGATGAAGAAGACGAAACCCGCGACACCGGCTCCGCTCAGGCCCGCGAAACGCATGGCGAAGCTCACGGCGACGATCAAGGCCCGCGCAAGCGCCGTCGTCGCCGCCGGAAGAAAAAGAACGAAGACGGCAGCGATGCCTCTAGCCATTCCAGCGAAACGCAGGATAGCGCCGAAGGCGACGATGAAGACGACGAGACTGTTGCTCCGCAAGAGGCAGGCGCATCGGCAGAAGCTGGCGAAAGCAATGCCGAGGATGGCGAAGACGGTGAAGACCGGCCGCGCAAGCGCCGTCGCCGTGGCCGCCGTGGTGGACGTCGCAACCGCCGCGATGCCGATGGCAAGCTGATCGTCGAGGCCGGCGACACTGAAGGCGAAGCCCATACGGGTGACGAGAACGCAACGGATGGAGACGATGGCGAGGAAGCCGCCTCCGAAGCGCCCGTGCTGCTGTCCTATTCGCGCGAAGATACTGTGGCAACACGGGAAGAAAAACCCGCCGCCGAAGTTGAATTCAAGCCCGCAGCCGAGACGCCACTCGAAGCTCCCGCCGTTGCGCAAGCCGAGCCCGCACCCGTCGAAGTGATGGCAGAAGCAGAGACAGAAGCAGAAGCCGAGACAGAAGCGGAAGCCGAGGCACCTGCCTCCGTTCCTGCGCCCACCGCTGAGCCTGCTCCCGAACCCGTCAAGGCAGGACCGACGCGGCGCGGCTGGTGGCAGCGCCGCACCGAATAAACGGCATGACCCCTAAAAAAGAAGCCCGGCTCCGATGAAACGGAGCCGGGCTTTTTCATTTTCGGGTCAGGCTTTTCAGCGAGGCTTGTCGCCGA
>CAZLLB010000060.1:0-15459 GCA_964560165.1 uncultured Parvibaculum sp. | reverse complement strand
TGCCGGGGTCCAGGGACCGCTTGTTCAGCATTTTACGCTCCTGGATCCCGGCACAAGGCCGGGATAACATGTTAGTTTGTACACGCATGAAACAGAAAGAGGCCGCCATGAACCTCGCCAAGCCGCGCATCGACATCGGCCTCTTCACCAATAACCTCGCGCCGATGCTCGCCTTCTATCAAAATGAAATCGGGCTCCCCTTCGATCACCTGCTCCCGCTCGGTCAGGGCCGCCAGCAACATCGCCACGATCTTCTCGGCTCGGTCCTGAAGATCAACGAAAGCCGCGACCTCATTCCCGAAACCGCGCCGTCCGGCTATCGCGAATTGCTGATTGCCCGCGAAGGCCTCCTCGGCCCCAAGCGCCTCACCGATCCCGATGGCAATGCAGTGACGCTGGTGCCGCCCGGCCTTTTCGGCATCACCCGCATTGGCATCAAACTCGCCGTCCGCAACATCGCTGCCCATCGCCACTTCTATGCGTTGGCGATGGAACTTCCAGATGTGCCCGAAGAAGGTGGGTTGTCATTCTATTGCGGCGACAGCGTCATCATGATGGATGAGGCGAAAGACGCTCCCGCCGATGCCTCGATCACGGGCACCGGCTTTCGCTATCTCACCGTTCAGGTCTTCAAGACCGACGACGAACATGCCGGCGTCCTCGCGCGCGGCGGCGGTGAAGGCCAGCCCCCGCAAACGCTCGGCAAGATCGCCCGCATTTCCTTCATCCGCGATCCAGACGGCAACTGGATTGAAATTTCCCAGCGCGCCTCGCTCACAGGATCGCTGGATTGATTTTTTCGCCGTCATTGCGGGACGGCTGGATGAAATAGAACTGTCACCCCGGCCTTGTGCCGGGGTCCAGGAGCCGCTTGCTCGGCATTTGACGCTCTGGATCCCGGGACAAGCCCGGGATGACACGCTGAGTTGATCGAAGGACGAAATTGAAGCGATCCCTTTCGCCCTTCGGCGCTTCCCTCAGCGCTTGCTCATCCGCCGCCGCAGCTCATCCGGCACGAACATGCTGTCCTTGAGCTTTTCGGCGCTGAAGTCGATGCCCTTCTCTTCGTTTTTGAGGTTCTGTACCACATAGCGGCCCTCAACCAGATCATAGACAACGTCCGACGCGTTGAAGCATGTCGGCACATCGTAATATTGAATGATCTGCGCTTCCTGCACGCGCCACAGCCCACCGCGCGCATCATATAGCTCGCCGCCGACCATGTTGCCGCCATCCTCGTCGAAATAGGCGACACGGCGCTTATAGACATGGCGCTCCGTCGGCTTCAGCACCGCCTCCACCGCCCAGACGCGGTGCTTTTCATAGCGCACCAGATCCTGATTGATATGCCCCGCCTTGATGATGTCTGTGTATTTCAGGCTCGGGGAGCTGAGCTTGTAGGAATTATAGGCGACCAGCCGCTCCTCCTTGCCGAGCACCGTCCAGTTGTAATGATCGAGCGGCCCGCTAAAGACGTCGAAACTGTCGGCGGTGGACATGGCATCTGAATAAATCTGCGGATTGTCATAGGCCACCGCACTGGTGCGCTGAACACGCGGCGCGGAATTGGTGTTGCCGGTCGTATATTGCCAGGAGCGCCGCTCGCCCTTTTTCGGATCGACCGTCTCATGCACCAGCAGAAGCTGCCCGGCGCGGCGCGCGGGGGCCAGCGTCTCTTGAATATAGCGAACCGAGACGTTGTCGAGCTGCTCGAAACTTTTATTGTCCGGCGACGCATAATCGAAAATCGCTTCATCCTTCACGATGATCGGCGTGAAAGACCCAGAGCGCGTCGGCGCCGCCGAGGCGAATGTGCGCGCGAGCTTGTAGCCGCGATACCGCAGATTGTGATTCCAGACGATCTCATAAGCATTGAAAGGCAGCGGATAAGGTATCCCCATCAGCGCGCCCACCAGACTGTCGCCGCCACCGCCGAGGCTCGCCTCCGTCGCATTCCTTTTGGTCGCGTCATAAACCGCCTGCGGCATCGCGCAGGTGCGGCGCGATTGATAGACGTTGAGCTTGTAGTCGGGATAGGCCGCCAGCATTGCCTTCTGGCCCGGCGTCAGTGTCGCCGCATATGTCTCGGCATTGGCCTTGTTGATCGTGTAGAGCACCGGATCGGAGGCGAAGGGGTCGGGAAAGGTCCCATCTCCCTTGAAGCCGATGCCTTCAGGGGCCGCCGTCAAACCGCCGGTCCAGGCCGGGATCGACCCATCGGCATTGCCCGCCTTCTCAGCGCCCATCGGCGTCAGGTCTTGTCCCAATCGCGCCGCTTGCGCTTCAGGCACACCAGCCTGAGCCGCCGTCAGCACCGCGATAGACGCGAACATTCCCCCGGCCGCGACAGCGGCAAACCACACAGATACACGCAAACTGGACTCCCCCCGAATTGATTAAGTAGTTTTACTAAGTCTGGCCCATACTTGGGGAGAGGGCTAGCCGTTTTGATCTTTCGCAAGTGCGAAGTGACGCGACGGCAAGTGTTTCCGCGCGAGCGGAACGGGAGAAACAATACTGTTCACGGATGAAAACATCCGGGACGTCCGGGGGGATGTTTAGTGAGGGCCGTCGAATTTATCGTCTTCAAATGCAGGGTGCTGATTCTCATCCTGCTCGCTGCCTTCACTATCGTCACGGGGTACTATGCGCTCCAGTTGAAAATGGAGGCAGGGTTTCTCAAGCAGGTGCCGACACGGCACGAATATGTCCAGACCTTCCTGAAATATCAGGACGAGGTCCCCGGCGCGAACCTCATCCTCGTCGCCGTCAAGGCGCGCCACGGCACGATCTGGAATGCACCTTTCCTCAAGCGACTGCATGATGTCACCGAGGAAGTCACCTTCCTGCCCGGCGTCCGCCGCACCACCGTCCTCTCGCTCTGGTCCACGACAACGCGCGTGACCGAGAACACTGAGGAAGGCATCAACTCCTATCCCGTGATCCCCGGCAACGTCACCGCCGATGCGATCACCCAAGCCGATGTCGCCATCATCCGCGACCGCGCGCTGAACGGCGGGCACAAAGGCTATCTGGTCTCCAACGATCAGACGGCGGCACTCATCATTGCCGAATTGCAGGAACTCGATCCGATCACGAGGGCAAAGCTCGACTATCTCGATCTGTCGGCGCGCCTCGAAAAACAGGTCCGCGAGAAATTCGAGGACGACAAGACCTCAATCGAGATCATCGGCTTTGCGAAGTTCATCGGCGACATAGCCGATGGCGCAAGCGCGGTCGTCATCTTCTTCGGCCTCGCCTTCGTGCTGACGGCACTGGCGGTTTATATCTATGTCCGCTCGGTGCAACTCACCGTCCTTGCCGTCTTTTGTTCGCTCGTCTCCGTCGTCTGGCAATTCGGCTTGCTGCATCTGATGGGGCGCGGGCTAGACCCGTTGGCCGTGCTGGTCCCCTTTCTGGTTTACGCCATCGGTGTCAGTCACGGCGTCCAGCAGGTCAACATGATCGCCACCGAGTTGAGCAAGGGGCACACAGCCAATGAAGCGGCGCGCGCGACGTTCACTCGCCTTCTGGTGCCCGGCACCCTCGCCCTCATCACCGCCCTTGTCGGTTTTTCGACGCTTTACCTCATCCCTATCGAAGTCATTCAGGATCTCGCCGTCATGGCCTCGCTTGGCGTGGCGCTGAAGATCATAACCAACCTCGTCATGTTGCCGCTCGTCGCCTCCTATCTGCCGAGCGATCCGGCTTTCTCCGCCACCTACGCGCACCTCAAGGCCCCGCGCGAACGCGTCATGCGGTTCATTGCTCGCGTCGCTCGCCCTCGCAATGCCGTGGTCGTGCTGCTGATCTTCGTCGGGCTTCTGGCCACCGCCGCACACCAGACGCGTCACCGCCACATCGGTGATCTCACGCCTGGCTTCTCCGAGCTTTGGCCCAATGCGCGCTACAATCGCGACGTCGCCGACATCGTGTCCCGTTTCTCCATCTCCGCCGATGCTCTGGTCGTCGTCGTCGAAACGCCCGCCGATGGTTGTATCGACTACAAGACCATGCACCTCGTCGATCGCTTCTCCTGGTACATGCGCAACGTCGAAGGTGTGAACTCTGTGCGCTCGCTCCCCGTCTCGGTGCGCAGCACCTCGGCGATCTGGCGCGAGGGCAATCTGAAATGGGTGGACCTGCCGCGCTCGCAAACCGAACTCATACAGATGACGGCTCCCTATGATCCAAGCACCGGCCTTCTGAACGAGACTTGCACAGTGCTGCCGGTCGTCGTCTATATGAACGACCACAAGGCAACCTCGATCGAAACCGTCATAGCCGCGGTCAAGACGTTCCAGACGACCGACACCGAAGCTCTCACGCGCAAGGATGTTCATTTCCGTCTCGCCATGGGCGGCATCGGCATCATGGCAGCGACAAACGACGTCATCGCCGAGAGCGAATTCCCGATGCTCTTTTGGGTTTATGCGGCGATCATCTGTCTCGTCTTCATCGCCTATCGAGACTGGCGCGCCGTTGTCTGTTGCTGCATGCCGCTCATGCTCGCCACCTTCCTCGGCTACTGGTTCATGACCGCGCTCGACATCGGCCTCAAAGTCTCGACCCTGCCGGTCCTCGTTCTCGCCACCGGCATCGGCGTCGATTACGCCTTCTATATCTACAGCCGCCTTCAGGTTTTTCTGAAGGAAGGCATGGATATCGGCGCCGCCTATTCTCTGGCGCTCCAGCAAATCGGCGTTGCCGTGGTCTTCACCGGCCTCACCCTCTCCGTCGGTGTCTCGTCCTGGGCCTTTTCAGGCTTGAAGCTCCAGGCCGACATGGGCCTGCTGCTCTCCTTCATGTTCCTCGTCAACATGATCGCTGCAATCATTTTCCTGCCCGCCTTCGCGGTGATCCTCGACCGGCTCTTTCCGCGCAAGCGCCGTATCGGCTAGACTGTCGCCATCACCATCGAAAACGCCGGGGAGGCAGTCTTGCTCAAAGTCTATCACGCGCCCAATACGCGCTCGGTCCGCGTCCTCTGGCTGCTTGAGGAGCTCGGTGCGCCTTACGAGAAACAGACGGTCGAATTCGACCCGAAATATCTCCAGTCGCCCGCCCACCTCGCCATCCACCCGCTTGGCAAACTTCCCGCCATCGACGATGACGGCCTGGTGCTGAACGAGTCCGGCGCCATCGTCCAATATATTCTCGCCAAACATGCCGGCAGCCATCTCGAGCCAAAGCTCGGCACGCCCGCCTATGGCAAATATCTGCAATGGCTCCACTTCGCCGAGGCGACCTTCATGCCGCCGCTCAGCCAGATCATCCAGCACACATTCCGCAAGCCCGAAGCCGAGCGCGTGGCCAGTGTGCTGGCCGAAGCACAAGAGACATTGAAAAAGGTGCTGGGCGTGCTGGATGGGGGTTTATCGGGCAAGAAATTTATCTGCGGGGAGGATTTCACCGCCGCCGACATCATGCTTGGCTACGATTTGTTGCTATGCAAGCTGATAGGCGTATCGCTCGACAATCACAGCAACATTTCCGACTACTTCGGCAACCTGGCAACCCGCCCCGCTTTTCTCAAAGCCAGCGCCAAATAACCCTCAGGATCAAGGACATGAGCAGTATCAAGGTCAATCGCATCGCTGGCGCTCTCGGTGCCGAGATTGAAGGCGTCGATCTCTCTCAAGACCTCGGCAATGAGGCATTTGACACCATCCATCAGGCGTTTCTCGATCATCAGGTGATCTTTTTCCGCAACCAGACCATCACCCCCGACCAGCACAAAACCTTCGCCCGCCGCTTCGGCACGTTGAATATTCACCCTTACGTCAAGGGCATGGACGACCATCCCGAGATCATGAAAATCGTCAAGGAGCCTGACGACAAAGTGAATTTCGGCGGCGGTTGGCACACCGACATGTCGTTCCTCGAAGAGCCTGCGCTCGGCTCGCTGCTCTACGCAAAAGAAGTTCCGCCATACGGCGGCGATACTCTGTGGGCGAACCAATACCTCGCTTACGAAACGCTCTCCGCGGGCATGAAGAAGATGCTGGGGGAGCTGAAGGCGATCCACACCGCCAAAGGCGAATATAGCGAACGCGGCCACTCCGCACAGAAACGCTCCTCGATGGAAGTGAAGACCGCAGGCGACGACGTGCCCTCCTACGAGCACCCCGTCGTGCGTACACATCCCGAAACAGGCCGCAAGGCGCTCTATGTCAACATGGCCTTCACCGAGAAATTCGCCGGCATGACGCGCCGCGAAAGTCTTCCGCTGCTCAAATTCCTCTTCGAGCATTGCACGCAGGAAGGCTTCACCTGCCGCTTCCGCTGGACGGCCAACACGCTCGCCTTCTGGGACAATCGCTGCACGCAGCATTTCGCTCTCAACGATTATCACGGCCACCGCCGCCACATGGAGCGCGTGACGGTAAACGGCAACAAGCCCTTCTGAGCGCAAATTTCCCTTTGAAACCGCACCGACGCCGGGCATCATCGCGCCGGTGCGGAACGCAAGGGGGGGCCTCAAAATGCGCGTGGCGCAACGCTCATTCATTGGAATTTCATTCGGGCTGATCGTGTTTCTCGCGCCGCATCTCGCGCAAGCCGAAGCCCCCGGCCTTCCGCCCGCAAGTGACCCTGCCGCGCGCGGCCTCGCTATCGCACAGGAAAATGATAAACGCGACCAGGGCTGGGGCGATGCGCGGGCGGACATGAAAATGATCCTGACCAACGCCTCGGGCGAAACGAGCGAGCGCGCGCTGCGCTTCATGATGCTCGAAAATACCGATGCCGCCGATGGCGACTGGAGCCTGATGACCTTCGACCGTCCACGCGACATCGAAGGTACCGCGCTCCTGACCTATTCGCATATCAAGGACACGGACGACCAATGGCTTTATCTTCCAGCGATCAAGCGGGTGAAGCGCATTTCGTCCACCAACAAATCCGGCCCTTTCGTCGGTAGTGAATTCGCCTTTGAGGATTTCTCGACACAGCAGATCGGCAAGTTCAGCTACAAATGGCTGAAGGACGAGCCTTGCGGCGACCGCACCTGCCATGTCGTCGAACGCGTTCCGCTATATGAAGATTCCGGCTATACCCGCGAAACAGCGTGGATCGACACAACCGATTATCAGTACCGCAAGATCGACTATTACGATCGCAAGGACGCGCTGCTGAAAACGCTGACCTATGGCAACTACACGCTCTATGAAGAAAAATTCTGGCGTCCGCTGGAGCTCGACATGGACAATCACGAGACCGGCAAGAAAACTCGCCTTCTCTGGCAAGGCTACAAATTCCATGCGGGCCTAACCAAGGACGACTTCACTACAGCAAGCCTTGAGCGGGCGCGTTGAAAATCACCTCGACGACCGGGCCTCTTGTCCTTTGCATCGCCGCCGCGCTTGCCCTGCCGGGCAACGCACACGCGGAGAGCGTTACGCTGCGCGGTTCCATAGAACCCGAGTTTCGCGTCTTCACCCAATCGCCAAGCAACACGCGGCAGACGAATAGCGACATTTCCATCGCCGCCGAAGTCACCGCGAAATATGTATGGGGCGGCGGCAATCAATCTCTCGTCGCCACACCCTTTGCGCGCCTCGACCAGCGCGACAATCGCCGCACACATTGGGATTTGCGCGAGGCGCGTTACGCCTATGTCGCTGGCAACTGGGAAATCCGCGCTGGCATCGACAAGGTTTTCTGGGGCGTCACAGAAGCCGTGCACCTCGTCGATATCATCAACCAGGTCGATGCCATCGAAGACCCGGTGAAGCAGGAAATCCGCCTTGGCCAGCCGATGCTGCGCCTGCGCACCACACAATCCTTCGGCACCTTCGACGCGTTCCTGCTTCCCTATTTCCGCGACCGCACTTATCCCGGCGCGGACGGACGCCCGGCGACGGATATTCCCGTGGACACCGACCTTGCGACCTACGAAAGCTCGCGCAAAGAGCACCACATCGACGGCGCTTTCCGCTACTCAAACCATTTCGGCGACGTTGATCTCGGCCTGTCCTATTTCCAGGGCACGGGCCGCGACCCGATCCTCCAACCGGCACTGAGCAAGAGCGGCGATCTGGTGCTCGCGCCCTTTTATGCGCAAATCAAGCAAGCTTCCATCGACGTGCAGGCGACGAAAGGCGCATGGCTCTACAAGTTTGAGGGCTATTGGCGGCGCGAACTCGGCCGCGAGTACGAAGCCGCGACCGGCGGCATCGAATATACATTCTACGGCATAGCGGGTACCGATGGCGACCTCGGCCTCATTGTCGAATATGCGCTCGACAGCCGCGGCATGGTCGCGCGCGCGCCTTACGAAAATGACGGCTTCCTCGCCTTGCGCTGGACAGCCAACGACGCAGCCTCAACGAGCCTGCTGGGCGGCATGGTCATCGATGCGGAGACCGGCGCGCGCGGCTTTCGTTTCAAGGGCGAGCGCCGCCTCGGTGACGATTATCGCCTGTCGGCGGAAGCCTATTTCTTCGGCGACGTCCCGAGACAAGACCCGGTCTATAGCATCGCCGATGACGATTATTTTCAAATCCGCATCGCGCGGTTCTTCTGAAACCTACTCGGCAGGCACAGCGTGAGTGTCCGCGATCTTCGCGGCCCGTCCCTGCTGCCACGTCTTGATGATGAGATAGACCGTCGGCACGACGAAGAGCGTCAGCAATGTGCCAAAGCTCATGCCTCCGACAATTACCCAGCCGATGGCCTTGCGGCTTTCCGCGCCTGCACCGGAACTCAGCGCCAGCGGTGCCGCGCCCAGCACCATCGCCCCCGTTGTCATCAGGATCGGACGCAGACGAAGCCCCGCGGCTTCGATTACCGCTTCGGGAACAGAGCGGCCCTGCGCGCGAAGCTGATTTGAAAACTCGACAATCAGAATGCCGTGTTTCGTGATGAGACCGACAAGCGTAATGAGACCAACCTGACTATAGATATTGAGTGTCGTCCCCGTGATGAGAAGCGCCACCAAAGCGCCTGCCATCGACAGCGGCACGCTGATCATGATGATTACGGGATCGAGGAAGCTCTCAAATTGCGCAGCGAGAACAAGATAGATGAAAAGGATGGCGAGCATGAAAGTGGCCGCCAGCGTGCCAGACGATTTGGTGAACTCGCGCATCTCGCCGTCAAGATCGGTTTTAACCGTGCTGGGCAGCACGTCTTTCGCGACCTTCCGCATGAAGGCTAGCGCCTCGCCCATCGAATAACCCGGTGCGAGGTTCGCCGTAATCGTTGCCGAACGAAACTGATTGAAGTGATTGAGCGAGTCCGGCGCAATCGTCTCATGCACATCGACAAGATTTGAGAGCTGAACCATCTCGCCGCTCGCCGCGCGCACATAGATGCCTGAAATATCGTTAGGTGTGCGCCGGTCTTCGTCGCCCACTTGCACGATGGCGTCATACTGCTTGCCGTTCTGCTCAAAGCGCGTGACCTTGCGGCCGCCGAGAAACGTCTCCAGCGTCCGTCCCACTGTGGCAACATCTATGCCCGCATCGATCACCTTGTCGCGATTGACCTGAATGTCGATCTGCGGCTTGTCGAGATGAAGGTCGGTGTCGGGAAAAACGAAACCCTGATTACTTCGAATTTTAGTGAGAAAGGTTTCGACATAATGCTCAAGCTCGTCATACGTGCCTGATGTCTGAATGACGAACTGCACAGGCTGAGAGCGCGAGCTTTGGCCAAGCGATGGCGGATTGATCCCGAAGGCAAGAATGCCAGGTATGCGCCACAGATCGCCCTTGATCGACTCAATGATTTCCTTCTGGCTGCGGTCTCGCTCGCTCCAGGGTTCCAACTTCGAGAAAGAAATAAGATTGGTGATCTGCGGAAAGCCGGCGACAACGAGATAGCCGGAGACTTCAGGTACTTGCGAAATGATTTTTTCGATCTCGCGCGTATAGCGCAAGGCGTAGTCAATAGTCGCTCCTTCAGGCGCACGCCCCACAACGAGCAAGGTGCCACGATCTTCGATGGGTGCCAGTTCCTGATTGATCATCATATAAAGGCCGACACAGGAGAGTGCCACACAAGCCGCGCTCGTGACGACGAAGCGACGGCGCTGCAAAACTTTCTCGAGCATCCGCTTGTAACCGGCGTCAAGCTGGTCGAGCTTGCTTCCGAGAAACTTGTCGAAGCGGCCAGCCGAGGGATTGTGCCGCAACAGGCGCGAGCAAAGCATCGGCGTTAGCGTCAGCGCCATAAAACCGGAAACAACGACGGCAGCCGCAAGCGTCAGCGCGAATTCGAGAAAGAGCTTTCCCGTGCGTCCCGTCGCAAAGGCAACAGGCGTATAGACGGCGGCAAGCGTCAGCGTCATTGAAATGACGGCAAACGTAATTTCGCGCGACCCCTTGATAGCGCCCTCAATGGGCGTTGCCCCGTTCTCGATATGACGGAAAATATTTTCAAGAACGACAATCGCATCGTCAACGACGAGGCCAATCGCCAGCACCATGGAGAGAAGCGTCAGCGTGTTGATGCTGAAGCCCAGCGCAAACATGATTCCGAAAGTGCCGATCAACGAGACGGGAATGGTAACAACCGGAATGAATGATGCCCGCACAGTCCGCAGGAAGAAAAAGATGACGAGCACGACGAGTACAATGGCCTCGCCGATGGTTTCGTAAACCGACTTGATGGATTCATCGATGAAAATGGAACTGTCGAACCCGACATGAGCCGTCATGCCCGATGGCAATGTAGGCGCCAACCGCGCGAGTTCAGCGCGAACGCCTTTCGAGACTTCGAGTGGGTTGGCAGTCGCTTGCTTGATGATGCCGATCGAGATTGACGGCGTTCCGTTATAGGTCGCAGCGCGGCGCTTGTCGGCAGCCTCGATCGCGATCCGCGCCACATCACGCAAACGCACTTGAAAACCACCGGAATTTTTCACCACGATGGCGCCGAATTCTTCGGGTGTCTTCAGCGCGGTCTTGGCCAGCACCGTGAACTCACGGTCATGGCTCTCGATACGACCTGATGGAATTTCCGCATTCTGCTGTCTGATGGCGTTCTCGACATCCTGCGCCGTCAGGCCATAAGCGGCGAGCCGCGCCCGATCGACCCAGATGCGCATCGAAAAAAGGCGCTCACCGAAAATCACAACCTGCGCGACACCTGGCTGGTTCTGAAGCTGATTCTTGATAACGCGGTCGAGATAGTCGGTCATGTCGAGTTCCGACATGGTGTCGCTCAGAAAAGCGATGAACATGATCGGCTGCGCGTCGGCCTCGACCTTGGCGATAATGGGCTCATCAATTTCGTCGGGTAACATGCCGCGCACACGGCCCACGCGGTCGCGCACGTCGCTCGCCGCGACATTCGGATCAGTCTCCAGCGTGAAGCGCGCCGTAACCTGGCTCTCTTCGGGCCGGCTGGCGGACGACATGATTTCGATGCCTTCGATGCCAGCAATCGACTCTTCGAGCGGTTGCGTCACTTCACGCTCAATGACCGCTGCGCTCGCACCGCGATATTGCGTCGTCACCGTCACCACCGGCTCGTCGATGGCTGGATATTCGCGCACCGTCAGACGCTCGTAGGAAACGATGCCGATCAGCATGAGGACGAGCGCAACGACGGTCGCAAAAACCGGGCGGCGAATGAAAAGTTCGGAAAGATGCATGGTCTTTCCTTAAATCTTCGGCGCGGCGGGAGCGGCAGCGATAGGCTCCACGGCGTCGCCGGGCCTGATCTTCAGTTGGCCCGCCGTCACCACGACATCACCCGCTTTCACGCCGGACAGGATTTCAGCCTCCCCCGCCATGCGCTCGCCGATCTCTATGGGACGCAATTCGGCGCGAAGCCCCTTCTCGCCGCCATCGATCACGACGAAGACGGCCTTGCCGCCCGTCTGCTGCGGCACCAGCGCGCTTTCCGGCAGAACCACGGAGTTGCGCACAAGCGTGACGATGTTGACGCGGCCAAAAAGGCCCGGCCTGAGCTTGCCGCTTTCATTGGGCAATATGGCACGCACACGGATCGCGCGACCCGCCACGTCGATGACCGGATCAATGGCGGTAATGACACCCTTGAAGCTCTCATCCGGCATCGCGTCGAGCCTGACGCTGACCTCCTGATCCTTGTTGATCCGGGTTAAAAAAACTTCAGAGACGCGGAAGTCGATACGCAAATGATCGACATCGGCCAAAGTGGCGATGGCGTCGCCCGCCTTCAAATATTGGCCAAGGCTCACCTGACGCAGCCCGATGATGCCCGTAAAGGGCGCCGTGATGTTCGCCTTGTCGAGATCGGCTTGCGCGGCGGCAAGATCTGCTTCCGCCGACCGCATGTCGTTCAACGCTTCATCAAGTGCGCGCTCGGTGCCCGATCCCTGTTTGCGCAGGCGCTCGGCGCGATCATGATTGGCGCGCGTGAGCTTTACCCGCGCCTGCGTCTGCATCAAGCGGGCCTTCAGTGAGCCGCTATCGATGGAAACAATCATGTCGCCCTTGTTGAGGCGCTGGCCATCGGTGAAATCGATACTGGTGACGATGCCGTCGATCTCGGGGCTGACCACAATCGACTGGTCCGCGTCGAGCGAGCCGAGTGCGGCAACATTCACCTGCACATCGCGCGCGGCGGCCGTGACGGTCTCGACCGTCGAAGGCGGCGGTCCACCCATTTCCGGCCCGCCCATCATACGCCACGCGATCAAGGCAATGAGCACAACACCCAGGGCGACCCCGGCGACAACGGCGCGGCTTTTATTCGAATTCAGCATGAAATCAGATGAAACGACTCTCGCCGCGCCAACCCCTGTAACGCCACCAAACGGCTCTACGGATGGTACCAAATGAATGCCGGCCGTGCGTATTTCCGCGCCGGTCGGCATCCTTCCCCAAATTCGCGATCAGGATACATCCCGACACGAACCTCTATTCTTCACATAAGTCATTTCATTCAACAGGAAAATGGCAAATTGCCAGCATACTGCGGCGATTATCCTTGGGGAGATACCTCATGGTGCAAATGTGACAGGACGCATAAGCTCCCGCGCTCCAATCTCAACAGGGCAATCATAGATGCTGCGCGTCGACCTTCTCCATTTCGTGACCAGGTTTGGAGATCAGACGGTCGTATTGCCCTTCGTCGCGCTGGTCGCCATCGTGCTTACAGCAGCGGGAGCGCGGCGCGAGGCATTTTATTGGTGCGTTGCGATGTTCGTTGCGCTGTTCGGTGCGTTGATCGCCAAGGTCATATTTCTGCCGTGCAGCCATCTCTTTCCCGAGCTGAATCTGCGCAGCCCGAGTGGGCACACGGCCGCCGCAGTCGCTGCCTATGGCGGCTTCGCCATGCTCTGGGTGAAATTCTCGCAAGACCGCCTATTGCGGGCGCTCATCATATCGGCGGCCATCATCGGCTGCTTTGGCATTGCCGTTTCGCGGGTGCTGATTCAGGTCCACACAGCGCCCGAAGTTCTGCTCGGCGGCCTCATTGGGCTCACCGCGCCAACCTTGCTCATGCGTATGCAGCCGCCGGAAAATGAGCCGGTGCTGCGTCCCACCTTGCTCCTGCTTCTGGTGCCCTTCGCTCTGGTCGTCTTGCTGCCGGGCGTGTCGCTGCCCATCGAAAACACAATCGACCGATTGTCCGTGCATCTGATGGCCTGGCTCGGCCTTTGTGGCTAAGGCGGCTTTGATACGAATGGGTTATTGAATTGGGGAAGTCTGGCAATGGTGGGCGTGACAGGGATTGAACCTGTGACCCCTTCGATGTCAACGAAGTGCTCTCCCGCTGAGCTACACGCCCATTGCCGTGCGGTGGCCGGTTTCGCGAGGCTTGACGCCGCCCGTTACCGACCGAAGGCAGTCCGTATAACGGGGTTGTGGGCTAAAGACAAGATGGTCAAACGCTTCCGGCCTGAAGAAACCCGAAAGCCCGTCAAGCCGCCATCAGGCGCTCGACCTCGGCCACCAGATCACGCAGGTGGAAGGGCTTGGACAGCACCTTGGCATCCTTGGGGGCCTGCGCTTCGGGGCTTAGCGCAACGGCAGCAAATCCGGTGATGAACATGATCTTGAGTGTCGGATCGAGTTCCGCAGCGCGGCGGGCCAGCTCGATTCCGTCCATTTCCGGCATGACGATGTCCGTCAGCAGAATGTCGAAGACATCGTTTTTGAGCTTTGTATGGGCAAGATCACCCCGCCCGAACGATGAGACATCGTGCCCGGCGTTTTCGAGCGCTTTCGCCAAAAAACGGCGCATCGATTCATCGTCTTCCGCAAGTAGAATGCGCGCCATCGGTTGAAGCCTGCTTTAGAAACCACCTAGCTCCACGCACATCCCAGGACCGCGAGAGCACCCAAGGGCTATCCTAGGCAAGACCAGTAAACAGGGCATGAATATAGCGCATTTCTCGCCGCCATTATGGCCGCCCTACCCGTGTCCATGTCGCACCGTGCCATCCACCGTGTTAGTCTTGGCTCCAGAGCTTCGCCATCCCATGTTTCAGGGATCGCGCAAGATCGGTTCAGCGGCTTTCCGGCGGTAATCCTTCCCCCATGGATCTCATTTCTCGTCATCAATCGCCAACCCAGACAAGCACTGCTTCAAGCGACGAAGAGGCGTTGTTTGAGCACCCCGTCGCCGTCGAACGGCCCGCCCGCGCCAGGCTTCCTTTTGTTTTCTCTTCGCCCCATAGCGGCCGCCTCTATCCAAACTCCTTCGTCACCACGTCAAACCTCGACGCCATGACGCTGCGCCGCTCGGAAGACAGTTTCGTCGAAGAAATATTCGGCGGCGTCGTGGGGCTCGGCGCTCCTCTGATCCACGCCCGTTTTCCTCGCGCCTATCTCGATGCCAATCGTGAGCCATACGAGCTGGATCCGTCGATGTTCGCTGATGCGCTGCCGCCGCATGTCAACACGCGCTCGCTGCGTGTCGCGGGCGGCTTGGGCACCATCGCCCGCGTCGTGGCCGATTCGACCGAGATTTATCGCGAGCCCATGGTATATGCCGAAGCCGAACGCCGCATCCGGCTGCTTTACATGCCTTTCCATGAACAGTTACGCAGCTTGCTGGAAGAAACCCACCGAGCCTTCGGCTGGGCTGTCCTGGTCGACTGCCATTCCATGCCTTCCGTCGGCGGCCCTGCTGACGACGATCAGGGCGCTGATCGCCCCGATATAGTGCTCGGCGATCGCTATGGCACCGCTTGTGCCGGCGAGATCACCGAAGAGGCCGAGCGCATTCTGAAGCGCCTCGGCTATAGCACCGTACGCAACAATCCCTATGCGGACGGCTTCAACACCGAGCATTATGGACGGCCCAATCATGGCCTCCATGCACTACAGATCGAGATCAATCGGGCCCTCTACATGAACGAGGCCAAGCTCGAACGCGGCCCCGGCCTGAAGCGTCTGCGCGCTGACATGTCTGCCTTCGCGGGTGAACTTGGAAAACTCGATCTGGCGGACCTGCCTGGCAGCACACGCGGCGCGGCGTTCTAGCTCCCCAAAACCTGGTTTGTCGGTTTTCGAA
>CAZLLB010000059.1:0-15548 GCA_964560165.1 uncultured Parvibaculum sp. | reverse complement strand
TGCCCTTCAAGATGCGGTTTCGCCGCTCAAAGCTCTATATCAGCGTCATTCCGCCGGTGCTGATCGGGTTTTTCGTTGGCGTACTTTCGGCGATCATGGGCGTCGGCGGCGCTTTCATCATGATCCCGGCGATGATCTATCTGCTGCGGATGCCGACATCGGTGGTGATCGGCACGTCGCTGTTCCAGATCGTCTTCGTGACGGGGCTCACCGGCGTCATGCATTCGGTGGAAAACCAGACGGTCGATGCGATGCTCGGCCTCATTCTGGTGATCGGCGGCGTGATCGGCGCGCAGTATGGCGTGCGTGCGGGTTCGCGGCTCAAGGGCGAACATCTGCGCGCGCTGCTTGCGGCGCTGGTGCTGCTGATGGGACTGCGGCTCGGCTGGGACCTCGTGACGCCGCCTGCGGACCTCTATTCCATCACTGATGCGATACCGCATACATGAGGGCGGCGCAGCGCATAGGCGCGCTCATCCTTGCGGCGATGCTCTTGCTTACGGGGACCCTGGCGCTCGGCGGGACGGTGGAAGCCGCGCAGCTTGTGACCGATCTTTCCGAGCATCAGGTTCGTATCCGCTCGAATTTCAACGGCACGCAGATTTTGCTTTTCGGCGCGGTGGAAGTGAACACGGCCAATGAGCGCGCGCAGGACCGCGACGTGGTGGTGGTGGTTTCGGGGCCGTCGCGACCGGTGACGGTGCGGCGCAAGGAGCGCGTGGCGGGCATATGGGTCAATCATGACTCGCTGACCTTTCCCAAAGTGCCGGGCTATTACGCGGTGGCGAGCACGAGGCCGCTTGAAGTGACGGCGGGCGTCGAGGTGCTGCAACGCGAGCAGATCGGCATAGACAACGTCAATTTCGGCGCGCCGCGCGCGCAAGGCATGGGCGGCCACACGGAAAACGTGACGCCGGACGAGGAGAAAAACTTCGTCAAGGCGCTGATCCGCAACAAGCGGCGCGACAAGCTCTATATCAGCGATCCGGGCGGGATCGTGTTTCTGGGCCAGACGCTCTTTCGCGCCACTGTCGATATTCCGGCGAATGTGCCGGTGGGACTTTATACCGCAACCGTTTTTCTGCTGCGCGACGGCGAAGTGGTCGATGCTATTTCTTCGCCCTTGTATATCGACAAGAGCGGACTTGAGCGGTTTCTCTATCGCTTCGCGCATAATGCGGCGCTGCTTTACGGGCTGATCGCTGTTTTCGGCGCGGCGCTGGCGGGCTGGATCGCCTCGGCGGTGCTGCGCGAACGGTGAATTTCTGTATGATGCGCGCCTCGCAAGGGGGAACAGACCATGACGCAGGAACGCGTTGCGCAACTGAATGAATTCGCCAGACACAAGCATCCGGGCCTTGTCGGCGTCGAGCTTGAAATCGTCGAGGCTGAACTCGTCACGGGCCGGATGACGGTGACGGAGCCCGTGATCGCGGGGACGGGGTTTCTCTGGGCGCCGGTTGTCATCACGCTGGCCGACTGGCTTTGCGCGGCGGGCATGTCGCCCAACCTGCCTGCGGGCGCGAGCTTTACGACGGTCGAACTCAAGACGAATTTTCTGGGTTCGGCGCGGGCGGGCGAAGTGGTTTCGGGCAAGGCGACGCCCGCGCATCGCGGCAAGAGCACCCATGTCTGGGATGTGGAAGTGCGCAACGAAACGACAGATCGCGTGATAGCGCTTTTCCGCTGCACACAGATGATCCTTTATCCGAAGTGAGGATTTAAGCCCTCCCCCTTGAGGGGGAGGGAATAGTAGAAGAAGGAAAAGATGGCGGCGTTTGATATTTCCTATGCGGCAGCGGCAGCGGGTGGCTTGCTGAGTTTTCTGTCGCCTTGCGTGTTGCCGCTGGTGCCGGCCTATCTCTGCTTCATCGCGGGCACCTCGTTTGAGGAACTGACGCGGGAAGACGCCAAGGGCGCGACGCTCGGCTCGGAAGGATTGACGCGGCGCGTGGCGCTGGGCGCGGTGGGCTTCGTGCTCGGCTTTTCGACGATCTTCATTGCGCTTGGCGCGAGCGCCTCGGCGATCAATCCGCTGATCCTCGCGCATAAGGAAATACTCGGGCGGATCGCCGGGATCGTCATCATCGTTTTCGGCCTTCACTATATGGGCCTGCTGCGCATTCCCTTTCTCAACCGGGAGGCGCGGTTTCAACCCAATCATATCGGCGACGTGACTCACAATCTGTGGCTTCAGTTTCTGAGCCCTTATGTGCTGGGGCTGGCTTTCGCCTTCGGCTGGACGCCCTGCATTGGGCCTATTCTCGCGACGATCCTTGCTATTGCTGCCTCGCATGACAGCCTGACATCGGGCGTTTTGCTGCTCGGCACCTATTCGCTGGGGCTCGGCATTCCTTTTCTGGCCGCCGCTTTCGCGGTGCGCGGTTTCTTGAGCTTTGCCGTGCGTATCCGTCGCCATATGGGCATGATCGAGAAGGCGGCGGGCCTGCTTCTCGCGGGGACCGGGCTTTTGATGGCGCTCGGCTCGTTTGAGAGGATTGCCATAACGCTGCTCAATGTGTTTCCCTTCCTCGCGCGGCTCGGCTGACAGCTGCGATAAGGGGGCGAGACGAGATGAGCGTCGAGGGGAGCATCGCGGACACCAAGACTGCCGCCGGGGAGAGGCCGCACGCCACCGCACTGCAAGTGATCGGCTATGGCGCGCTGGTGCCGCTGGTCGCGATGGCGATGATCATTTTCCTCACCTATCCCTCGCCGGGAGCAGACAGCGCGTTGCGCGCCGAGATCGGCTATGGAGCGGCGCTGCTCTCCTTCATCGGCGGCATTCGCTGGGGGCTCGCTGTGGCCAAGGGCGGCGACTATCTGCTGTTTCGTCCGCTCGGACTCGCAACGCTGGCCATGCCTTTTGCATGGGTTGTGCTTTTCGTGGATGAGCGCATTGCGCTTGCCGCGCTGATGGCCGGGTTTCAGCTTCTGCTATTGGCTGAGCGCATCGGTGGCCCAAGCCCGATGCCGGACTGGTATCGCGCGTTGCAATTGCCCTTCACGATACTGGTGGAACTGGCGCTCGGCGTGTCGCTCGCGGCGATGCTGCTCGGCTAGGGCGTAGCGGCCTTATTGTCATTGCGAGGGCTGAAAACCCGAAGCAATCCAGTCCTCTTCATCTGCGGCTTCTGGATTGCTTCGCTGGCGCTCGCAATGACGGAGTGGAATTTTCCTTTTCATTCTCTTCATCACCCGGCTTGACCGGGTGATCCATCTTCGCCGCGAGGACGGGGCCTTATCCTTCGAGACACATTCGCTGCGCTAATCGCCTTCTAGGCGGTGGGCGGCGACGGGGACGACGGTGCGTGCGCCCATCATCCAGGCGTGGAAATCTGAGGCGGGCAGAAGATTTTCATAAGCGACATCGAGCACGTTGAGCCCGCCCGCATAAGCGCCGAAGGCGGGCAGGATGGCGCGCGTGCCGTCTGACGCCACGCAACGGCGGCGCAGGCGGCGGCCACGGACGCGCACCGCCGCACAAGGATGAAGGTGGCCTGCGATCTCGCCGGGGGCGGGCGCGGGCAGCGGCTCGTGGCGGAAGGTGAGAGGGCCGACGTGCAGTTCGTGCATGACCGTGCCGCCGAAGCGGCGCGGGGGGACGGGATCGTGATTGCCTGCGATCCATATCCAGTCGGTTTGCTGTGTCAGGCGGGAGAGCGCGGCGGCGTCCTCGCCATCCATGCGGGCATCGGCTTCGCGGTCGTGAAAACTATCGCCCAGCGCGATGAGGCGCGCGGGCCGGTGGCGCGCCAGCAAGGCTTCGAGGCGGCGCAGCGTCGTGCGCGTATCGTAAGGCGGGAGCGCGATGCCACGCGCGGCAAAGGCCGACCCTTTTTCGAGATGGAGATCAGCGACGACGAGCATGCGCTCAGCTTCCCACCAGAGAGCGCCTTCGGGAAGTGCTGTGAGCATGGCACCGCAGACGCGGAGCGCGGGCGAGGCGATCAGCTTTTCTTCAAAATGTTTCGCAGGGTTTTCAAACAAGTCTTGTCGCCTCGTCGATCAGCTCGTCTGCCGCTTCGCTTAGAAGCGCTTCGTTCGCTTCGCCATGCACCGCTTCCTTGCCGATGGTAAGCAGAACCGGCACGGCGAGAGGCGACACGCGGTCGAGCCTTTTTAAGACGATTCGACCCTCCACGCGCTTCAGCATATCGCCGACGCGGGCGACATCGAGAAGGCCGGTCGCGGCGTCCGCTAATGTGGCGCGCAGAAGGATGTGATCGGGCTCGTGTTCGCGCAAGACGTTGTAGATGAGGTCGGAGGAGAAAGTCACCTGCCGTCCGGTTTTTTCCTGCCCCGGATAGCGGCGCTCGATAAGGCCGGAAATGATGGCGCAATCGCGGAAGGTGCGTTTCAGCAGGCTTGATTCAGCGAGCCATGCGTCGAGATCGTCGCCCAGCATGTCTTCGTGGAAGAGATCGCCCAAGGGCAACTCGCCGCGCTCGGCCATCATGCCGATATCGCGCAGGCCCCAGATGGCGAGCGAATATTCAGACGCGAGGAAACCCATGGGGCGCGCGCCTGCCCGATCGAGGCGGCGGGTGAGCAACATGCCAAGCGTCTGATGTGCGAGACGACCTTCGAAGGGATAGCAGACGAGATAATATTTATCGCCGCGCGGAAAAGTTTCGACCAGCAATTCGCCTTCACGCGGCAGGATCGAGCGCCACTCCTGGATGCGCAACCATTCGGAGACCTGATCAGGAAGGAGCGCCCATTGCTCCTTATGCGCCAGCATCTTGCGTACACGCTCGGCCAGATAAGTGGAGAGTGGAAACTTGCCGCCGTAATAGGACGGGATCATCGGATCGCCGCTTTCGGCGCGGCTGCAAAAGGCTTCGGTTTCGACGAGGCTTTCAAAGCGCAGCAGGTGGCCTGCGAAAATGAACGTGTCGCCGGGCGTGAGCTGGTCGATAAAATATTCTTCGATTTCGCCGAGCATCCGCCCGCCATAGGAACTGCGCGGACGGCGGCCCGGCTTGACCATGCGGATTTTCACCATGGCCGCCTCGACGATGGTGCCGACATTCATGCGGTATTGTTGAATGACTTTGGGCGAGGCGGGACGCAGGCGCATGTCGCCGGTCATGGGCGAGTTGGGGCGAAGGCGCGCGTAGCGATCATAAGTCTTCAGCGCATAGCCGCCGGTGGCGACGAAATCGACGGTGCGATCGAATTCCTCGCGCGTGAGATGGCGATAGGGCGCGGCGGCGCGGATTTCATCGAAGAGCGCCGAAGGCTCGAAAGGCTGCGAACAGGCGCGGCCCAGCACGTGCTGCGCCAAGACATCGAGCGCGCCTTCGCGACGGATGCGGCCATCCTGTGCGCCTTCGGTGGCGGCGGCGCGGGCGGCTTCGCATTCCAGCACCTCGAAGCGGTTGGCGGGCACGAGTAACGCACGTGACGGCTCATCAAGGCGGTGGTTGGCGCGGCCTATGCGCTGGGCGAGACGGCTTGCGCCTTTCGGCGCGCCGATGCAGATGACGAGATCGACCTCGCCCCAATCGATACCGAGATCGAGGGTGGAGGTGCAGACGACGGCGCGGAGTGTGCCCGCGCCCATCGCCGCCTCGACCTTGCGGCGCTGCTCGGCGCTTAGCGAGCCGTGATGGAGCGCGATGGGGAGATTGTCGTCATTGAGACGCCAGAGTTCCTGAAAGACATATTCGGCCTGACTGCGCGTGTTGACGAAGACCAGCGTCGTCTTGCGGGTCTTGATCGCATCATAGACGGCGGGCATGGCGTGACGCGCCGAATGGCCGGACCAGGGGATGCGCACCTCTTCCTCATCATCCGTTTCGGGATTGAGGGGGACGAGGATGCCGATGTCCGGCGTCGCTCCCGGCGGTGCGACCACGACATCGCTCAGAAGCTCGCCGCCGACAGGCTGCGGTATCAGATAGCGACGCAGTTCGTCCGGCTCGGCGACGGTGGCGGACAAGCCGACACGGCGCAGGCGCGGCGCGAGCGTGGCAAGGCGCGCAAGGCCCAGCGAGAGAAGATCGCCGCGCTTGGAATTGGCCAGCGCATGAAGCTCGTCGAGGATGACGCAATCGAGATTGCCGAAGAAATTTTCGGCATCGGGATAGGAGAGGAGCAGCGCCAGTTGCTCGGGCGTGGTCATCAGAATATCGGGCGGCTCGCGGCGCTGGCGCTGGCGGCGATTTGTCGGCGTGTCGCCGGTGCGGGTTTCGATGCTGACGGACAAGCCCATTTCGGCGACGGGGATTTCGAGATTGCGCTTCACGTCAACGGCCAGCGCCTTCAGGGGCGATATATAGAGTGTGTGGAGACCGGGCTTGCGCGCCGCACCGCCATGCAGATCGACAAGGCTCGGCAGGAAGCCGGCCAGCGTCTTGCCCGCACCGGTCGGGGCGATCAGCAGGACGGACCTGCCCTGCCCCGCCAGATCGAGAAGCGCAAGCTGGTGGGGCCGGGGAACCCAGCCGCGACGCTCAAACCATGCCGCAAACAGCGCAGGCAGACGACCGGCGGGCGAGGCGGGTTTTGCGGCGAGAGGTTGCCTTTTCATGATGGAACTATAGACCGTTCCCCGCGCTTGAAATCCATGGGAAACTGGACCTGGGTTCGGGCGTATCGCTGTGTGTTTCAGGAGTGCGAAACTTGGTCGCCAATGACGTTTTACCGGAGAAGCTGATAACCGAAATGCACACGCTCTGGCCCCTTATGATAGCCAGCGGAATGAGCATCATCTCCGCGCTCATCATCCTCGTGCTTGGCATCTGGTTTTCCGGCAAGGCCCGGCAATGGACCATCAGCGCGCTCAGGCGGCTGCCGAATATCGATGCGACGCTGCAAGGGTTTTTCGGCAGCATCGTGCGCTATGCCATCATCATTTTCACCCTATTGGCGGTGCTGGCGAAATTCGGCGTGCAGACCGCGAGCCTTATCGCGGTTCTGGGCGCGGCTGGCCTTGCCATCGGGCTGGCGCTACAGGGCACGCTGTCCAATGTCGCCGCCGGGGTGATGCTGCTGATCTTTCGTCCCTTTCGCGCGGGACATTATGTCGAGGTCGGCGGCATAGCCGGAACAGTGAAGGAGTTGACGCTCTTCACCACGGAGCTTGCCACCGCCGACAATGTCCAGATCATCGTGCCGAACGGCTCGGTCTGGGGACAGCCGGTCAAGAATTTCAGCCACCATTCGACGCGACGGCTGGAGCAGCTTTTCCGTGTCAGCTACGGCACCGATCTGGGCGAGGCGCTGGACGACCTGAAACGCATCGTGGACAGCGAGACGCGCATTCTGAAGACGCCCGCGCCGCTCGTTTCGGTGGCGGCGCTCGGCGATATTTCGGTCGATCTGCTGGTGCGCGTCTGGACGAGGTCGGGCGATCTCGAAGGCGTCAAATTTGCGCTGCTGCGCGATGTGAACGAGCGCTTCCGCACCAGCGGCATCGATGTTCCAACCTTGCCGCATATCGTGCATGATGCGTCGGAGGCGGCGAACATGGAAAACCGGCGGTAGAGACGTATGCAGAGAATTTTCGGCGGCCCGATCCTTCCCACATTGCTCAAGCTCGCGGTGGCGTCCGTGGTCGTCGGCATATTGCTGGCGTTTTTCGGCATCCAGCCGATCGACCTGTGGCGCGACTTCCTCGATACGATCGCGCGCATCTGGCAGATGGGCTTCAGCGCCATAGACTGGTCGGTGCGCTATGTGCTGCTCGGGGCCGTAGTGGTGGTGCCGATCTGGCTTTTCGTGCGGCTGTGGACCTATCTCGTCGAGCGGAAATAGGCTGACGCAGCGTTCCGTTGCGGCCAACGGAGCGGCGTGCAAAAGGCTTCGCGCCTGCTATCCTTTCGGCAAAACACAGTCAGGGAGGATCACATGGCCACCATGTTTCGCGACCAGCTTCTGAAGGGCAAACGCATCCTGGTGACGGGCGGCGGGACGGGGCTCGGCAAGGAAATGGCCGAGGACTATCTGCGGCTCGGTGCTGAAGTCTATATATGCGGTCGCCGCAAGAACGTGCTGGACGACACAGCCAAAGAACTAATGGACCGCCACGGCGGCTCGGTGAAAACCCATGCGGTCGATATTCGCGTCGCTGCTGCGGTGGACGACATGATCGGCGAAATCTGGGCCGATGGCGGGCCGCTGACCGGCCTCGTCAACAATGCGGCGGGCAATTTCATCAGCCCGACGCAAGACCTTTCGCCCAAGGGGTTCGATGCGATTGCCGGGATCGTCTTTCACGGTTCCTTCTATGTGACGCATGCCTGCGGGCGGCGCTGGATCGAGGGCGGGCACAAGGGCAGCGTCATTTCGATCCTGACGACATGGGTGTGGAACGGCGGACCTTTCACAGTGCCTTCCGCCATGTCGAAAGCGGGCGTCAACATCATGACGAAATCGCTCTCGGCCGAATGGGGCCGCTATGGCATTCGTCTCAACGCGATCGCGCCCGGCCCCTTCCCCACCAAAGGCGCGTGGGAACGGCTGAGCCCCGGCCAATCGACGGATGGCAGCGGCTCGGGCGAAGGCATTCCGATGGGCCGCGTGGGGGCGATGGACGAGTTGAAAAACCTCGCCACGTTCCTGATGGCCGATGGCTGCGAATATCTGACCGGCCAGTGCATTGCCATTGACGGCGCGGGTTTCAATGCGGGCGGCGGTAATTTCTCGCGCCTGTCGAAACTCACCGAAGAGGAATGGGACGGGATGCGCGATATGATCCGCTCGGCCAACGAGAAGGATAAGGCGCAGCGCAGCGTTTGAGGCTTTGGGGCGTGGCGAGATGGATTGCCGCGCCCCTTTTCGGGCTCGCAATGACGGGGTGAGAGAGCGACTAGTGCGCGGATTCGCGGCCGTCCCAGAGCATTGAGGTGACGTGCCAGTCCTTCAACTGTTCGGCGGGGGGCATCTCGCCCTCAGGCGCGGGCTTCTCGCCCTGCAATTCATAGATCACATGCGTCGAGCCGGGCTGCGGGCAATAGAGGCGGCCCGTCTTTTCGCCTGCGCCCGCCATGCAGGCGCGGAGATTGGCGTCGGGGATTGCCTCGCCGAAGGTCGAGCCTATGTGCACGCCCTTTTCATCCTTGACGCTTTCGTCGAGCACCAGAACGCTTTCGACCGTCTTGCGGTCCAGCGACGGGTAGATTTCAAAAAGCGGCGTGCTGCCGTTCAACACGCGGATCACATGCTCGCCGGGCTGAAGCGCGGAGGAGACGGTGGCCTCGACATTGAACTTGGGCAGAAGTTTTGCGACGACGTCAGCATCGAAGCCGGTTTCGATGGTGAGGGGGCCGACGCTTTTCTGGCCGACCACGATATCGACAGGCTTGGAGCAGGCAAAGAGCGCGAGCCCCAATGCCGCGGTGAGTATGGTGGCAAGACCCAGTTTCGCAGACGGCTTCATTTAAGAGTTCCCTTGTTGCGCGACTTATTATTGTCCGTCTGCGTCGGCTAATCCATCACTATGACGACTTTGCCCACGGCCTGCCTGTTTTGCAGCATGCGCATCGCTTCGACCACGTGATCGAGCGGGAAGGTGGCGCAGACATAGGGGTCGATCTTGCCTTCGGCGGCGAGGCGGTCGATCGCTTCGATATTCTGCCTGCCCGCTTCGGGATCGCGACGACCATATTCACCGGCGCGAACGCCGACGACGGAGAAGCCCTTGATGAGCGGCATGTTGACGGAGACGGTGGGGATGCGCCCGCTGGTGAAGCCGATGATGAGCAGGCGACCATTCCAGGCGATGCAGCGGACGCTCTCGTCGAAGACATCGCCGCCGACCGGATCGTAGATCACATCGGCCCCTCTGCCGCCGGTGAGTTCCTTCACCTCTTCGCGAAAGCCGCGCGTGACGTTGATGACGTGATCGGCACCGCGCGCTTTCACCACTTTCAGTTTTTCATCGGATGCCGATGTGGCAATGACTTTCGCGCCCCAGAGCTTGCCGATATCGACGGCGGCCATGCCGACGCCGCCGCTGCTGCCATGGACGAGGAGCGTTTCGCCCGCCTTGAGATTTCCGCGAATGATGAGCGCGACATAGGCGGTCAGATAGGCGGCGGGATAGGCGGCGGCCTTGATGAAATCCATGCCCCTGGGGATAGGGCGGCAATTCTGTGCCGGGATATTGACCTCTTCAGAAAAGCCGCCAACGCGAAGCCCGGCAACGACTTCATCGCCGGGTTTGAGGGTCGTGACGCCCGCGCCAACCTCGGCGACGACGCCCGCCCCTTCCATGCCCGGCGCGAAAGGCAGCTCAGGCTTGAACTGATATTTGCCCTGCACCATCAGAATGTCAGGGAAGTTGATCGAGCAAGCCTTGAGCCGCAGACGCACTTCGCCTGCGCCCGGCGGCAGCAGCGTCACCTCATCCATCCGCAGGACGGAAATATCGTCTGACAATTCATGTACACGCATGCTGCGCATCGGCGTCCCCCGTATTTTCAATGTCGTTTGCGGGAAAGCATAAGGCGATTGCAGGGACACGCCTAGACGAGCTTCAGCGCCTCGAGAATGGCGACGCAGCCGAGCGCGATGAAGATCGCCGCCGCCGTGCCGCGCACGAGCTGCATGGGCAAGGCCTTGGCCGCAACATCACCCAGAAGGACCGCGGGCACATTGGCGATCATCATGCCGATGGTGGTGCCTGCCGCGACGGAGAGAAGATCGTGGAAGCGAGCGCCGAGGCCGATGGTGGCAAGCTGCGTCTTGTCGCCCATCTCGGCGAGAAAGAAAGCGATGGTGGTGGTGATGAAGGGGCCAAAGCGTGAGCCATTGTCGGCAACATCGCCCGCCTTGTCGGGGATCAGCATCCAGATGCCCGCCGCAATGAAAGAGACGCCGAGCGCCCAGTTGAGAATTTCGGGCGTCAGCCAGCTTGCGATCAGGATGCCGAGTTCGGCGGCCAGCGCATGATTGACGATGGTGGCGACGAAGATGCCCGCAATGATCGGCAGCGGTTTGCGAAAGCGCGCGGCGAGAACCAGCGCCAGCAATTGCGTCTTGTCGCCGATCTCGGCCACGGCAACAGCCGACAGGGAGATGAAAAAGGCTTCCATGAACATCCTCGGGGCCGGGCGCTTAAACCAATGACCTGAGCGCGCACCGCCCGGCCGGGAAGCGCGTCTCAAGCCAAAGGTCTCGTCAATCGGCCGGGAAAAACCCCAACCCCTGCACGCGCCATGACCCGAAACGGATCAAGTATGTTGACGCGCGCCCCTCTCGATCTTGCGACGGAGGGCGACTACTCCCCTAAGGACGGGAGGGAAATAGCATTGCTTCCACGTTGCGGCAAGCTGAAAGCAGTGAAAAACTCCGGGCATGAGCGGGGGGATGGCGATGAAAGAAAGCATCCGTTTCGGACATGCGGCGGTGAACGGCGTCGTGCTTCACTATGCGGAAGCGGGGCCGGAGGATGGGCCGCCGGTGATCCTGCTGCACGGTTTTCCCGAATTCTGGGCTGGATGGCGGCACCAGATCGGGGCGCTTGCGGCGGCGGGCTTTCGCGTCATCGCGCCGGACCAGAGGGGCTACAATCTCAGCGACAAGCCGAAGGGCGTCGCGGCTTACGATCTCGACCGGCTGGTCGCGGACGTGATCGGTCTGGCGGATCACTTCGGCATCGCACGCGTGAAGCTCGTCGGCCATGACTGGGGCGCATCGGTTGTGTGGTGGCTGGCGACGACGCGACCAGAGCGGCTGGAGCGCATGGCGGTGCTCAACGCGCCGCATCCGGCGATCTGGCGCAAGGCGATGCGCGAGGATGCCGAGCAGAAAAAGAAAAGCTGGTATGTGCAGATGTTTCGCCTGCCCTTCCTGCCCGAAGCACTGATGCGGTCGCGGGGCTGGCGCGGGCTTTCGGATGGACTTGTGGCGTCGAGCAGGCCCGGCACATTCAGCGATGACGACTTTGCCGATTATCGCCTCGCATGGTCGCGGCCCGGCGCGCTGACGGCGATGGTCAACTGGTATCGCGCGTTGCTGAAAAAGCCGATGCCGGGGAGCCTGCCGCGCATCAAGGTGCCGGTACTGGTGGTCTGGGGCCTTGATGACAAGTTCGGCGCGGTGTCGGGCGCGGAGGCAAGCCTGGCGCTTTGCGACGACGGGCGGCGGCTTTTCATCGAAGGCGCGACGCATTGGGTGCAGCATGAGGAAGCAGAGCGCGTGAATGCGGCGCTGATTGCGTTTCTGCGGGGTTAGGCGCGCACGGGCCTCGCCCTTCGAGACGCGGCTTTGCCGCTCCTCAGGGTGAGGGTTAGTGTTTTCGTGCGGGCTCGCTTGCCGTCATTGAGAGGGCCGAAGGCCCGACGCAATCCGGTTCTTTCTGAATGCGCGGCTTCTGGATTGCCACGCCCCTTCGGGGCTCGCAATGACGGGGAAATACCTTCGCCCCTCAGGTGGGGTTTGCGCTGGTTCGATATTCGTCAGTGTAGTGAACAAAACACCACTAACCCCTCAGCGCGCTGTGGAGGTCGCGGGCGATTTCTTCGCAGGCGCGTTTGGCGGCGGGGACAGCGCCGGTCATTGCCGTGAAGGCGTGGGTGAGGCGGTCGTAGCAGCGATAGGTGACTTTGACGCCCGATTCCTTCAGACGCTCGGCATAAGCGATGCCCTGATCGCGCAGCACGTCGAAGCCCGATGTGATGACGATGGCTTGCGCCACGCCCTCTAGATCGCCGGCCTTGAGCGGCGAGGCGCGCAGATCCTTCGCGTCGCCGGGTGTGTTGAGATAATGGGCGATGAACCAGTCCATCACTTCACGCGTCAGCGGATAGACATCGGCGCAGCTTTCCCATGAGCCGCCCTGCCATTCCATGTCGGTAACAGGGTAGATCAAAAGCTGCACGGCGGGCGTTTCCTCGCCGCGACGCATTGTTTCCTGCGCCACGACGGCGGAGAGATAGCCGCCGGCTGAATCGCCACCGATGCCGATGCGATGGGTCATGCCGAGTTCGGCATTGTGGGCGGCGACATAGCGGAAGGCGGCCAGCGCATCATCGGCGGCGGCAGGGAACTTATGCTCGGGCGCGAGGCGGTAGGCGACCGAGAGCACCACGCAATCGGCGATTTGCGAAAGCATGGCGCAGAACGTGTCGCAAGTGTTGAGATCGCCGATGACGCAGCCGCCGAAATGAAAGAAGACGAGGCCGGGCAGCGGGCCCTTGGCGTTTTTGGGCGTGTAGAGCCGGGCGTCGAGCGGGCCTTCTGCGCCGGGCACGGTCATCTCCGTCACCGAGATATTGAAATGGCGGTCGCCATCGAGAAGCGCGAGGCCCTGCGCCGTGGCGGCGCGGCCCGCAACCGGATCGAGCGTCGTGAGAGACGGGGCCTTGGCCCCCTGAGCGGCGAGGAACTGGGCGCGCACATCAAGCTTTCGTCCATCGATCTCGAGGGGCTTGCCGCCCGCCATCGCAAGGAGAATGCCGTCTGGCAATTTTAGCAAAGTACGGACGATGAGCTTCTGGACGTTCACTTATGCGGCCCCCTCGGCCCGCGATCAGCTATGGCTTGCAGATTTCAGCGGCAGGGCCTCAAAGCCCTTCAGCACCAGCGTGGTGGCAAAATCGGCGGCGGCCTTTGGCTCGACCTGCGCGCGCAGGATCATGCGATCGCCGATTTCCATGGCGATGCCGACGACGGCGGCCATCAGATATTCGCTATCGACGGCGGGCAGATTGCCGTCGCGAATGTCTTCCTCGATATATTCGCGGATCTCTTCAAGGCCCGCCAGAATTTCCGGGGTGTCCATGCGCACGCGGAACCATGTCTGGTTGCCGCGGATCATCTGGAAGGTGTGACGGTCGCTCGCCAGATAATCGAAATAGGTGCGATAGGCGTTGCGGATGAATTCCTCGAAATTGCGCGAGCGGATGCGGTCGGCTTTCAGGCGCGGGCGGATGCGACGCATGCCGTCATCCATGATGGCCTCGAAGACTTCTTCCTTGCTCTTGAAATAATTGTAGAAGGTGCCCGACGCGAGGCCGGTCTTGCGGATGATGTCGCGCACCGTCGTCGCGCCATAGCCAAGATCGGCGAAGACCTCGCGCGCGGCGTTGAGGATCGCCTCGCGGTTATTGAGTTTGGTTTGCTCGCGCTTTCCCATCGGCTTTGCCGACGACCCATAAGCCGCGGCCTCCGCCATCGGCAGCGACCTCTCCCTTACTTCGGTCATGCGCGTTCCAGGTTCCGCTGCGGACTGCCGCATTCACACGCCACTACCACGACACTCTTCCTTGTCTCTCTCGGGGAACGATCCCCGTCTTTGGCGCTCTAATCTAAACGAAGCCAGAGAAAGGTCAATTTGACGCAGGGGAAGCTCTCTGAAAACTTCTAGCGAATCAACGGCTTGGCCGAATTTGGCCTTTTCGGGCGGCGTTCTTCCGTCGCAAAATCCGGCCCCCGGCGCTAGGTTAGGCGCATTCAGCGCGCCGACCGGCCGCCGCCCCCCATAGAAACGAAAATCCGTACAGCATGGCCAGTGAATTCAAGTTAACGCCCGAGAATCTCCAGATGATGAAAGACGTGCTCATCCAGCACGTGCCGCATGCCCGCGCGCTCGGCCTCACCATCACCGACGCAAAACCTGGACAGGCCTGGCTGTCGGTGCCCTACGACGAAAAATTCATTGGCAATGTGGAGACGGGCGTCATTCACGGCGGCGTCATCACTGCGATGCTCGACAATGCCTGCGGCACCGCCGTGCAGCTTGCCCTGCCCGAACGCATGTCGATTGCGACGCTCGATCTGCGGATCGACTATATGAAACCTGCGACGCCCGGCCTTGCGCTTACCGGCCACGCGCATTGCTACAAGGTGACGCGCAATATCGCCTTTGTGCGCGGCACGGCCTATCACACAGACGAAGCCGACCCGATTGCGACCTGTGTCGGCACATTCATGCTTGCGGCCAATCGCGCGGCACCGATGGCTTACATGTCGGCAATAGCTGAATCGTCGAAGAACGAGGGCTGACCATGAGCGAGACAAAATCAGACACCAAGCCCCAGCGGGACCTGAACGAGTTCATTGCCGGGATTCCCTATGCGCGCTTTCTCAACATCAGCGTGGACCAGAAGGGCGACGAGATCACGACGATCATGAGCTTCGAGCAAAAGCTCATCGGCAATCCCATTCTGCCTGCACTTCACGGCGGAGCCATCGGCGCATTCCTTGAAATGACGTCGATAATCCAGCTCGCTTTCGAGACGGGCATCGCTGCCGTGCCCAAGCCCATCGGCCTCACCATCGACTATCTGCGCTCGGGCAAGCCGCTCGACACATATGGCCGGGCGCGCATCACCAAGCAGGGACGCCGCGTCGCCACCGTTCACGCCGAAGCCTGGCAGGAAGACCGCTCCCGCCCCATCGCGACGGCGCATGGACATTTTCTACTGAAGACGCCGGACGAAACGGGCGGCTGATGGACAAGCGAGAGATCGCGCCACGCATCGGCGGGATGGGCTGAATGGAAGTGGCGCGGCCCGTCACTCATCGAAGGGTGCTGCGGCTTGCCGGGCCGATTGTGCTTTCCAATATTTCGACGCCGTTGCTCGGCCTTGCCG
>CAZLLB010000058.1:4279-15779 GCA_964560165.1 uncultured Parvibaculum sp. | reverse complement strand
CTCGCCGACAAGTCGAAGGACATGGGCGTTCTCGGCATGATCATGACGCAGGGCTTTAACCGCATGTTCCGCCTGGAAAATGACGGCAAGCTCGAATACGAGCCGAGCGCCGAAGACAGCGTAGCAACCCTCGCCGCCAAAACCGGTCAGGACCCGGCGGCCATCGTCTATGACATGCTGATGGAAAATGACGGGCGCGGTTACATCTATCTGCCGCTCCTCAACTACACGAATTTCAACTTCGACCACATCCGCGAAATGATGAACCATTCCGCGACGGTGCTGAGCCTTTCGGACGGCGGCGCACATTGCGGCGTCATCTGCGATGCGAGCTTCCCCACCTACATGCTGACACATTGGGTTCGCGATCGGTCGCGCGGCGAGCGTCTGCCGCTCGAGCAGGTCGTGCGGATGCAGACACATGACACCGCGCGGCTCTACGGCCTCAATGATCGCGGCGTGATTGCGCCCGGTATGAAGGCCGACATCAACGTCATCGACTTTGAGCGCCTCGCCATCCTCGCGCCGGAAATGGTCTTCGACCTGCCTGCTGAAGGCCGTCGCATGATCCAGAAGGCTGAGGGCTACCGCGCCACCATCGTCGCGGGTGCCGTCACCTTCGAACATGGGCAAGCAACCGGCGAAATGCCGGGCCGCCTCGTTCGCGGCCCCCAGCGCCAGCCGCAAGCCCGCGTCGCCGCCGAATAACAATTAAAACGACCATTGACGGCAAAGCCCTCCCCATCGGGGAGGGCTTTTGCATTGACGCCCTACCCCCTCCCGTGCAGCTTGGGCGCAAATTAAGCCAGCACAGGATGACCCGTGAACGATCAGGTACAATCGACGCAAGACGTGATGAAACGCCGCGCCGATATTCTCGAACTTTACAAAGCAAACAAGCGCGGCCAGGCCGAAGCCGCCTGCCATGCGCTTCTGGACGAATTGCCAGATGATGCCGAGACGTTATCGATGCTCGCCGCCGTTCTGATCGACCGACAGGCTTTCACGGAAGCCGAAACGGCGCTGCGCCGAGCGCACGAACTGGCGCCGCATTCGCCGATCCCCTGGACCAATCTCGGCCGCTTTTTCCAGCAGCATAATCGCTGGGGCGAAGCACTGGATCACTACCAGCAAGCAACGGCGCGATTTCCAGACAATCCCATGTTCGCCGCCACTCTCGGCCAGCTATACCAGCGCGCCGGAGATTTTGCCGAGGCTGAAAAAGCCTATCGCGACGCGAGCACGCTCCAGCCGCAAAACGCTGTGATGGTCATGAATATCGGCATGGTCGTATTGCGACAGGAGCGCACCGACGAAGCTATCGAGCTTTTCAACCGCGCTATCGCCCTCAATCCGCAACTCGCCGCCGCCTATGGCAATCTCGGCAATGCTGAACAAAAGCGCGGCGATCTCACCGCCGCGGAAGCGGCTTACGAAAAAGCTTCCTCGCTCGATCCGAAAGACGTGCTGACCTATGTGAGCGCCGGGCTGATGAAGCTGCGTCGCGGCAATGCCCGTGACGCGGCGGAGATTTTCGACCGCGCCATCGCGAAACACGGCCCCGAACGCCGCGCCGCCGCATGGTTTCCTTATGCGCGCGCGCAAGAGCTTGGCGTGATGCCTGCTGGCTTCCGCGCCGAACTCGCCCGTCTCATCCATCGCACGACGCTGACGCCGCCGCCCGGCTATTCATCCATGGCGGACCTGAACGCCGCTCTCGCAGAGGCGCTGCGCACAGATACCACCTTGACCTGGGAACCTGTCGGCAAGGCAACGCGCCTCGGCGGACAAACCGGCCTGCTGCTCGACCACCCGCGCGAACCCTTCCTCGCCTTTGAAGCAACGCTGCGCAAAGCCATCGACGCGCATTTCAATGCAATCAAGCTCGAAAAGAAGCACCCCTATTTCGGCTATGTGCCGCAGACCTATCAGCTCGATATGTGGGGCACCCTTCTCTCGGAAGGTGGACATCAGCATCCGCATATCCATGTCGGCGGCTGGATGAGTGGCGTTTATTACGTCGCCCTGCCGCCCAGCATGGGCAAGGGCGAAGCGCGCGACGGCTGGATTGAATTCGGCCATCCGCCACCGGACTTCAAAGCCGACTTCGAGCCGCAGACGCTCGCTTACGAGCCAAGGGAGGGCGATGCCTTCTTCTTTCCGTCTTATACCTTCCATCGCACCCTGCCCTTTACCGGCGACGTGCAGCGGATCAGCCTCGCCTTCGACGTGAAACCGACAAGCTGGCGGAAATAATCACCTCGGCCGTTTCATCGCGAAGAGTTCATCGATTAACGCATAGTCGTGATAGCCGAGCCGCGAGATCGGTTTCATCGCGGCGGTATCGACGATGCCGTCCGAGATGAATTTCTCGTCGATATGAATGCCGACCACCTCGCCAAGCACCATGTCATATGCGTGCCGCCCGTCGCGCCCGGCAAGCTCGATGGTTTTCAGATAGACGCATTCAAGATGCGCTGGTGCACCCCTCACGCGTGGCGGCTTCACCAGCCGTGACGGCTCAGCTTCAAGAGCAGACAATGCAAATTCGTTTACTTCGGCACCAACGGTCGTCGAACTCATATTCATCTGCGCGCGCTGTTCCCAGCCTGCAAGATTGCAAACGAACTCGCCCATTTCCTCGGCATTACGCTGGCTGTCTTTTCGCCCCGCGCTCGCAAACATCACGATATGCGGGTCGGTCGAAACGGCATTGAAGAAACTATAGGGCGCAAGGTTCAACCCGCCATCGCGGCCAACCGTCGAAATCCAGCCGATAGGACGCGGCACCACCAGCGCCTTGAAGGGATCGTGCTTCAATCCGTGCTTATTGGCCTGAGCTTCATAAAACATAAGGTTCTCCAAGACCGGCAGGCAGGGCTGGACGAGACGTTGCCGAAAGCTATCATGGCGCCGCGCAAGGGAGATACTCATGAACAAGCAAGACGCTGAACAGCATATCGCCGCCGTCGCGGATCGCGGCTACACCATCGTCGAAAACGCCATTGCGCCCGACCTGATAGATGCGCTGAACGATGAACTCCTGCACCTTGAGCGCAAATACAATATCGTCCCCGCCAAGAACGGCTTTGAGGGGCACAATACGGTCCGCATCTACAATCTTCTGGCGCACGGAAAAATCTTCGAGCGCATCCCGGTTCACGAAAATGTTCTGCCGGTGATCGAAGGCGTCCTCGATCGGGAATGCCTCATCTCCTCGCTCTCATCAATCGCCATTGACCCCGGCGAGATCGCGCAGCCGATCCATGCAGACGATCAGGTCATGCCTGTCGCAAAGCCGCACGCCGCTTTTGTCTGCAATTCAATGTGGGCGCTGACCGATTTTACCGAGGAGAACGGTGCGACGCGCCTCATCCCCGGCACCCATACAGCCGATAATCCCGTCTATGGCGGCACCTATGAAAGCATCCCTGCCGAGATGCGCAAAGGCTCGGTGCTGATATGGCATGGCAGCCTTTGGCACGGCGGCGGCGCGAATAAATCGAACGCCCGCCGCGTCGGCATCGCGATGAATTATTGCGCAGGCTATATCCGCCAGCAGGAAAACCAGCAGCTCGGCCTGCCCCTCGATCTCGTCAAGACATTCGAGCCGCGCCTGCAGGAGCTTTGCGGCTTCGGCACCTATCGCGCCCTCATCGGTCACATCGACAAGAAAACACCATCGCAACGCCTGCTCGGCGAAACGCGCGACCTGAAGTCGATCTGGGATCTCGCCGGAAGCTAACCCAAGCTGTCGAGCAACGCCGGAAGCTCGGCAATGCTATCGATGACAAAATGAGCATAGGGCTCGAGATCGCTACGCGCGCTCGTTCCCGTCAGCACGCCCACACGCAACCCGACGCCTGCTGCCAGCCCCATATCAAGGTCGTGAAGATTATCCCCGACCATCGCCACGTCGGCGGGCGCGAGGCCGACCGCATCGCAAAACGCATGCACCATGCCCGGCGCGGGCTTGGTGCCGTGGCCGCTGTCATAGCCGCAATGAAATTCAACAAACTCGCTAAGGCCGAAGCGCCCAAGTGTCGCCAGCGCCGACGCCGCGCTGTCATTGGTCGCGATGCCGACACGCAGACCGCTGCTACGCAACAGGCCAAGAAATGCTGCGAGGTCCGTCACCGGCACTGATCGTGGCGCAGCCTCCGCAACGAAGAGCGCATCAAGCCGCCGCGTCAACTCATCCGCCACCCAGCCGGGCGCAATCTCAAGCCAGAGATGGGCAAGTTCCAGCGTGTTCCCCGCCGCTATAACGCTGCCCGACGCGATCCGCCCGGTCTTGAAATCATGACCGCCCGCTTCCATCAGGCGCGGCACAAGCGAAACATTCCCTTGCGCCGCGACAAGGGCAGCCTCCTCCAGAATGGGCAACCATGTCCGGTGAAAGTCGAAAAGCGTGCCATCCTTGTCGAACAAAACGCCTTTGATCCGCATCGGGAGCTACTTTCTATCCGTAAGTTCACTTAGGCATTCCACCAAAGGCCGATTATACTCGGCTTCGATGCGGCAAGCAGGCAAGTCGAGGGCTATTCGATGCGCGGATTCAAGATCACTTTCGGCATAGTGCTTTTACTCGTAAGCGTTGCGGTCACGGCGGCCTGTTACCTCCAGAGTCACGGCGCTGGCATCGGCACAGGATCGCTGCTCGCCATTGTCATCACAGCTTATGCCTACGACCATCGAGACCACCTTTTCAGCCGTTCCAAGCGCAACGCCGTAGCCGGTCTTTCAACCGGAACCAAGCTTGCCATGCATCAGGGGCGCTTGAGCGCCCTGCAACAAGACGGCAGTCTCTCCCACCGCTAAGCCGGTTTCCAGTCTGTACAGATTTCCGCCAGCACCGGACGCACACGGTCGTCGCTCGGCAATGTCGGGCTACCGAAATAGAGAAAGCCCGCCACGCGCTCGTTTTCGGTCAGTCCAAGCGATTGCGCAATGCCCGCATCATAGGCGTACCATTCCGTGAGCCAGCTACATGCAAAACCAAGCGCCGTCGCCGCTACCAACATATTCTGGCAGCAAGCCCCGGCTGAAAGCATCTGCTCCCAATCCGGCACCTTCTTGCTCGGCACGACCCGCGAAATAACCGCGACCGTTACCGGCGCCTGAAGCAGGCGGTTAGCCTCAATCTCAAGCCTGTCTGCATTGGCCGCTGGCTCTACCTCGGCAAACCGCTTTTTCAGCACTTGCCCAAAAGCCGCCCGCGCCTCGCCATTGAAAAGAATGAAACGCCAGGGCGCGAGCTTGCCGTGATCAGGCACGCGTGCGCCCGCCCGCAAAATAATTTCAAGCTCATCGGCATCGGGACCGGGTGCCGCCATGGTGAAGGGTTTAACGGAGCGGCGCGTCAGCAGCAGGTCGATGGTTTCCTGAGAACGTGGCAATTCATGGATCCTTGAACACAAAAGAGTTGGGGAAGGTAAGCCCTCGCCCTTTACAGATGCAACCCTGCCCCGCAACATCGCGGCGGGCAAATATAAAGGGGGGATCCGTGACAGTTTCACGGATAAGGGCGGGGCTTTGCGTCATCATTGTGGCTGGCATTGCGGGAGCAACACCCGCATTCGCTGGCGCATGGCCGCAAACACCCGGTGCCGTTCAGATCATCGTTCCATTTTCCAGCACGAGTGCTTCGGAAACTTACGATGACGACGGCAAATCGATACGACGCAACCGCTACAGCAAACAGGAACTCGCGCCCTATATCGAATATGGATTTTCCAAAAACGTCACGCTCGTCGGCAATTTAGCCCTCACGCATGAGCGAAGTAGCTGGCTCGGTACGACGATTTCCGATAGAGCCGTCTCGCGCATCGAAACGGGCGCGCGCTTTGCACTAGGCAAATGGCAGAACACCCTCTTTTCTGTCCAGCCCCTTCTCGCCTGGCACGGTGCGGCTAGCACTGATGATCCCTTCGCCTCGCGCCGGGGCGACATCGACGGCGAAATCGACATCACCATGGGTCAGAATTTCACATGGCTAGGTATGGACGGTTTCACCGACAATCTGATCGGCATTCGCGTCCGCCCTGCCGACAGGCCGAGCGAATTGAAAGCCAACCTCACCATCGGTATCCGGCCCTTCGAACGCACGATGGTCATGCTAAAAAGCGAAAGCTATACCTCGTTCTCAGGCGGCGGCGGCGCAGCTCCATCGCAAGTTCAATCGAGCAAACTAGGATTCTCGCTCGTGCGCGAGATCGACAAAGCCGTGTCGATGGAGTTGGCCACCATGGCGAGCATCTCCGGTCGCAACACGATCAAGGAAAGGTCGCTGGGCCTTGCGCTCTGGTATCACTTCTAAGCTCAATGCCTGCATCCGCAGCCGCTAAATCGGCCGCGCCGCGCAGAACCGCCAGCGTATCTATGTCGGGCGGCACGTCCTGGCCGCTATTTGCCACCCGCGCCTGAAGCTCGTTGAGCGAGAAGCCCATGCGCGCATCGTAGGTGCGCTCAGTCTGGTTTCGCAGGCGTTGTTCGGCCTCATACCATTGGCGCTTCAGCCCATCGTCCGGGCAAGTCGCCAGCTCCGCTCGCGTTGTCGCGCCCCAGCGCCGCTCGGGGCAATGATAGGGATCAAACGAAAACGCAAAGAGCCTCGCCCGCGCATCCTCAAACGACATCACCCGCACCGAGCCGTCGTTTGCCTGATAGGTGACGGGGCATTGCTCGGCTTCCTGCGTGTAGGCGGCGGCAAGATCGCCGGGAAGGTCGCTGCCTGCGTAGGCGATATTCTTGTCGCCGCTGCGCGCCATCTCCAGAAACTTCGCCACCTGATCGCGCAGCTCCTTGAACGAAACCTTGAGCCGCGCATCGCGCGACGGCGTCGAATAAGTCTCCCAATCACCGGACGTGCCATAAATATTCTCGGGCAGGCGCGCAGGCTGCGACTGCTTGTTGATCCCGGCCTTCACGGCAATATCAACGGCCTCGGCGCGGTAACGCAGATCGTCGCAAAGTCCCTTCACCATGCTGCGCGTCTCCACAACCGGATCATAGACAATGTCGTGGCCCGCCACGGCGCGGCGCACATAATCGTAGTAGTCGATTACCTCACCATTATAAACAAAGCGGCCCGCCTGCCACCCGGTTCCGCGCACGGTGCCGAAAAACTGTTCGTCCGACCAATCTGCGAGTTTTGCATCAGGCGTCGGCACGACAACGCCACCGACATAACTTCCATCCGCCCCCTGATGAGCGCCGACCAGCGTCAATGGCCGCCAGTTCTTGAACCCCGCCCCCATCGGCGCGGAGGCACGCACGAAGCGGCGTCCGTAGTTTCCGCGTGTCACCGAATTATCCGGGTGGCTGTCGATGAACCGAATACGACCTTCGTGATCCACGTCATAGACAACAGCCACATGTCCATTCGGATCATAAATATTCGTTCCCGGACGGATGGAGCCGGGCGCAATCTTGACGGGGTAGAAATCGAACAACTCGCCCCGCGTCGGCCCCGGCGCGAAACGATACATCGCACTCGAAATCGCATTGTTGAGATTCCAGAAAACCGTCCGCGCGTTTGGCCACATGCCGTCAGTCGGCGCGCGAATGTCGGTGCGCGCATAAACATAATTGCCATAGCGCGAATAGCGCAGATCATTGGAATTGCCGACCGCCGCAACGCCACTCGCATAGGAAAAAGGCAAGCCGTTCTTCCAGGCAAAATAGGCGCGCAGCAAATAGGGAAGATCGGCGCAATCGGCAAAGAAGCTCAACCCCGCAGGGTCGCTGGCGCGATAGATATTGGCTGGGCTTTTCAGGCACTCATCGGAGTTTCGGCAATTGCTCTTGCCGATCGCATGCACGAAATCGCCATAAGCGCGCTCGTCGCTCGCGCTCCATGCGAGCTTTGTAACCTTCCACTGCAACCCGGCAGGCGCGGGCACAGCCGCCGCATCAAGCCTTTCCCCGCCACTCACCACAGGCGACATGGTTGCGGCGGCGGCCGTCGTTTGTGCAGGAGGAATCTCAAACCCGTCCGCGAATGCCGCCCCTGTTCCCGCGCATAGCGCCAGCATGGCGACGAGCCAGCCTCTCATGGTCGAAATCTCCGCAGACACGTTGTTTGAGCAAAGTTAACCACATCTCGATGGGCAAGTCCGTGCCCTATATTTTAGTATTGACTTATTTAAGCTAAACCAACATCATTGCCTCATGGAAAACAGCTTCACAGCTCTGGCCGATCCGACCCGACGCCGCATCGTCGAAATGCTTAGCAACGGCGAGCTTTCAGTCGGTGAGATCACGCGGCATTTCACTGTCAGCGCGCCCGCCATCTCGCAGCACCTGAAAACGTTGAAGGCCGCTCGCCTCGTCCGTGTGCGTGTCGATGCCCAGCGGCGCTTCTATGCGATCGACCCCGATGGCCTCGCTGAAATCGACGCATGGCTCGCGCAGGTCCGCCGCTTCTGGAACCCGCGCCTCGATGCGCTGGAACGCGAGTTGGCGACGGCGGCAAAGAAGGACAAGAAAAAATGAGCGACAAAGGCCAAATGTCAAAAGTCGCCGCCGTACGCTTCGAGCGACTGTTGCCGGGGCCCATCGAACGCGTCTGGGATTATCTCACCAGAACCGACCTCTTGCCCGGCTGGTTCGGCGCAGGCGTCATCGAGGCGCGTGTCGGCGGTCAGGTCAATCTGATGGATGGGCACATTCGCGGCACCGTCACGCAATGCAAAGCCCCGCATATCCTGAGCTACACGTGGAATGTCTTCGGCCCCGGTGAGGCGGCCTCACCCTATCCGGAATCCTATCTCACGCTGACGCTTGAGGAGCAAGGCAACAAGGTGCTGCTGACGCTCAATCACCTGCCGATCCTCGAACCTTTCGAAAAACAGAACGCGATGGGCTGGCACACCTTTCTGGACATGGTGGAAGCAGCCTTGCGCGGGGAACCGTCTTCCTCCCGCGCCGACTACATGCAGAAGAACGCAGCCCTTTACGGAGTCGACCTCAACAACATCAAACGGTGATCCCATGAGCAAGTTCGGCACTCTCGTCGACAAGAGCACAGTCCGCTTCGAACGCCTTCTGAGCGGCCCCATCGAGCGCGTCTGGCAATACCTGACAGACTCGGATCTGCGCGGAAAATGGTTGGCGGCGGGCGAGATGGACCCACGCGTCGGCGGCGCGGTGGAATTGACCTTCGACAATTCGCATCTCGCCGGAAAATATGAAGCCCCGCCCGAGCGCTTCAAAAAATATGCAGGTGTCCACAAGAGCCAACACATCGTGAAGCGTTTCGAGCCGCCGCATTTGCTGGTGTTCACCTGGGGCGCGGGCATCGACGGCGAACCATCCGAAGTCGAAATCGCATTGTCGCCTCGCGGCGACAAGGTACTTCTCGAACTGACGCATCGCCGCCTCGGCAATCGCGACGCAGCCGTCAGCGTCAGCGGCGGTTGGCACGTCCACCTCGGCCTCCTCGCCGAGCTTCTTGCCAACCGCGAACCCACGCCCTTCTGGCAAGCCTTCGACGGCCTCGAAGATCACTACGAAAAACAGATACCACCTGCGTGAAAGCAGGACACCTCATGTCCAGGCAACAATTGCTTCAATCCGATGATCGACGGGATATGGGTCCTGCGGAAACTCGGATTGAAGCATATCTCGAAGCGACCGGCTAAACCGTTCAAGCGCGCTTGCATCAAGAACTGGTCCAATTCCCTGACTTGCGCGAACCCGCCCGCACCAGTCTTCATGGCTATACAGAATGGGCTCTATGTAAGAAAACATCTCCCAGCGACTAAATCCTGCCATGACCAACTGTTCCGTCCACGCTGGATATTGAAACGTGGAGAGGCTGATCTTATCAGACTGGGGTACATGCTCCTCAATAAGCGAAACTGTTTTTGTTGGAAGATTCTCCGGTAAAAAATGCCAGCCGAGCACTGCAATCACCAGTTTTCCACCGGGTTTGAGTAATCTCATCGCCTCCGCAGCGGCTTGCTCATGATCAAACCAGTGCCAAGCAGTTGCGCAAACCACAACATCAAATATACCCGAAGGGAGCGTGGTTTTTTCTGCGGTCGCCCTGATGAATCGCGCGTTTAGTTGTTCATCCGCAGCAACAGATCGAGCCTTTTCCAACAATTTTTCGGATGGATCAATGCCAACGACTTCGCAGCCGAGCCGGGCAAACTCCAATCCAAACAAGCCTGTTCCCGTTCCGATATCGACAATACTCTGCCCCGGTATACCGACTCCTAACGTCACCATTCGATCGATAGCACTTATTGGAAATGTCTTTCGATGACGAGCGTAATCGTCTGCTGCTTTTCCGAAGTCCACAAATGTATTGCTTTTGCACATCAATATATCGTTTCCGGCGTCTCAGAGTGCGAATGTGAAATATTAAAGGGAAGCTCTCGCTTCCCTTTTTGACTTTTACTCCGCCGCTTCCGTAGCCCTCGCCGCCACCGGCTTTAAATCCGGTGGCGTACATTCTACGACCAGCGCCTCGATCGCTTCATCCAGCGATTGCACCTTCTGCTCCTGCGAGCCGAGACGGCGGATCGAGACAGTGCGCTCTTCCGCCTCGCGTTTGCCCGCAACGAAAATCACCGGCACCTTGCCGACCGAATGCTCGCGCACCTTGTAGTTGATCTTCTCATTGCGGATGTCCAGTTCGACGCGGATGCCCGCCGCACGCAGGGCCTCGGCGGCTTCGGTCGCATAGGCATCGGCCTCCGACGTAATCGTCGTCATGACGACTTGCACAGGCGCAAGCCACATCGGCAGTTTTCCGGCGCTGCTTTCGATCAGAATGCCGATAAACCGCTCAAGCGTGCCGAGAATGGCGCGATGAAGCATCACGGCATGTTTGCGCGTCCCGTCTTCCGTCACATAGGTCGCATCGAGACGCTCAGGCAACACATAGTCGAGCTGCAACGTGCCAACCTGCCATGACCGGCCGATGGCATCCTTCAAATGGAATTCGAGTTTCGGCGCGTAGAAAGCGCCCTCGCCTTCCGCAACGATGAAGTCATGCCCCGTAGCGCGCAGCGCGTCGCCCAGCGCTTTTTCGGCAGCATCCCAACGCTCTATCGTGCCGCCGAATTTCTCCGGCCGCGTCGCGAGCTTGATGACCACATCAGCAAAGCCCATGTCCTGATAAACGGCATAGAGCAGTTTGACGAAATGCTCCGTCTCCGACTGGATTTGCTCTTCGGTGCAAAAAATATGCGCGTCATCCTGCGTCATCTGGCGCACACGCATCAGCCCATGCAGCGCTCCATGCGCTTCATTGCGATGGCAGCACCCAAACTCCGCCATGCGGATCGGCAGATCGCGATAGCTCTTGATACCCTGATTGAAAACCTGCACATGCGCTGGGCAATTCATCGGCTTCAGCGCCATCAGATCGCCCTTGCCGGTGAGAATGGGGCCTTCATCCTCCGTACCCGGCACTTCATCGGGCACCACGAACATGTTCTCGCGGTACTTGCCCCAATGGCCGGACGCTTCCCAGAACTTCGCCGCC
>CAZLLB010000058.1:0-4269 GCA_964560165.1 uncultured Parvibaculum sp. | reverse complement strand
TGCTCATTTTGATTCTCTCCGTTGGGTCTTATTTGAGGCGGCGGCGAATATAGGATTCAAGCTGGTTGTAAATCGTGAAGCCTTTGGGGTGCCAGAAGACCGAGCCCTGCGCTTCTTCCTGAAAATGATAGAGGTCCATCTCGCGACCGATCTTGCGATGGTCGCGCTTCTCGGCCTCCTCAATCATCGTGAGATAGGCTTTGAGTTCAGCATCCGTCGCCCACACCGTTCCATAGATGCGCTGAAGCATCTCGTTGCGGCTGTCGCCGCGCCAATAGGCGCCCGCGAGTTTCGTCAGCTTGAAAGCCTTGCCGAGCTTGCCTGTCGATGGCAGATGCGGCCCGCGGCAAAGGTCGAGCCAATTGCCCTGCTTATAGACGGACACATCCTCGCCCGCCGGAATGCTCTCGATGATTTCGGCTTTGTAGAACTCACCGATGCTCTTGAAAAAAGCCACAGCATCGTCGCGCGTCCAGACTTCACGCGTAATCTTCTCGTCGCGATCAACGATCTCGCGCATCCGCGCCTCGATCTTTTCGAGGTCTTCGGGACGAAAAGCTTCAGCGCGCGAGAAATCGTAGAAAAAGCCATTTTCGATGGCAGGCCCGATCGTCACCTGCGTACCAGGAAACAACTCCTGCACGGCTTCGGCCATCACATGCGCCGCGTCGTGGCGAAGCAGCTCAAGCCCGTCCGGCGTCGCGACAGTCACCACTTCAACAGCGGCGTCCCTGTCGATCACCGTCGCAAGGTCTTTCACCTCGCCGTTCACTTTCAGCGCGATGGCCTTTTTCGCCAGCGACTTCGCAATGCTCTCGGCGAAGGCCAGCCCGCTCAGCGGCTCAGCGACTTCGCGAACCGATCCATCAGGCAATGTCAGCTTTATCATTTCGTCTCTCTCAAATATCAGTCCGCAAAGTCCAGCGTCCATATCGCCATGGCGCGTACCATGGCACAGGCTCAAGCACCATTGGCACCGGATCAAAACCGTGGCTGCCCCAAGGGTGGCAGCGCGACAGCCGTGCCAGGGCCAACCAGCCACCCCGCCACGATCCATGCCGCTCGATGGCCTCGATCGCATATTCCGAGCAGCTTGGCCCGTGCCGGCAAGCCGGCCCGATCAATGGCGAGATGAACCAGCGATAAAGCTGGATCAGTCCTCGCATCCCAAGCGCCAAGGGGTCATATGACCTTCTCGGATCATATCGCATGTCGAAGCCAAAGGCGTACCCCAGCCAGAGTCGGCCAGCCTTGCGGTATCATTATAAGGATATGTTTGGTCGGCGCGCAGCGCGCACCTGATGACCCAGCCGCCTAGACCGGGCCGGTGCTAGTGAGGGTCGCGGGCGTCGCGGACGTCCCACTCCCGGTCTGTTTCGCCATCGCCTCGTCCACAGCCTCTTCCACCGCGTCGAAAACGAGCAGCGTGGAAGCGTGGCGGGCCTTGTAGTCGCGGACGGGTTCCAGCACCTCGAGGTCGACCCACTTGCCGCCCAGAATATCGCGGGGCGGCTCGCCGCCCTCTTTCAACATGCGGCGCATCTCGCGGCCAATCTCGTGAAGCTCCGCCGCCGTCGCACCGATGACATGCCGCGCCATGATCGAGGATGATGCCTGGCCAAGCGCACAGGCTTTGATGTCGGCGCCATAGCCAACGACCTTGTCGCCGTCCATCTTCACGTCAACCGTCACCTTGGAGCCGCAGAGCTTCGACACCGCTGTCACCGTGGCGTCCGGCGCGGCAAGCCGCTCCGTCAGCGGTATATCCGCTGCCAGCCTCAAGATGCGCGTGTTGTAAATCTCGTTCAGCATTCCGGTCTCGGTCCTTGCCTCACCCTCGCCTGTCTCAAAGGACGAGGCCCTTTAACTCGCAACCCGCCATTGCGTCCCTTGCGGTCCATCTTCGATCTGGATGCCGCGCCCTGCAAGTTCATCGCGGATACGGTCGGCTTCCTTGAAATCCCGAGCCTTGCGCGCCGCATTGCGCGCCGCGATCAGACCTTCGATCTCGTCAGCATCTATATGGGGTGCGATGCCGCCCCCTGCAAACCAGGCTTCGGGGTCCTGCTGAAGCAGGCCAATAAGCCCGCCCGCCCCGAGAAGCGCGGCTTTAAGCTTCGCCTTTTCGGCTGTATCGGTCGCCGTATTGGCCTGTTTGGCCAGATCAAACAGCACCGCCAGCGCCTTGGGCGTATTGAGATCGTCGAGCAGCGCTTCCATGAATGCGCTCGGCACAACCTCATTCGCCGCCGCCTCTACATCACAAAGCGCGCGCAGCGCTCCATAAAGCCGGTCGAGCATCCGCCGCGATTGGGCAAGCCCTTCCGCCGTCCAGTCGAGCGGCTGGCGATAATGACCGTTCAGAAGCGCCAGCCGGATCGCCTCGCCCGGCGCTTCCTTGATCAGATCGTGAACCAGCAGCACATTGCCGATCGACTTCGACATCTTCTCTTTTTCGATATTCACAAAGCCGTTATGCAGCCAGAAGCGCGAGAACAGCTTGCCGCCATGCGCGCATGTGCTCTGCGCGATTTCGTTTTCGTGATGCGGAAACTGCAAGTCGATGCCGCCCGCATGAATGTCGATCGTCTCGCCAAGATGCTTCTCGATCATCGCCGAGCAGTCGATATGCCAGCCCAGACGCCCGCCTCCCCACGCGCTGTCCCATCCCGGCTGCTCCGGCGTCGAAGGTTTCCACAGCACGAAATCCGCCGGGTCTTTCTTGTAGGGCGCCACTTCGACGCGCGCGCCCGCAATCATGTCGTCCATGTCGCGCCGCGACAGCGCGCCATAGGCATCGTAGGACGCCACGTGAAACAACACATGGCCTTCCGCCGCATAGGCGTGACCGCTGGCGATCAGGCGTTCCATCATCGAGATCATGTCGGCGATAGCATCCGTCGCCTTGGGCTCAATGTCGGGCAGCAGCACACCAAGCGTGCCCATGTCCTTGCGATAAATATCGGCATACTTGTCGGTGATGACTGAAATCTCGACGCCCTGCTCTTTCGCGGCGGCGATGATCTTGTCCTCGATGTCGGTGATGTTGCGTGCATAAACGACATTGGGATAAAGCCGCCTCAACAGCCTCGCCAATACGTCGAAGACAACGGCGGGCCGGGCATTGCCGATATGCGCGAAGTTATAAACCGTAGGTCCGCACACATACATCGTCACCCGCGCCGGATCGGCGGGCTCAAAGATGTCCTTCGAGCGCGTCAGCGTGTTGTAGAGAGCGAGTTTGGGAAGCGTCGTCATATCGTCGGCCTGATCTCTGAAACAGCACGGGGTCTTGCTTTCGTCCCCTGCGTCAGGGGCCTCAAGCGGCGGCGGTCGTTCGTCCGCAGGTTCGACAGGTCATTGGCCAATTCCCCAAGGGCACCTAACGCCAGACGGCGCGCGGCACAGACAAAGCGCCGCCTTTTGTTAGTCGCCTTGATCTTCCCCGGCAAGCCTTAACATCAAGGAAAAGCGCCGGATTCGGGTGGTGCTTTGCGGGTTCTATGTGACCCGACAGTCTTGATCACAGCTTTCCGCAAGGCTATATGCGTCCTTGAGACGATGGCACATCAGCCGCAGCATGGCATATAAGGCCCCGTGCTTGATGGGCAAACCGGGCGGATTCGCCCCGTGACTTGGCCCGGCCCTCGCAACCATGAGCGGCGGGCAACCCAAAAAGATTGGTCATATGGACATGAATGTTGCAGTTGATGAGTTGGCACCCCGCGTGAAAAAACCGAGCCGCGAGGAGGCAGAAGCCGCCGTTCGCACGCTCATCGCCTGGGCTGGCGACAATCCTGCCCGCGAAGGTCTGCTGGACACGCCGGGTCGCGTCGTCCGCGCCTATGAAGAGTTTTTCGAGGGCTACCAGTCTGACCCCTTCAAGGAGCTGACGCGCACTTTCGAGGAAGTCGAAGGCTACAAGGACATGGTGATGCTTCGGGACATCAATCTCGAATCTCATTGTGAACATCACATGGTTGCGATCCTCGGCAAGGCGCATGTCGCCTATGTTCCGACCAACAAGGTCGTCGGCATTTCCAAGCTCGCTCGCGTCATCGAAATCTATGCCCGCCGCCTCCAGACGCAGGAGACGATGACCTCGCAGATCGCCGACACCATCACCAAGGCATTGCAGCCCGCTGGCGTCGCCATCCTGATCGAAGCCAAGCATCAGTGCATGACCACGCGCGGCATCAAAAAGCCCGATGTGGCAACCATCACCACGCAGTTCACCGGCGTCTTCCAGACCGATCCGCGCCTGGAAGC
>CAZLLB010000057.1:0-16383 GCA_964560165.1 uncultured Parvibaculum sp. | reverse complement strand
GAAGGTGCCGGTCTTCGGGCCCATCAACCATCACTTCTGCCATTCGATCTACTTCTTTGATCCCAATGGGCTTTCCTGCGAAATCACATTGAAGGATGCGAAGCACGACGAGATTCTGGCAGACGAAAGCTCACGCGCCGACATCGTGATGAAAGCCTGGAGCGAAAAAACCCACGCTCTGAAGGCGGCGAAGCTCTCCATCTTCAAAGCAGCCGACTGATCATCTGCTCCCGTCATTGTGAGGGCTGAACGCCCGAAGCAATCCAGTTCTGCCCATATGTGCGGTTCTGGATTGCTTCGCTGCGCTCGCAATGACGATTAAAAAGCTGACATCCAGAATGTCGGCCGAGTCCTAGAACGCCATCGCGACACCGACGCTGACAATGTCAGCAGACGCATCGATCTCACCGTTCAGATTGCCGCGCACCAGATTGTTAGGATCGCTGACCGACTGGGCGATGGTCGTCGTCGGAGCGAAGATGTGGGAATAGGCGGCGTTGATCGTCGTCGCTTCCGTCAGCTTGTAGCCCGCGCCGAGCGACGCCCAATAGCGATCCGAGTCGGGAATGCGTGGCCCGCGCTGTGCCCCGCTCTGGATGACGCCCTCGTCATAGGCGACGCCCGCGCGCAGCGTCCAGTCGTCGTCCGGGTGATAAGTCGCGCCAAGAGAGAGGAACCAGCTATCCTTCCAATTCTCTCTGGTCACGTCGTCGGCCTGTGCGGGATTATCGAATTGCACCCGGATTTCCTGAAACCGGCTCCAGCGTGTCCAATCCGCCTCCGCTCCGACGGTCCATTGTGGTGAGAGGTCATGCTCGATGCCCAGCGTCACTGTCTCTGGTGTCGTCACGGCGGCTGTCGCGCCCGTATCCACGAGTTGCCCAGAGGCGAACGAGAGCGCCTGGCCTTGCGGGCTCAGTGTAAAATCGGCGGTTCCGCGAAGCGTCGCATCCATCTTTGAACGATAACCTATACCGATGCGCGTATCTGGCATCGGCGTCAGCGTCATGCCGAGCGTATAGCCATAGGCCCAGTCGTCGCCCTTGATCGAGGCAACGCTGTCAAACGCGGGGTCACCGGGTGTGAAAAGCGGAACGCCCCCGCCCGCAGCACTCGCCGTGCCGATGTCGATATTGCTCGAAAGCCTCGCGCTGAGTTTCATCGCGCGAAAACCCGCGCCGAACGAAACCCAGTCCGCGGCCTTCCACGCGACCATCGGGTCGATCTCGACCCCACGCAGTTTCGATCCGAGTGCATGATAACGCCCGATCCACCCGCCATCGCCCTCGGTTTCAAAACCATAGGGCGCGTTCACCGATAAACCGAGAAACCAGTCCGGCGTAAACTCCCATGAGCCTGTAAAGGCCGGCACATAGCCGGTTCTGATGAGGTTGCCGCCATCGCCGCCCGTAATCGGCGTTCCAAAGACCGTCGTGGCGCTGTGCGGTGTGAAGTCCGCTTGCCCCGCAACGACTGAGAAACTGCCGACGGCATGAATGCCCGAATAGCGTGCGAGCGTCGCGGGATTGAAGAAACTGGACGAGATATCGTCGCCGCCAGCCGCGATACCCGCATAGGCATTGCCTTGCGAGGCGGCAGATTGTTCGTGAACGGCGAAACCCGCCGCATAGGCGGATTGTGCGAAAAGGGCGGAAACCGCGATGACGGAGACCGTGTAGTAGAATTTACGTGCGTATAGGGACATGGGAAACTCCGGGTGATAAGCAGCCGGATGCCGTCTGAAAAACAGACGTCACCGGTCCGATACCCCCGAATTAGATAGAGAACTTATATTATGCTCTGTAAGCGTTCGCGCAAGAGCCGCCGCAATACTTTACCGAGAGGATTGCGCGGCAAAGCGTCCACGATCTCGATACGTTCGGGCAGCTTGTAGCTCGCCACCTCGCGCGAAGACAAAAAAGAGCGCAGCTCCTCGACACTTATCGTCTCGCCCGGCCTGACAGCCACGACGGCGCAAATGCGCTCCCCCATGACAGCATCAGGCACGCCGACGACGGCGGCATCGGTAAGCTTGGGATGACCGGCCAGCAAGCCATCGATCTCACCGGGAGAAATATTCATCCCGCCACGAATGATGATGTCCTTGGCACGTTCGACAAAGCGATAGAAACGATCGCCAGCGCCAGCGATTTCGAAAACGTCGCCAGTGTGAAAAAAGCCTTCCGCGTCTATGACGTCCGCTGGCCCACCGTCACCGGCGCGAAAATATCCCGCAAAAACGGTCGCCCCGCGCAGAAGAAGCTCGCCGGGCTGCCCGGATTTTGTGATTGTTTCGCCGGTTTGCAGATCGACAAGCCGGGTATCGATCCAACTCGCAATGCGCGCGGGCCACGCAAGCCCATCGACGCCGAAGCGGGGAAAATAAAGAGCCCGCTCTTCCGGGTCGGGTACATCTGCGACACCGCTGATAAGGCAAGTGCCTTCATTGGAGCCGAAAATATTGAGAATGGGTACGCCGTATTTCTCCTGCCACGTCTTCACCATCCAGGGCGACAGCGCGGCAGAGCCCGAGCCGACACTCTTCAGCGCCGAGAAATCGAGATCGGCCATCAACCTTTCTTCTTTCAGCAGCATGGTGAGGATCGCAGGCGGGGCAACCGTGTAGGCAATTTTCTCCTCGACAAGTTGCCGCAGAAAAACGCCGAGATCGAAAGGATGATGCAGAACCAGCGCGCCGCCCGTCATCAGCCACGGCATGAAAGTGCCGCCGATAGCCGCCATGTTGATGAGCGGGAAGGGCATCAGGATCGCGTCGCCCTCCGCGATGCCCGCTGCATCGCCGCAAGCAATGCCAGCGACCAGCCAATGATTGTGGCTGCGCGGAACACCCTTCGGTCTGGCCTCGGTGCCTGAAGTCCAGCAGATCGTTGCCGCATCATTGGCATCGACCGGATGCGCCTTGCGATAAACGGCAATCCGCACCGGAGCGGCCTGAGGCAGAACCTCTTCGCCAACAACAATCAGATGCTTGAGCGCCGGCAGTTGCGGTTTCAAAGCGGCGAGCATCGCGGCGTGATCATGTCCACGAATATTGCGCGCGGTCACAAAAGCCTTCGCGCCGACGAACTTCAGTACATCGCCAAGCTCATGCGCTCGCCATTGCACAGGCATGGGCGAAACGATGAGCCCAAGCCGCCATGCCGCGAGATATGTGATGACAAGCTCGACAGTATTGGCCAGTTGCACAGCAAGCACATCGTCCTTGCTCAAGCCACGGTCCATGAGCGCCGTCGCAAACCGCTCAACCTCATCTTCCAGCTCGCCATAGGAGAGGCGGCGAGGGGGGCCGTCCGTTATTTCAGCCCGGTTCAGCGGATCTACAACCGCGAGCCTTTGCGGTGTTGCGCGCACATTCCGCCGGAAGAGGTCGTCGAGAGTATCTGTGCCCCACCAGCCCTGTGCCGTGAACACATCGATCTGGTCTTGCGGGGCGAGGATCATGGGCGCGCCTTTGCCGCTTCATATTCCAATTTCAGCCGCGCGATCAGCGCAGCGGCGGGTTCCACTCTGTCGATTGAGCCAACGCCATGTCCCGCTGACCAGACTTGTGCCCAGCGTCTAGCCCCGCCTTGCGGATCGGTGAAGTCGATTTCAGGATTGGTTTCCATCGCGGCAAGGTCCATGCCCGCAAGCGCGATGCTGGGCCGAAGCCAGTTCGCGGCAACGCCGGTTATGGCGCGTGTCAAAACCAGATCGTCAACTGTCGAGCCGATCAGCATTTCCCGATACGGATCGCTGGCGAGGCTTTCCGCACAAGCAATGAAGCGCGTTCCCATATAGGCGAGGTCGGCACCCAGCACCTCCGCCGCGCGGATGCCCGCGCCGCTGGTGATGCCGCCGCCAAGAATAATCGGCCCGTCGAAAAATTCTCGCACTGCGGGCACGAACGAAAATCCGGTCATCTGCCCTGTATGGCCGCCAGCCCCCGCAGCAACGAGAACCAGGCCATCAACCCCGGCCTGCGCGGCCTTGCGCGCAAATGCGACGGAGTTCACATCGGCAAAGACGAGCCCGCCATAATCATGGACGCGATCGACAATGGCGCGCGGGCTTCCAAGTGCCGTGATGACGAGCGGCGCGCGATATTTTTCCACCAGCGCCAGGTCTTCATCGAGGCGGCTGTTCGAGCGATGAACCACGAGGTTCGCGCCCCATGGCGCGTCGCTCGCCGAGAGCGATGTCGTGATGTGATCAAGCCATTCATCGAGAATCTCGACAGTCCGCGCATTGGGTGTCGGAAAGGTGCCGATCACACCTTCGCGGCAAGGCGCAATGACGAGGTCCGGCCCCGAAATCAAGAACATCGGTGCCGCAACCAGCGGTAGTTTAAGGCGCGAACGCCATCCCTCTAGCAAGCTCAATCGGTTTCCCCCTCATTTTGCTGTCTCGTCGATCCACCACGTATCGCTGCGGTAGCCGTAGAGCGACGTTCGTTCAGGATATTTGACCTTCGACCACAAGGCGACCCATTGATCGGGTGAATAAAAGAGCGGGATCACATAATTGCCCGAGAGCAGAACCCGGTCGAGCGCCCGGACGGCACTCACGAAATCCTCTCTGGTACGCGCCGCCAGAAGTGCTGAAATCATGGCATCGACGGCCTTGCTCTTGACACCGATGAAATTATAGCTGCCCGGAAGATCGGCCGCTTCCGATCCCCAGCGAAAACTTTGCTCATTGCCCGGCGAAAGCGAGGCCGTCCATTCAAAGAAGATCATGTCATAGTCATAGGCATCGAGCCGCCCCTGATACTGGCTCGGATCGACATTGCGCACCCGCACATCAATTCCCGCCTTGCGCACCATGCTGGCATAGACAAGAGCGAGGCGTTCGTCCGCTGGGCGCGCAACCAGAATTTCGAATGCGAGCGGCGAGCCCGTTTTCGTATTGACGATGCGGCCGTTGCGCACTTCGTACCCGGCGTCTCGCAGGAGGGAGAGGGCGCGGGACCGATTGGCGCGGTTCTGCCCGTTCACGTCTCCCATCGGCGCTTCATATCCGGAGTTCATGATCGGTGAGGTCACCGCATCGGGAAAGGGCTTGAGCAGGGCGCGCTCACGGTCGTTTGCCTTGCGGCCATGCGAGGAGAGATCGGAGTTGTCGAAGTAGCTTTGCGTTCGCTTGTAGAGCCCGTGATAGAGCGTCCGGTTCACCCACTCAAAGTCGAACAGATAAGTCAGCGCGACACGCACACGGCGATCCGCAAAAATTGGCCTGCGTGTATTGAAGACCAGCGCGCGCATACCCGATGGGAGGCTCGTGCTGAAAACAGCTTTGCTGACGCGCCCATCTTTTGCCGCCGGGAAATCATATTCCGTCGTCCATCTGCCCGGATCGTCTTCAGCGCGAATGTCGTAGAGCCCGGCCTTGAACGCCTCGAAGGATGCGTTGGCGTCGCGATAATAATCGTAGATGAGCCGGTCGAAATTCCCCGTACCGCGATTGACCGCAAGGTCGCGGCCCCAGTATTTAGGATCGCGTTTATAAACGATGCGTGTACCGGGTTTGAGCGTCTCGACGACATAACGTCCGCTGCCCACAGGTATCTCAAAACCCGATTGATCGAAATGTCGCTTCTCATAAATGTGCTTGGGCAGAATGGGCATGAGGCCGAGGATCAGCGGCAACTCGCGATCCGGCCCGCTGCCATCAGGTTCGGGTGTGATGAAGAATTTGACGGTCCGCGCATCGGGCCGCTCGATCCGTGAGACTTTCGAGAAATAGCTCTTGTAGTTCGGACGGCCTTTGTCGCGCAGGGTCTCAAGCGAGAAGATGACATCATCGATGGTGACTGGCTTCCCGTCGGAAAAACGCGCTTCAGGTCGCAGCCGGAACGCAACCCAGCTCCTGTCGTCCGGCGTTTCGATTGTTTCCGCCAGCAGGCCGTAAAGACTGAAAGGTTCGTCATAGCTCCGCGCCATCAGGCTTTCGAATACATACTCACGCAAGCCGACCGCTGCTGTTCCACGCACGATAAACGGATTGAGGCTATCGAACGTGCCGACCGCGCCGTAGCGAACGGTGCCGCCCTTGGGGGCCTGCGGATTGACATAGGCGAAATGATCGAAGCCAGCGGGATAAAGCGGCTCGCCATGCATCGCGATTGCGTGTTGCGGCGTGGCCTGGGCCACCGTGAAAGGCAGGAAAAGGCCGCCCGCAATGGCGCTGAGGAACAGAGTAAATTTCAACCGCAACGCTAGATCCCCTATGCCGCCACCCCTCACTTGGAGCACACCCGCCCGGCTGTCGGCCCGCCTGAAACGGTAGGGTTACTTCTATCATGAACGGATTCGGGGCTGCTCAAAGCGCCCGATATGTATCTATAATCGCGCGCGACTCGAGGTTAGAGCCGAGCACGCGGGCGTCAGCGCCCGAAGAAAGGATCACTATCATGTCTCTCCGTCGCGCAGCGCTTGGCGCCGCCGTCGTTCTGTTCACGGCTTCGGCCTTCGCCCTTTCGGCGAGTGCCGCCGATCCCGCGCCAGCCAAGCCCGCCGCCGCTGCGGTCCAACCCGAAACCAAGCAGGTCGTCAAACAGTTCAAAACCTGGGGCACTCGCTGCGACCAGGATGTGAAGACCAAGAAACTTACAGATTGCCATGCCTTCATTGATGTTCGTGCAGGCGAGCAGAAGCAGCGCTTCATGTATCTGGGCGTTGGCTACCTGCCCAATAAGGCGGAGCTTTTCGCCTTTGTCATGACGCCGCTGGGCACGATCCTGCCACCAGGTGTCGGTATCAACATCGACGAAAAAGTAAAGTTCGGCGGCCCCTTCGCATTCTGCATCCCGCAGGGATGCCAGGCCGACATCAAGCTCACCGACGAGCAATTGAAGGCGATGAAATCGGGCAAGCAATTTGAGGTGCTGTTCCGCCTGATGGGGCAGGGCGTTGTGAAAGTTCCCGTCAAGCTTGACGGTTTCTCCGCCGCTCTCGCTGACCTGCCCAAGCCCAAGGCCTGATTGCGGTCAGTCGTTCTTTGTCGGGGAGAATACGCTGCGGAGCCAACCCCAAAGCGTATTCTCCCTGAGGATGAAGCGCATCAGATTGTCCATGTCACGCGCCATGCGTTCCGGCTCGAGAAAAAGCTCCTCGCGCTTGCGCATGAGTTGCGAGGGATCGAGTTCGCGCACGACGCGGGCCGGATTGCCTGCCGCGATGCAGTTCGCCGGAATATCCTTCGTCACCACCGAGCCTGCGCCGATGATGCTGTTGTCGCCGATGGTGACACCTTTGCCGACGATGACGCGGACGCCGAGCCAGACATTCTCGCCGATGACGATGGGCGCATGCTTCTTCAACTCGCGCGTCCGATCATAGGTGTCGTGCCAGTCCGAGTCCGAAATATAGCAACCGCTGGCAAACATGGTGTTGCTGCCGATGCTGATGCTTTCCGACGCCACGATATGCGTCCCCGGGCTGATCAGCACATAGTCTCCAATGGCAATGCGACCCTGGCGGCCGTCGGTTGTCCAGGTGCAAAGCCGCGTCATGTTTCCACGCGCCGCGTGAATATGTGCATGATGCCCGACGCGAATATCGCCGCCGAAAATCTCGATGTCGCGCGGGCTGGTTACACTCAACCCAGCGCCGATCTCATCGAATGCCGGAACGATGAAGCGCTGCATATAGAAGCGCAGGCAGGCGTCCTGCAGACGACGAATGAAATATGGCCGCCTGTCGCGCCGCACGAATTCGCTCCTGTCGAGAAAAGGGACGCGCCCTAGTGGGTGATCTTCATGCGGATGGTGTAGAGCCCATCGCTCATCGGCCCGAATATTTCCTTCACCTGCGAATGGCGAACCGGGTCGCCGGTCTCGTCGGCAAGCAGATTTTGCTCGGAGACATAAGCGACATATTCGGTGTCCGCATTCTCGGCGAGCAAATGATAATAGGGCTGGTCCTTGCGCGGCCGCATATCTTCGGGAATCGACTGCCACCACTCTTCGGTATTGTTGAAGGTGGGATCGACATCGAAAATAACGCCGCGAAAAGGGTAAAACCTGTGGCGAACGATCTGTCCGATCTGAAACTTCGCCTGCCGGTTGATCTCCATAGTCCGTCCACGCTCCCAAAACTTTGGGGTCAGAGTATCAGGTGGCAGGGGCAAGCGGGAAGCCCACAAAGCCCAAGAGAATACGAAACAAACTAATTGCTGCTAGGCATCACCGCCTGCAATTCGCGGCAGCCGATGACCTTCATCCCCTGATCTTCCAGATAGCCGCGCAAGTTACCGGCTCCGAGAAGGTCGTGATCTCCCACCCGCGAGCGCCAATCGGGGCAAATGCCGCGCAACTCGGCACTGTCCAGAGCCGGGTGGAAAAGGGCGTAGCCGATCTGGCCGGGCCGGATTTTATCGAGCATCTCGCGGGTCCGCTTCGGACGGTCATCCTCGATGGAGAGCGAAAGCTGCAAAACACGATCGAACATCGGCACGCCGCGCCTCGCGAGTTCGCGGGTATTGGCCGAAAAAAGATCGATCGTGGCTTTGTCGTAAAGTGCCGTACTCCATTGCCGCTCCTCAAGCCGTATAGCGAAAGGCACAAGCCCGGCATCCAGTGCTGCCTGGATAAACGCTGGATACAGCCGCCCGTGCATGACCGATCCCATATGTGTATCGAGATGCGTCGCGGCTATGCCTGCATCCAGTGCCATGTCGATTTGCATCCTTAGCTCGACATTCGCCGCCGCCGGGTCCGCTTGCGCCCCAACCTCTTCAGACGTCCGATGGAAAGCCCGCTCGGGGTCCATCAACCCGCTCGCCATATCGCGGGTCGAAACCGGGCCCCAACGATAGCCGGGCCATTCGCTGGTCAATGTCGCGTGAACGCCGAGATCGGCATCGGGATGCTCCCGGACCCAAGCTGCCGTCGCGCGAAACCAGGGGCAGGGGACCATGACCGAGCCGGCAGTCACGGCCTTGCGCCCCCAAAGGTCGGCAAAGGCGTCGAGAGAGGCACCGCACATGCCCACATCATCGACATGCAAAATCACAACCCTGTCGTTTTCGCTGAAACCCAGCTTCGCAAGCGCCGGATTTGGGCCCGTTTCGGTCGTCATGTTCATTTTTGCGGGCTTCCTCTTAAGAACCGAGATTGCATGGCGGCGTCAGATGGCGAATATGCCATTAACCGCCACTTACCTGAAACCGCAAGGTTAGGGTCTATATCCCGGAGACAAGCAAAAATGAGCCGATCCGTCGCGCCACTATTCAAACCTTTCACGCTCAATGGCCTCGAATTGCCTAACCGAGTGGTCATGGCCCCCATGACCCGTTCGCAGTCGCCGGGCGGTATCCCAGGCCCCGAGGTCGCGGCTTACTACCGGCGTCGTGCGGAAAATGAAACGGGCCTGATCATCACGGAAGGAACGACGGTCAATGATCCGGTTTCGACCATGGATCCCGCCGTGCCCAATTTCCATGGCGAATCGCTGAAGGGCTGGAAGCGCGTGGTGGAGGAGGTTCACGGCGTCGGCGGCAAGATCATGCCGCAGCTTTGGCACGTCGGCATGGCACGCAACCCTTCGCGTGCTCCCTATCCCGAATTGCCGAGCGCAGGCCCATCCGGCCTCGCCGCGCCGGGCAAGAAGCTTTCCGAGCCGATGACGAAGGATCACGTCCAGAAGGTCATAGACGCATTCGGACGCGCCGCCGCCGACGCTCGGGAAATCGGCTTTGACGGCGTCGAGGTCCATGGCGCGCATGGCTATCTGATCGACCAGTTTTTTTGGGAAGGGCTGAACGAGCGCAAGGACGAGTTTGGCGGCAGCATGCGCGCGCGCACCGAATTCGGGGTCAAGATCATCGAAGCGATCCGCCGTGAAACGGGTAAGGACTATCCGTTGATCCTTCGCTTTTCGCAGTGGAAGCAGCAGGACTTCACCGTGAAGCTCGCCACGACGCCGGAACAGCTTGGCGAATTTCTGAAACCATTGTCGGATGCGGGCGTCGATTGCTTCCACGCCTCGACACGGCGTTTCTGGGAACCCGAATTTGAAGGCTCGACACTCAATCTGGCAGGCTGGACAAAGAAGCTCACAGGCAAGCCGACGATCACCGTCGGCAGTGTCAGCCTCTCGGGCGAATTCATCGCTGCTTTCGGTGGGGAGGCATCGCAGGCTACCGGCATCGACGATCTGCTTGTCCGGCTGGAACAAGACGAGTTCGACCTTGTTGCGGTGGGCCGTGCGCTGCTGGTCGATCCGGAATGGGCGCGCAAGATACACGAGGAGCGCTTCGACGCTCTGATGCCGTTCAATGCCGCCGCGTTGGCGACATTGTCCTGAAATTGAAGACGCGGCCCGGTTTTACCCGGGCCGCGTCATCTCAGGTTTTGCAGGCTTAGGTCAGAATTCGTAGGCTTTGGCGAATTCGGGATCGCGCGCCGCGACCTTCTTTGCCAGATCGACCATGACCTTGGCTTGCTTCCAGGTCGCGTCGTCCTGCATTTTGCCATCAATCATCGCAACGCCGGTGCCGTCAGGCATCGCGGCAAGAATCTTCTTTGCAAACAGCACTTCCGCCGGATCGGGGCTGAAGACTTTTTTTGCAATGGCAATCTGGCCCGGATGCAGCGACCAGGCGCCAACGCATCCCATCAAGAAGGCGTTGCGGAACTGCTGCTCGCAGCCTTCCAGATCCTTGATATCGCCGAAGGGACCATAAAAAGGCCGGATGTCGCTCGCGACACAAGCATCGACCATTCTGGCGAATGTGTAGTGCCAAAGGTCTTGCTGCGCGTAAGCACGCTTGCCACCATCTGCGCGAGGATCTTCCAGTACTCCATAGCCGGGGTGCCCGCCACCGACGCGCGTGGTCTTCATTTTGCGCGAAGCTGCAAGATCGGCAGGCCCAAGGCTCATCCCGTGCATACGCGGCGAGGCAGAGGCGATCTCCTCGACATTCTTGACGCCTTGCGCTGTTTCAAGGATCGCATGAATGAGCAACGGCTTGCGGATCGAGTGCTTGGCCTCAAGTTGAGCAAGTAGCTGATCGAGATAGTGGATGTCCCAGGCACCCTCGACCTTCGGCAGCATGATGACATCGACCTTGTTGCCAACGGCGGCGACGATCTCGGTGATGTCGTCGAGCATCCATGGGCTGTTCAGCGGGTTGATGCGGGTCCAGAGCCCCGTCTGGCCGAAATCGAGCGCCTGGGCCGTCTCGATAAAGCCTTTACGCGCGGCATCTTTCGCGTCCGCCGGAATAGCGTCTTCAAGATTTCCGAGGATCACATCTGCCAGCGGGATCATCTCGCCGACCTTCGATCTTACTTTCTCGTTATGGCCGGGAAAAAAATGGATCATGCGCTCCAGCGCGACAGGCAGTTCCCGATAGGGCTCGGGCGCGCCAATGGCGAGCGGCTTGTAGAAATTCATCGGAAGTTTCATCGGATGGGTCCGTCAATTCGGTGCGGTGGGAATAACCCACTTTAACCCGAATCTATCGCTTGTCGATCAATGCCCGTACCGGACCTGCCGCGGACAGCGCCATGATCCCGATAACCGACGAGGCTGCGATCAGCAGATAAGCGGGCTTGTAGCCGCCCGCGCTCTCATACATGAAGCCGATCAGCGCTGGTCCGGCAGCGTTGGCGCAGGTGGTGATCATCTGTGCCAGAGACAGGATGCGCGCATAGGCTTTGAGGCCGAAAGCCTCAGCCATGATGAGCGGCTGCATCATCTGCATGTTGCCGACGGTCGCGCCGAACATGGCAGAGACAATCATCAGCGCCATGACTCCATCGGCAAAGGCAAAGAGCGTGAAGGAAATCGCCTGCAACACAAAGACGCCCTGCAAGTAGCGCTTTGAAGAAACGCGCGACAGCACGGAGCCCCCGACGAGACGCCCTGTAATGCTTGCCGCCGCCATGACGGAGACGGCCCAGGCCGCTATGTGGTCATCGCCCGTGCGTGTCGAGACCAGCCGGAATTGATGCGCAAGGCTGCCGACCTGCGCCATCATCGAGAAGACATAAGCAGTGGTGAAAAGAATGAAGAAGCGGCTGCGGATCGCATCAATGAAAGAAACACCATCCGGCGCGAGGATCCGCCCTTCAGCATCGACCACGGGAGCATCGCCATCAGGCGCGAGGCCCATGGATGCGGGGTCGGGCCGCAGGAATATCCAGGCGATCGGCACCGTGCCGAGGATCAGAATGAATCCGAGCCAGTAGCTAGCATGTCCAAGCCCGATCTTCTGGATCAACGCCACTGAGATGGGCGTGAAGATGATACCGCCGAGCGAAAGGCCGGTGGAGGCATAGGCTATGGCGCGCGAGCGCTGCCGGTTGAACCAGCGTGCAACAATGGTCGTGCCGGGGATCACCGCAACGGCGGCGTTGCCTATACCGAAGAGGATGTAGAACGCATAAAGCTGCCACAGCTCTTGCACATGCCCGGCGGAGGCGAGGGCGATCGCCGCACAAAACGCGCCGACAGTGATGATAACGCGTGGATCGTAGCGATCCATAAGCCAGCCAACGCCAAGGCCCGCAATTCCACCAGCGACGAAAAATGAAGCCGTCGCATTCGAAACTGTGGAAACCGCAAATCCGTTTTGGACAACGAAGGCTTTGAGGAAGATCGACAGGTTATAAAAAATCAGGCCGCAAGACACGGTCTGCATGAAAAAGACCGTGGCGACGATGTACCAACCATAGAAAAGACCGCCCTTCGGGCGGCCGTCACGGTCGGGGGATGGGCTTTCGGCGCTCATCTCCGCGAAAACTCCAGCAAATAGCGAATGCGGTTTACTTAAGCCTTTTGCGCTGCGCTACAAGCGGAAAAGCCGCGCACCCTAATCTAATCGGCGGCAGTGAGGCGCTTGAGTTCCACTTCCATGGCCCGTTTGAACGTATCCTGTTCGGTGATCCGATGTTCGCCGCGTGCATAGGCTTTGGCGTTCTCAAAATAAAAAGCCGCGTTCATCGCGTTGGCGACCCTGTTGTCGCGTGTCTTGATCACCTTGGCGGGTGAGCCCGCGACAATGGAATTCTCGGGAATGACCGTGCCTTCCGTGACAATGGAATGGCCTGCGACAATCGAGTTTGCGCCGATCTTCGCTCCGTCCATCAAAGTGACATTGATCCCGATCAGGCAATTGTCGCCAACATCGGCACCATGGATCGTGCAGTGATGCGTAATGGAACAATTTTCGCCGATTATCGTCGGCGTCGTGTTGCCCACATGGATCATCACAAAATCCTGAATGTTGGTGTGACGTCCTATGCGTACCTCGTGCATTTCGCTGCGAATGACCACATACGGCCAGAGCGACGCGCCTTCGCCGATCTGAACCTTGCCATAGATGAGTGCTGTCTCGTGGATGAAAGCCGGGTTGTCGAGCACCACGCTTGAGCCGAAATTTCTTGTCATTTTTGCCTTCTATCGAGAAGAGCGCGAACCGGACCTGCCGCGCAGATGAGTATCAAAGCAAACCCGGAGGCCACAGCCATCGCAAGAAAAGCGGCGTGATAACCTCCCGCTCGCGCATAGAGTTGGCCCATGACGACCGGCCCGGCGGCGACACCAACCACGTTACAGAGTTGGTTGATTGAAAAGATACGGCCATAGGCTTTGAGGCCGAAAGCTTCCGCACTCAGCAGCGGTGCCATCATCAACAGATTGCCGACAGTCAACCCGAACAGAAGCGACGACGCGACGAGGCTCACTGTGCTTTCCGCAAATGCCAGAAGAACGAGGACGACACCCTGCCCAATGGTGAGGCCGATCACGAATCCGCGCGACGAAATATAGGAGAGCGCCCAGCCGCCAATGAGACGTCCGACAACACTGGCCCCGGCCATCACAGCCAAAGCCAGCGCGGCAGCGTCATCGCTTCCCGTTCGCCCTGCGACCAGACTGAAGAGATGCGCGATGCCGCCCACCTGCGCCATCATTCCGAAAATAAAGGTGAGCGTCATGAGGATGAAAAAGCGGCTGCGTATGGCGACATCGAAATCAATGCCATCCGCTGGCAATGGAATACCTTTTTCGTCCCTCATCACTGGATCGCCATCAGGGCCGTAGCCAAAGGCGAGCGGGCTTGGCCGGATCACGATCCATGTAATCGGAATGATGCCGAACACAAAGATCATCGCAAGCCAGGGAGCCGCACCCGCCAACCCGAATTGTTCGATGAGCTTGGCCGAGAGGGGTGTCAGCAAAATGCCGCCGAGCGACAAGCCGGTCGATGCGATCGAAAGTGCTTGCGAGCGCCGCCGTGCAAACCACCTCGCCACCAATGTGGTGCCCGGCAGAAGTGCACAAGCCGAATATCCGGCTCCGAACACGGAGTAGAAAGCATAAAGTTGCCAGAGCGTTTTCACATGCGCCGCTGCGAACATGCTGCCGCCACAGATCAGCGCACCCGCCGTCATCACCCAGCGCACATCATAACGCTCGATCAAAGCGCCGACGGCCAGGCCGGCGACGCCGCTCGCAACGAAAAAACATGCAGTCGCCGTCGAGGTCGAAGCGACGGAGAAACCTCCGTGATCCACTAAGGCCTTCAGATAGACCGAGAGATTGTAAAAGCCGAGGCCTGACCCAACGGCGAGCACGGCGAGGATCGCCGCAACGACATACCAGCCATAAAAAATACCCTCTTCCGGGCGAGCTTCCGTCATTCTCTCATTCTTCCTTCGCCTTTCGGGTTGGGCATAGTCATGGCCCAGCGGCACGGACACAAGAGCCAATGATGAGCAGAACGATTGTGCCAAATGCTAGCCTCGGTGCTGGCGCGAACAGCAACATTCGGATAAGGATTCTCCACCCGGCACAGATCGGACCTACAGGGAGATTAGCTATGAAGTTCTATAATTCGATCGGACCCAACCCGCGCGTCGTGAAAATGTTCATGAAGGAAAAGGGTATCGAGATCCCGTTCGAGGAGGTCGATCTTATGGCCGCCGAGAACCGTCGCGAGCCTTATCTGTCGAAGAATCCGAGCGGACAGCTTCCGGCGCTCGAACTGGATAACGGCCAGGTGCTCGCCGAGATCACCGCCATCTGCGAATATCTGGATGAAAAATTTCCAGCCAACCCGCTTGTCGGCACAAACGCCGAAGAGCGCGCTGAAACGCGCATGTGGACGCGCCGTGTCGATCTTGGCATCTGCGAACCGCTGACAAGCGCGTTCCGCTACTCAGCCGGTCTTCCACTCTTCAAGGATCGCATGCTTTGCCTGCCGGAGGCTGCTGACGGCCTGAAGGCGCTGGCGCAGGACAAGCTCACATGGCTCGACAAGCTTCTCGTGGGCAAAGAGTTCCTTGCAGGCAAGCGCCTGACCCTTGCAGATATTCTTCTGTTCGGGTTTCTCGATTTCGGCGCTGCCGTTGGCCAGCCGATCAATCCGGCAAACAAGAATGTTCTGGCCTGGTTTGATCGCATGAAAAGCCGCCCGAGCGCGGTGGCGACTGCCTGATTTTCAGCAGTTTTTGTACTGCTTAGGTGACGAGACCGGCTCACTCTTGAGCCGGTCTCGTTGCGTAAATTTAACAATTAGCGACGCGTCGATGTTTTCTCCATTTGCTTGGCTGTGCTAATCTAGTAAAAGTCACTTACTATCTTGGGAGGGATGGCGATGGGGACTTTTCCGCAGATTGTGCTCGCGGCGCTTATGGGGTTCGCACTTGTTGCGGGTGCCTTGATCGTTCCTGCTGTCGCTGCGGATCAGGGGCTGGAGGATTATTTGAAATGCCCGATGTCCTCCGAGATCAAAAACAAGGAAGGTGCCATGGGCTGGTGGCACAGGCGCTCGCCCGAGCAGCAGCGCATCGTCCTGGCGCTTCCCTGCGAAGAGCGCTTTGTGCCGATCGTATGCATTTTCTTGTACGACCCCGATCTGGTCGAATGCTCGAACAAGGGCTTGGCTGAATACCGGGCCAACAAGGCATGCGAGGCGAAGGGGCTCGACCTGCTCTCGCAGGAAATGGCCGATTGCAAAGAGAAATTCAAAAAGACTTTCAAGCAACCTTTTTCAGCGACAACAAGCTGATCTTCGGATGACGACGGAAACGGAGAGACCGGCTGTTTAACAACCGGGTACTGATTTACAGGGAGGAAGTAAGAGATGAGGAGTTTCGTACAGGCGTTCTTTGCCTTGGCGATGGGTTTGGCGGTATGGACCATGCTGCCAACAGCGGCATTGGCCGACAAGGCGCCTGATTGCATGCAGAGCGACACCCGCAAGATTCCGGACGACCGGATGCAGGAGTGGTGGGACAAGCGCACACCGGAGCAGCAAACCTATATTCGCGATCTGCCTTGCAACGAGCGCTACATCCCGATGGTCTGCATCTTCCTGTTCGACCAGGATCTGAAAGGATGCACCAACAAGGGCGTCGCAGAATATCGCGCC
>CAZLLB010000056.1:0-16456 GCA_964560165.1 uncultured Parvibaculum sp. | reverse complement strand
CTCGTGCTTCGAGACGCGGGCTTTGCCCGCTCCTCAGCATGAGGGTCGAAGAAATTATGCTGTCACCCCGGCCTTGTTGCCGGGGTCCAGGGGCGGCCTGCTCGCGGCACGCGGCCCTGGATCCCGGGACAAGCCCGGGATGACAGTCTTTTTTTGGCAACGGCCAGCAACCTAAGCCGCCGCTTCGTCGCCCGGCCATTCGCCTACATAGACCGACTGCGGGCGGATGAGGCGGCCGACGCGTTCTTGTTCCATGACATGCGCGGTCCAGCCTGCGATGCGCGAGAGGCAGAAGACGGCGGTGACGGCCGAGCGCGGGATGCCGAGGGCTTCGAGCAAGATGGCTGTGTAATATTCCATGTTGGTGTCGAGGCGCTGGTCGGGCTTGGCTTCGCGGAGCGCGGCCAATGCGCCGCGTTCGACGTCGCGGGCAAAGAGGACGCGCTCATTGCCATTGGTGAGCAATGTGACGGCCTTGTTGAAGACATCGGCGCGAGGATCGCGGACTTTGTAAACGCGGTGGCCGAAGCCCATCAGGCGTTCGCCCTTGGCGATCTCGCGCTTCAGCCAGGGGGCGATGTTATCGCGCGTGCCGATGGCGTCGAGCATGTCGAGGACGGGACCGGGCGCGCCGCCATGGAGCGGGCCTTTGAGGGCGCAGAGCGCGCCGACGACCGAGGAAACCATGCCCGCCCGCGTGGAGGCGATGACGCGGGCCGTGAATGTCGAGGCGTTCATGCCGTGATCGGTGACGGTGACGAGATAGGCGTTGAGCGCATCGATCTCGGCCTGGGCGGCAGGCTCACCGCGCAACATGCGCAGGAAATCGGCGGCGTGGCCGTGATGGGCGACGGGGCCAATGGCGGGCTTGCCCATTTCGTGACGGCAGAGGGCGGCGACGAAAACGGGGACTGCACCGACGGCGCGGACTTCAGAAGCGAGGTCGCCATCATCGGACAGAAGGGAAAGACCGGCGCGGAGACCCTCAGTCACTGTGAGGCCCTTGGTGGAGGCCAGCAGCACCGGCAGGAGGCGGAAGGCCATCATGCGGGCCTCGCCCAACTGGGCGCGGAGGCTTTCAGCCGAAAGGGCCGGATCGCGGCCTGCTATGCGCCACAGGAGGGCGGTGGCGGCCTCGAAGTCGTGGGTGGCGACCAGATCTTCCAGATCGTAGCCGGCGATCACCAGACGGCCCGCCTCGCCATCGACGCTGCTGAGCGCGGTTTCGGCGGCCACGACCTTGTCGAGACCATTGGCGCTGGCGCGGCTGAGAATTTTGTTTTCGGACATCACATCACCTCTTTCTTCGGGCGGGAAAACCATTGGCGGCCCGCTTGGGAGGTAATCTGGTTCGCAGTTGCAATATCGTCAATCTTGATTAAGCTGATCAATATATAAATATGAGCTGACAATGCCAAAAAAAGAGCAAGCGCCTGAAAATCTCTACCTTTCCGCCAAGGAGGCCGCCGCCGAGCTGGGGGTGAGCCTTGCGACGCTTTATGCCTATGTCAGTCGCGACATGATCCGCTCGGAGCCGGTGGCGGACACGCGGGCGAAGCGCTACCGGGCCGAAGATGTCCGCAGGCTGAAGGAAAGGCGCGCGGGGCTCGCCGCTGCCTCGCCGCAACCGGGCGGTGTGTCGGTGATGAATTTCGGCGGAACGCCGGTGCTCGACAGCGCCATCACGCTGATTGCCGATGGCAGGCTGCATTATCGCGGCTCGGATGCGACGGCGCTGGCGCAGAACTCGAGCCTTGAGCAAGTGGCGGCGCTGCTCTGGGGCTGCCGCGATGTGCAGCCCTTCACGCGCGACGCGGTGCCTGTGATGACGCCGCTGCTGGAAACACTGAACGGCCAGCTTGCCGATGTGCCGCGCATCGAGCGGTGCCTGTCGCTGCTGCCTGTGGCGGCGCTGAGCGACCCCGGCGTTTACAACATGACAGATCGCGGATTGGCGGCGACGGGAGCGCGGCTGCTGCGCTTCGTCGCCGCCGTGATCTCAGGCGTTCAGCCTTCGGCCGAGCCGGTGCATGAGGTCTTGGCGCGCGCGCTGACCATGGGCGACAAGCGGGCCGCCAATCTCATTCGCGCGGCGCTGGTGCTTTGCGCCGACCATGAGCTCAATGCTTCGGCCTTTACCGCGCGCTGCGTGGCGGGGACGGGCGCGACGCTTTATGCCTCGGTGCAGGCGGGTATTTGCGCAGCTGAAGGGCCAAGGCATGGCGGCTTCACCAATCGGGTGGAGAGTTTTCTGACCGACATGGCGCATCGGCAGGACCTTGAACATGCGGTGCTGACGCGGTTGCGGAATGGCGATCCGGTGCCGGGCTTTGGGCATCCGCTCTATCCAGACGGCGATCCGCGCGGGCGGACGCTGCTGAAGATGATGCAGGAAAACTATGGCGACGATCCGGCGTTTCTGCGCTCGCAGCGGATCATCGATGTGATGGCGGATGCGGGCGGCGTGAAGCCGAGCATTGATTTCGCCATTGGCGCGATGGGGGCTACGCTTCGGATGCTGCCGGGCGCGGGGCTCGCGGTCTTTGTGCTCGGGCGCGCGGCGGGGTGGATCGGCCATGCGATCGAGCAGCATCGCGGCGGGCAGATGATCCGCCCACGGGCGAGATATACGGGGGAGGCACCGAGATGAGCAACGAGGGACGGACGGCGCTGATCGCGGGCGCGAGCGGGCTGGTGGGCGGGCATGTGCTGGCGCGGCTGCTGACCTCGCCCGATTATGCGCGCGTGATCGCGGTGACGCGCAAGCGGCTGGCGGTGGAACATCCAAAGCTCACGCAGATCGTGACGCCGCTTGATGCGGTGGAAAGCGCGGTGGCAGAATTGGGCGCGCGTGTTGACGATGCGTTTTGCGCGCTGGGGACGACGATCAAGATTGCGGGAAGCCAGGCGCAATTCCGACATGTCGATTTCGACTATGTGGTTGGGTTTGCGCAGGCGGCGAAGGCGGCGGGCGCGAAGCGGTTTCAGCTTGTCTCAGCGATCGGCGCGGGAGCGGGCTCGACGATTTTCTATTCGCGGGTGAAGGGCGAGGCGGAGGACGCCATTTCGGCGCTTGGCTTTGCGGCGCTCAATATTTTCAGGCCGGGGATGCTGATCGGTGCACGGGCGGAGCCGCGCCCGCTCGAAAGCATTGTCGGGGCGCTGACGCCGCTGCTCAATCCGCTGATGATCGGCGGGGCCTCGGTTTACAAGAGCATTCGCGGGGAGACTGTGGCGGATGCGATGGTGGCTGCGGCGCTGCGTGGCGGTGATGGTCGGCGAGTGCTGATCTATCGCGAGATGGTGGGGTTGGCAAAGGCTAGGTGACGCCGGGACAAGCGGCGCTTCGGCATGGGTGGTTGACGCCCTCTCTCATTGCCCGCAGAGTTTTTGCGGGAGGAGACAGGATGACAACGTCGAAGGACGAGCTTCCGGTCGCGCGCGATGTCGAGGAAGCGCAGCGGCAACTTGACGATCATGGTTTGACGATCATCGAGGATGTGCTCGATGCGGCGGGCATCGGCGCGGTGAGGGAGGCGTTGAAGCGCGGCATTGCGGCGGACGCCACGCAGGGCGTGCAGCTTCACGGGTTTTCATTCGATCCAGATACGCGGAACACGCGGGTTTTCGATCTTGTGGGCAAGGATCGCGTGTTTCGTGATCTCGTTGAACATCCGACCGCCATCGCGCTGGTGACGCATCTGATCGGTGCGCCGTTTTTGCTATCGAATTTTTCGGCCAATGTCACCGCGCCGGGATCAGGGGCGATGGGGATGCATGCCGATCAGGGCTATGTGCCAGCACCTTGGCCGCCCTACCCGCTTGCGATCAATGTCGGCTGGGCGCTTGACGATTTCACGGTGGAGAACGGGGCGACGCGGTTTATTCCGGGTTCGCACAAAAAAGATCATGGGCCGGATTTTCAGAAAAGCTATGACGAGGCCGTGCCGATCACCTGCAAGGCGGGTTCGATTTTCGTGATGGATGGACGCGTCTGGCATCAGACGGGGCCGAATGTCAGCGCGGAGACGACGCGAGCGGGATTGTTTGCCTATTACGTGCGGCCATTCCTGCGGCCACAATGGAACTGGTATCAGTCGGTGAAGCCTGAACTTCTGAGGCAGATGAACCCGCTGATGCGCGAGATGCTGGGCTTTGGCGTCAATCCGACGAGTGATTTGCAGACGCTCTATCTGGAAGATGCGTGATGGAACAGAACGGATTGCCCAAGCCGACGCGCGATCTGGTGCAAGCGGCGCGCGACATCAAGACCTATGGGCTTTGCATGGTCGAGGGCGTGCTGGCGGGCGATAAACTCAAACGGGCGCGCGAGGCGCTTTACCGCGCGGCGGATGACGACAGGGTGCGGGGGCGCGAGCAGAAATTCGGGCTCGACTATGCGCATGATGACACCAATCAGCGCGTGTGGAACGTGCTGAGCCGCGATCCGGTGTTCTCCGATCTGGTGGAGCACCCCGCCGCGCTTGAACTGCTGCGATCAGTGATCGGCTGGCCAGCGCTGCTTGGGAATATTTCAGCGAATATCACCGGGCCGGGCGGCGGCGAAATGGTGCTTCATGCCGACCAGATATTCGTGCCGGAGCCTTGGCCCGCCGAGCCGCAGGGCGTCAACATCTGCTGGTGCGTTGACGACTTCACGGAAGAAAACGGCGCGACGCGGATGGTGCCGGGAAGCCATTTACTGCATCGGACGCCGAGGGCGGATGAAGCGAGCGCGGCGACTGTGCCGATGGAAGCGCCTGCGGGCACGATGATCGTGATGGAGGCGCGCGTCTGGCACAAGACCGGGCATAACAGCACCACAGACAAACGCCGCGCCGGAATTTTCGCCTGGTACACGAAGCCAATCTACCGGACGCAGGAGAACTGGTTTCTGGCGCTTGATCCTTCGGTGAAACAATTTGCATCCGACACGATGCTGGAATTGCTCGGCTACAAGACGGCGGGGCTCGGGCTCGTCAATGGGGCTTCGCCGGTTTGATGCTTTGAAAGAAACCACCTTTGTCATCCCGGCTTCATGTCGGGATCCAGGGCGGCGAACACAGAGCAAGCGACCCCTGGACCCCGGGACAAGCCCGGGGTGACAGTTCAAATTTTGATTGAAGATTTCAGGCCGCGTCGGTTTTCCTGCCGCTGACGATGCGGGTCGCGGGCAGCGAGATACGCACTGTGGTCCCCTGCCCCAACTCGCTTTCGAGGATAAGCTTTCCGCCATGAGCTTCGACCATGGCTCTGGTGAGCGGCAGGCCGAGGCCGGTTCTGGCGCGAGTTCGGGTGAAGGAATTCTCGACCTGCTCGAAGGGCTCCAGCACCTTGTCGAGTTTGTCGGGTGGGATGCCGATGCCGGTATCGGCCACGGTGACTTCGAGACCACCGCCCTTTTCTTGCGCGGACAAGATGATGGCGCCCCCGGCGGGCGTGAACTTGATCGCGTTCGACAAGAGGTTCACCAAAACGCGGCGCACCTGCTGCTCGTCGGCGATAATGAGCGGCAAGGCCGCAGGCATGACGGTGCTCAGCTTCACACGCGCGGTTTCGATGGACTGTCGCAACATGCGCAGGACCTCAGCGCCGATGTCGCGGAGATTGATCACGTCTTCGCGGAGATCGACATGGCCCGCCTCGATCTTGGCCATATCGAGAAGCTCATTGATCATGTGCAGGAGATGGACGCCGCTGTGATGGATGTCCTGCACATAGTCGCGATAGCGCGGCGGCTCGAGCGGGCCGAGAAGTTGCAGCCGCATCAGATCGGCAAAGCCGATGATGGCGTTGAGCGGCGTGCGTAATTCGTGGCTCATGCCGGCGAGGAATTGCGTCTTGCTTTCGCTGGCCGCTTCGGCGCGGCGGCGCTGGCGCTCCAGCTCTTCGGCACGGCGGGTGATGATATCCGCAATGATGCGCATCAGCGTTGCGGCAGAGCCGAGGCCCAGATAGAGCCCGTTTTCGACAACGATGAAGCCCTGAAGCGGCGAGCTTTCGGGCGTGGAAAAAAGCCGGGCGTTGATGTCTTCGCAATTCATACCCGCATCGACAATAACGGGACTCTTGTTCATCAGTGCCGTGACGCATTGGCGGCCATAGATTTCGCGTCCGAACATGCGGACATAGACGAGCAGAAAATCCTGACGGCTGACCAGACCCACGGGGCGACCATTGTCCACGACCGGAATATTCAGCAGGTCACCTTCGTCGAGCAGGCGCTCGAAGACCTCGGCGCAGGAAATGCCGGGGGCGAGCGGCGCAACCGGCTCGGCGAGATCGCGGGCTGTTGGATTGGTCATTGGGGAACTCGAATTTACGGACGACAGGCGGCTGGCAAAGAGGCGGAACGTCGGGTCCCTTTATGCTCGTGAACGCTTAACGGAAGCTGAAATCTCGCCTTGGGTGGGGCAGTGTCAAAAAAAATTCACGTAGCAGGCGGGCGCGAAAGCAGGTGCTATAGTCCCCGCCACAATAATTGCGCGACAGCAGAATCGCGGGGGAGTTTTCATGAACGCGCCGGGGCCAGATCAATCGAAAACGGGTATGGCGGAAGCCCGTACGCAACGCCTGCGGCTGTATCTCGGCGGACAGGCGAGCTGGTATATCAGCCTCGGCATCCAGTTCGTGATCTTCCCGTTTCTGGTGACGCAGGTGCTGCACGAATCGGCCGCGCGGCTCGGCATCGCGCAAATGTCGCTGATGGCACCCGCGCTGCTTTTCATGCTGCTTGGCGGCACGACGGCGGATCATGGCGATGTGAGACGCATCCTCATTCGTGTCCATGCGCTTGCGGCCCTGCCGCCGCTGGTGCTGGCCGCTGTCTATCTCGCCGGGCATCTGAACTATGCGGTGCTGATCGCCTATGCGCTGGCCATGGGAACGCTCGGTGCCTTCGCCATGCCAGCACGAGATTCGGCGCTGACACGGATCGCTGAAACCGGCATCCAGCAGGCGGTGACGCTGGCCATGGGCACGCAAATGGCCGGACAGCTTGCGGGGATGCTGATCGTCGCCTTCGCGGCCATTGTCGGCGCGCCTGCGCTGCTGCTGTTTCAGATGGCGATGCTGGTGGCCGGCGCTTTTGCGACAGCAAAGCTTGCGCCGCTGCCGCCCGCGCATGAGCCCACGGGCGAGGGAAGGCTTGCGCAAATCCTTGACGGGATTGCGACGGCACGGGCGCACAAGATCGCCTTTGCGGTGACCGGGCTTAATTTCGCGGTCGGGCTTTTTTATGTCGGCAGCTTCATGGTGGTGCTGCCGCTGATGGTGCGCGACGTCTATCACAGCACGGTCAGCGAATTCACTGTGAAGTTCGCGCTGATCAATATCTGCTTCTGGGGCGGGACGATTTTCGCCACCATGGCGCTACTGAAAATCGGTCACATCGCGCGGCGTGGCCGCGTGATGATGGGCGCGGTGACGAGCGGGCTCATCATTCTGGCGCTGCTGTCGCTCAGCATGCCCTTCTGGGTCTTGTGCTTTCTGTGCTTCCTCTGGGGGATCGGCGCGGGCACGACGATGACGATGGGGCGGACGATCGTGCAGCTTGCCGCACCCGCCAGCCACAGAGCGCGAGTGCTGGCGCTCTATCAGCTCGGCTTTTCGGGCGGCGCGCCTATCGGCTCGCTGATCATGGGATTTCTCACCGGCTGGCTTGGCATTCAGCATGCGGTGCTTGTGCCGTCTGTCGTGATGATCGGCATTGTCGCGCTTCTCTTCATATCGCCGATCTGGCACTACCACGCGGACGAGGCTTGAGCGTGAAAGAAAACAGGGAGTTGCAAGCGGGCGAAGGGCCTGCCGACCTCGCCTGGTATATGAGCGGAATCTGGTTCTATTTCATTTCCACCGGCATTCAGGGCGTGATCTTTCCCTGGCTCATCGCCATCGTTCTGCATGAAAGCTCGGCCCGCGTCGGCATTGCGCAAATGATGATGATGCTGCCGATGCTGCTGTTCACGCTGTTTGGCGGCGCGCTGGCCGACCGTATGGAATTGCGCAGGCATTTGCGGCGCTTGCAGATCTTGCAAATGATACCGCCGCTGCTGCTGGCGGCGATCATCTATTTCGGGCACATCACCTACGAGATCATGCTGGGATTTGGTGTGGTGCTCGGCATTCTCGGCGCTTATGTGATGCCCGCGCGCGATGCGATGTTGACGCGGATCGCGATTATCAACCTCAAGGGCAATATTCAGCGCGGCGTGGCGCTGGCCATGAGCGGACAATTTCTCGGCCAGGTAGGCGGGTTTCTGCTTGGCGGCATGGCGATGGTGGTGGGCGCGCCGGGGCTTTTTGTGCTTCAGAGCGTGTTGCTCGGTTTTGCGGCGATGACAACATCGAAGCTCTCGCCAGCGCCGCCGATGGTGAGCGACCGCGCGCGCACCTCGCAGCTTTCCGACATCAAGGAAGGGCTGGTGGTGCTGTGGCAGAGCGACCGGCTACGGCCCGTCATCATCATGATGTTCATGTCGGGTGTGCTGTTCATGGGCGTCTTCATGGTGCTCTTTCCGATCATGGTGCGCGACGTCTATCACGGCAGTTCGTTTGAACTGGCGATGATCAACATGTGCTTCTTTGGCGGTATCGGCATCTCGTCCTTCACGCTGAGCCGGTTCCGCCCGATCCGGCGGCAGGGCCGCGCGATGATGCTGGCCATGTGCACCGGCTCATGCGTGATGGTGGTCATGCATTTCGGATTTCCGATCTATGTCGTCGATGCGCTGGCGCTTTGCTGGGGGCTTGCGGGCGGCGTGTCGATGACGCAATCGCGTGCGGTGGTGCAGGAATTCGCCGAGCCCCATATGCGCGCGCGACTGATCGCGGCCTTTCAACTGGGTTCGATGGGCGGCGGGCCTATTGGAGCGCTGCTGACGGGCTATGTGATCAAATATCTGGGCGTGCTCGACGCCGTGCTGGTGCCGGTGGCGCTGATGGCGGTGCTGTGGCTGTCGATTTTCTTCTTCACGCCGCTCTGGCGGATGGAAGCGCCGAGGGCTGGAGAGCGGGGTTAGGCGTCGCCATTGCGCACCCGCGCGATGCGCGGCCCAAGCACAGGTTCCCCGAAGCAATCCAGGGCGGCATATTCAGCAAGGCTGGATTGCCACGGCCCTTCGGCCTCGCAATGACGGAAAAGAAAAAGGGCAGGCCCTGCGGCCTGCCCTTTTGCATTATTTGTATTCGCGCTTCGGCCACCAGGGGAAGAAGGACGGCATGTTCTTCGACACTTTGTCGGGGTAAACAGCCGGGCGCTTTTCGAGGAAGGAGACGACGCCTTCTTTTGCGTCTTCCGTGCGGCCACGCGCGTAGATGGCGCGGCTGTCGATCTTGTGGGCTTCCATCGGGTGATCTGCACCGGCCATGCGCCAGAGCATCTGCCTCGTGAGGGCGACGGAGACCGGTGCGGTGTTGTCAGCGATTTCGCGTGCGAGCGCGCGAGCAGCGGGGAGAAGCTCATCGGCCTTGTGAAGCGAGCGGACGAGGCCGCCATCGAGGGCTTCCTGCGCGCCGAAGACGCGGCCCGTATAGGTCCATTCAAGCGCCTTCGAGATTCCGACGACGCGATTGAGGAACCAGCTTGAGCAGGCTTCCGGCACGATGCCGCGGCGAGCGAAAACGAAACCGAATTTTGCAGTATCCGACGCCATGCGGATGTCCATAGCAAGCTGCATGGTGACGCCGATGCCGACAGCCGGGCCATTGACCGCCGCGATGACGGGCTTCAGGCATTCATAGATGCGCAAGGTCAGACGCCCGCCGCCGTCGCGCACGGCCTCGTCGCTCCAGTCGATCGAGCCATCGGCCTTGACGGGATTGCCCTGCTTGTCGGGGCGGTCGTCGCGCTTTTCATAGTCAAAAGTCTTGGCACCGGCCGAGAGATCGGCGCCGGCGCAGAAGGCGCGGCCTTCGCCCGTGACGATGATGGCGCGGACATTGTCGTCGGCATCGGCCTTGTCGAAAGCGTCGATCATTTCCATCATCATCTGGCCGGTGAAAGCGTTGAGCTTGTCCGGGCGATTGAGGGTGATGGTCAGAATCTGGTCTTCGACGTCATATTTGATCGTCTCGTAGGCCATTTTTTTCTCCCTGTTAGCGGCAAATGCCGAAATTCTTGTGGCGTCGCCCGCTCTGCCCTTGCGTCAACCCCTCGTCCACTTTCTTGAAGTTGACGCGGCGGCAAACTTGCGTTCCTTTGCAGGGGAACGGGGCGTGACGGCTTGTCCTCTGCCCCGATATAACAACGGACCCACAGAAAAGCGAAGTCCCTATAGAGGGCGAAACGCTTGCGGTTCGCAGTTCCGCCAAAAGCCCCTTGGGAGACGACCCGATGCATCCTTCCGTTCATGCCAAAACCACACCCGACAAGCCCGCCTATATCATGGCGGCGACGGGTGAGGCCGTGACCTATAAAGAACTCGACGAACGCTCGAACCAGGCAGCGCATCTCTTTCGCGATGCGGGGCTGAAGAGGGGCGACGCCATTGCGATCTTTATGGACAACAATGCGCGCTTCTATGAAATCTGCTGGGCGGCGCAGCGCTCGGGACTTTATTACACCGCAGTTTCCTCGCGCCTAACGGCGGGCGAGATCGCCTATATCGCAGCCGATTGCAACGCGAAGATGTTTTTCACCTCGGCGGCGCTGGCGCCGGTGGCAGAGGAGCTGATTTCGGGCAATCACCTGCCGAAGGTCGAGCGCAAGTTCATCGTCGGCGGAAAGCTTGCGGGATATGAATCCTATGAAGAGACGCGCGACAAATATCCGGTGACGCCGATTGCCGACGAATCCTCGGGCGTCGATATGCTTTATTCATCGGGCACGACGGGGCGACCCAAGGGCGTGCGCCACGCGCTGCCCGAGACGCCGATCGACGAGCCGGGCGCGCTGGTCGGGCTTGCCATGATCCTTTACGGCATGGACAGCAACTCGGTTTATCTCTCGCCCGCGCCGCTCTATCACGCCGCGCCACTCCGCTGGTCGATGTCGGCGCAGAAGCTCGGCGGCACGGTTATCGTGATGGAGCATTTCGATGCGGAAGAATCGCTGAGGCTCATCGAGAAATACAAGGCCACGCATAGCCAGTGGGTGCCGACGATGTTCGTCCGCATGCTGAAAATGCCGGAAGCCGTGCGCCTGAAATATGATGTGTCATCGCTGAAGGTGGCGATCCATGCTGCCGCGCCCTGCCCCATTCCCGTGAAGGAGCAGATGATCGCGTGGTGGGGGCCGGTGATTTATGAATATTACGCAGGCTCGGAAGGCAATGGCTTCACGGCGCTGACGTCTGAAGAATGGCTCGCGCATAAAGGCTCGGTCGGCAAGCCGCTCAATGCCATCGCGCATATTTGCGATGATGAGGGTAATGAACTGCCTGTGGGCGAGGCCGGGACGATCTATTTCGAGAGCGACGCGCAGTTTGAATATTTCAACGATCCGAAGAAGACGGCAGAATCGCGCCATCCCGTTCATCCGACATGGTCAACGCTCGGCGATATCGGCAAGGTGGATGCGGAGGGCTATCTGTACCTCACCGACCGCAAGGCTTTCATGATCATTTCCGGCGGGGTCAATATCTACCCGCAGGAAGCCGAAAACCTGCTCGTCATGCACCCGAAAGTGGCCGACGTCGCCGTGATCGGCGTGCCGAACGAGGACTTCGGCGAAGAGGTGAAGGCGGTGGTGCAGCCGGTCGATTGGGCCGATGCGGGTCCTGCCTTCGAGGCCGAGCTGCTGGAATATTGCAAGACGCAGCTTTCGGCGATCAAGTGCCCGCGCTCGATCGACTTTGAGGAAGAACTACCGCGCCATCCGACGGGCAAACTCTACAAGCGCCTGATCCGCGACCGGTATTGGGGCAATCGCGATTCAAAGATCGTCTAAGAATGGAGCGATAAGCGAAGCGGGACGTTATAGTGAGGTCTATTTCCGATTCTGAGGAGACCTTGCCATGACGTTTCCGCGCTTCGCCCTTGCGGCGACTGCAATTGCCGCCGCTCTTTTCGGGCTGATGAGCATCGATACGCCCGCGTCGGCGGCAAACGAGGTCTATACGACCGGCGTGCGCTGCAACAACAAGCAGACCGGCAGCGCGGAATTCAAGCAGGATCGATACGTCTATTTCGACACCAATTCGAGCCGCTTTCGTGAACAGGACCGCGCCAAGCTCAAGCGCATCGTCGGTATAGCCAAAGGTCATCAGGCGCAGCAAATCTGCTTGTTCGGCAAGGCGAGCAAGACCGGCAACGCGAGCGCCAACGCCAATCTCGGGCGCAAGCGGGCGGTGAGCGTGGCGCGTGAGATCGAGGCCATGGGCTGGCCGCGCTCGCGCATCGTGATCGGCACCGAAGGGGAAGCCTGGGGCTGGCTCCAGGACATGCTGACGTCGGATTCGGAAGACGACCGGCGGGTGATGATCCGGCTGTCGCAGTGAATCAGGTTGGCGGCGGGCCATGTCGCGGCTAACTTGTCGCCAATGAATACCCTCAAGACCGAACGGGAGACGCCGGATGCGCATGTTCAATACTGTTGCCGACTACATCGCCGAAAAGGGCAATGAGATCGGCGTGAGCGAATGGGTCGAGATCGACCAGGACCGGATCAACAAATTCGCCGACGCGACAGGCGACCATCAGTGGATTCATATCGACCCCGAGCGCACCAAGAAAGAACTCGGCATGCCGACCATCGCGCATGGCTACCTGACGCTGTCGCTGCTGCCCTTCCTGATGGGCAAGATCAGCGGCGTCAAGAGCGCGACGCGCGGCATCAACTATGGTTCGAACTCCGTGCGCTTCACGCAGATGGTGCCGGTGGGCTCCAAGGTGCGGGCGCGTGTCAAGCTGAAGGACGCGCAGCCGAAGGCTGGTGGCTACCAGATCACGAATGAAGTAACGATGGAGATCGAAGGCCAGGAGCGTCCGGCCATGGTCGCCGAAACGCTGAGCCTGATTTTCGAATAAGACGAAACCTCTTCGGAGGGAAATATCTAAACCGCGCCGTTTCGCTTGATTGCGACGGCGCGGTTTTATTTTGTGCGGAGCCTGTGGCCGGAACAAACGAGGCCGCCAAGCGCTGTCTTCATGTCACACCCGCTCATCGCGTCGCGCTATCGGCTTTTCATCGCCGATGGCCGCGGACGCATGACAACAAGGAAAACAGCCCCATGACCGCCAACGTCAAACACGACATCGAGATTCTGAACGGTCTTATCGAAACGACGCTGGATAGCGCGCATGGCTATCAGGATGCCGGGAAGGAAGCGAAAAATCCGGCGTTCAAAACGCTGTTCGATCGGCATGGCCTGGAGCGCAAACAGCTCAGCGCCGAATTACAGGACGAGGTGCTGAAGCTTGGCGGCAAGCCCGAAGACGACGGAACCGTTCTCGCCTCGGCGCATCGCATGTTCCTCAATCTCAAGAACAGTCTGACCGGCGACGACCAGAGCGTCGTCAACGAGGTTGAACGCGGCGAAGATCACATAAAGGCAAAATATGAAAGCGCGCTGAAGGACGACACACTCTCGGCACCGGTGAAGGAAACAATCGCACGCGCCTATGCGTTGGTGAAGGCCGGTCATGACCAGATGAGAGATTTGAAGCACAGCTTGAAAGCGGCTTCATAAGGTTTCAGCCGCTGGAAGAATGACGGGTCCGGCATTGAAGCCGGGCCCGTATTCTTTTGTGGCCTCTGGTTTTCAACCGGAGCGGGGACTATCTTTATATCAGTTCATTATTGCCGGAGTTATTCGATGACAGGCAGACCACACCCCAAAATCGTCAAGACCGACGCCGAATGGCGCGAGGAATTGAGTCCTGAACAATATGCGGTGACGCGCGGCGCAGGCACCGAACGGGCCTTCACAGGTCCGTGGGTCAATGAACACCGACCCGGCACCTATTACTGCATCTGCTGCGGGACGCCGCTTTTTCGCGGCGAAACGAAATATGAAAGCGGATCGGGCTGGCCGAGCTTCTTCACGCCCATCGAGAAAGAAGCCATCGAAGGCGTCGAGGATATGTCGCATGGCATAAAGCGCATCGAGGCGCGCTGCGCGACATGCGAAGCGCATCTCGGCCATGTGTTTCCCGATGGACCGAAGCCGACCGGACTGCGCTTCTGCATGAATGGCATTGCGCTCGACTTCAAGCCGGATGAGCAGGACAACCCCTGAGGCATTGCTCCCGTCGAAGCGCCCCCTCACCCACCCTCTCCTCAAGGGGAGAGGGCTTAGGATGACATTGCAATGAAATTGACGCCTCCTGCACTCGCGCCCAAGGCGGAGGTGCGCCCGCTCAACGATACGCATCACGGGATCACGCGCGTCGATAATTATGCCTGGCTGCGCGACCCGGAATGGCGCGAGGTGATGCGCGACCCGCAGACGCTCAGCGCCGATATTCGCGCCTATCTCGATGCGGAGAACGCTTACACCGAAGAGACGGTGTCTCCGCTCAAGGATTTGCGCGAGACGCTATTTGCCGAAATGAAGGGACGCATCAAGGAAGATGACAGTTCCGTGCCTTCGCCTGACGGCGACTGGTCCTATTTCACGCGCTATGCCCAAGGGGCTCAGCATCCGATCTTCTGCCGCAAAGGCGCGACGGGCGGCGATGAGACGCTGCTCGATTGCAACAAGGAGGCGGAAGGCGAGACCTATTTTCATATCGGCGATGTCGATCATTCGCCGGACCATCGGCTGCTTGCCTGGACGGCGGATATCAAGGGGTCTGAATATTTTACGGCGCGGGTGCGCGACCTTGCGACAGGGCTCGACCTTGCCGATGAAGTGCCGGATATGTCGGGCGGTGTGGCCTGGGATGCGGCGGGCGAGAGCTTCCTTTATGTGCGCGTCGATGAGGAACACAGGCCGCTGAAGGTTTTTCGCCATGTAATCAGGACGGCGGCGGCGGATGACGCGCTCATCTATGAAGAAAAAGACACGGGCTTTTATGTCGGCGTGGGCAAGACACAGAGCGGTGCCTATCTGCTGGTTGAAGCGCATGACCACCAGACCAGCGAAATTTATCTGATCCCCGCCGACGCGCCGCAAACGCCGCCGAAAATCGTGAGGGCGCGCGAGCATGGTGTCGAATATGACATCGACCATGATGAGGGACGCGGGCGGTTTCTGATCCTGACCAATGCGGACGGGGCGGAAGACTTCAAGATCATGGAAGCGCCGGTGGCAACGCCGGGCCGCGCGCAATGGCGCGATCTGGTGGCGCATAAGGCGGGGACGCTGGTGATGGCGCATGTCGCCTATCGCGACCACCATGCGCGGATGGAACGGCGCGACGGGCTGACGCGCATCGTTATCCGGCGTCACGCGGATGGGGACGAGCACGACATCGCATTTGATGAAGAGGCTTACGATCTCAATCTGTCGCCGGGCTATGAATATGCGACGACGCGCACGCGGTTTTCCTACAACTCGATGACGACGCCGAGCGAGGTCTATGACTACGACATGGAGACGCGCGGGCGGGTGCTTCGCAAGCGACAGGAAGTGCCCTCTGGGCACAATCCCGACGATTATGTGACGCGGCGGATTTTCGCGACTGCCAGCGATGGCGAAAAGGTGCCGGTATCGCTGCTCTACCGCAAGACAACGAAGCTCGACGGCAGCGCGCCTTGCCTGCTCTATGGCTATGGCTCCTATGGCATCAGCATCCCGGCGTCGTTTTCTGTGACGGGGCTGTCGCTGGTCGATCGCGGTTTCGTCTATGCCATTGCGCATATGCGCGGCGGCAAGGAGAAGGGCTATCGCTGGTACACGGACGGGAAGCTCCTGAAGAAACGCAACACGTTTACCGATTTCATCGCGGCGGGCGAGCATCTGGCGAAGGAAGGATTTACGTCGCGCGGGGCCATTGTCGCGCATGGTGGAAGCGCGGGCGGGATGCTGATGGGGGCGGTGGCAAATATGGCGCCCGATCTTTTCAAGGGCATCGTCGCTGAAGTGCCTTTTGTCGATGTGATGGCGACGATGCTCGATGCGTCGCTGCCGCTGACGCCACCGGAATGGAACGAGTGGGGCAATCCGCTGGAGAGCGAGGAAGCCTATCGCTACATGGCTTCCTATTCGCCTTATGACAATGTTCAGCGCCAGGCCTATCCGCATATCTTCGCGCTGGGCGGGCTGACCGATCCGCGCGTCACCTATTGGGAGCCTGCAAAGTGGGTGGCAAAGCTCAGGGCGCTTCGCACCGATAAGAATTTGACGCTGCTGCGCATCAATATGGGCGCGGGCCATGGCGGCGCGTCGGGGCGCTTTGAACGGCTGAAGGAAGTGGCGCTGGTTTATGCGTTTGCGCTTGAGGTGACGGAGCGGGCTTAGCCTTTGCTGTCATCCCGGGGCTTGTCCCCGGGATCCATGACGGACCGGCCGTGCGTGCGGGAAGATGGGTCCCGGGAACAAGTCCCGGGACGACGCTGAGTATATGGGCGTGC
>CAZLLB010000055.1:12337-16471 GCA_964560165.1 uncultured Parvibaculum sp. | reverse complement strand
ACCTTGACCTTGTCCTTCGCCTTGGAGAGGGCTTCGTGACGCTGGCCTTTGTCCTTTAGACCATAGGCGGCGCGGATATCGGCTTCGACGAGGCCACGAACCTTGGCTTCGAGTTCGCTTTCGTCCGGCTTCGTGAAGGGGCGGGGCTCCTTGGCGCATTTTTCGGCAAGGCGGATGATCATGTCGATCACCGGCTGGAAGCCTGCATGGCCATGCATGACAGCGCCGAGCATGACGTCTTCGCTGAGTTCCTTGGCTTCCGATTCCACCATCATCACGGCGTCAGTGGTGCCGGCGACCACGAGGTCGAGCTGGCTGTCGGACATTTCGTCGATCAGCGGGTTGAGCTTGTACTCGCCGTTGATATAGCCGACGCGCGCTGCGCCGATCGGACCCATGAAGGGCAGGCCCGAGATCGTGAGAGCGGCGGAGACCGCGACCAGCGCGACGATGTCGGGATCGTTCTCCATGTCATGGCTGAGAACGGTGACGATCACCTGCGTCTCGTTCTTGAAGCCTTTGGCAAAGAGCGGACGGATCGGACGGTCGATCAGGCGCGAGACGAGCGTTTCTTTTTCGCTCGGGCGGCCTTCGCGCTTGAAGAAGCCACCGGGGATCTTGCCCGCAGCGTATGTCTTTTCCTGGTAGTTGACGGTCAGCGGAAAGAAATCGAGACCGGGTTTCGGCTTGCGCTCACCGACGACGGTGGCGATGACGGTCGTCTCGCCATAGGTCGCGATGATGGCACCGTCGGCCTGACGAGCGACCTTGCCCGTTTCAAGCGTGAGGGTGCGGCCCGCCCATTCGATTTCTTCGCGTGTAACTTCAAACATATGAATTTCCTTTTCTGCGCCGACGCACTTTGTTTGCGTTCATTCCATCGTTTTGATGGACGGCGCCCTTTCTGCCGCTGACGTCGCGGCCGGACATTTGGACCTTGTTTGCGGGGGCCTGAATTTCAGGCCACCGGTCTTTAGGGATCGTTCGCCGTGAGACAGCGTGTCGAACGATCCACCCGCAAACATCAATCCGTTAACGGACGGTTGTCTCTTCAAGCCCGGAAATGCGAAATGCCGGCAGGGGCGAACCCATGCCGGTCATTGCGCGAGAGTGTTCCGAGCGGTCGGGGAAAACATGCACCCCGATTTTACCTACGAATTCCCAAGCGAGCGATCAGGTCTTCATACCGCTTCTGGTCGTTCTTCTTGACGTAGTCGAGAAGCGAGCGACGCAGGCTCACCATCTTCAAAAGACCGCGGCGCGAATGGTTGTCCTTCGCGTGGGTCTTGAAATGTTCGGTGAGGTTCGTGATGCGTTCAGTCAGAATGGCAACCTGCACTTCGGGCGAACCTGTGTCGCCCTGTTTGGCTGCGAATTCCTTGATCAGCTGACCTTTACGCTCTTGCGTAACCGACATCGTGTTCTCCTATGAACCGAGATTAAAAACACGCACGGGCTTCAATTCTCCCTGGCTATATTCAGTCAGGGCCACCGGGTCTCCCCGATGGGTCGCCAGAACCGGCCCCGAAAAAATCGGAGCGTCGCGCCCACGCAATAAAACTCCCTGGCCCCGTCTTAGACGGGCCGCGTCGTCGCCGCTCAGGGCCAGCGCCGGGATGTCGTCCAGCGCGGTCTCAAGTGGCAGCAGATGCGCCCCTAGGGCATCGGAAGCGGGCGGAATATGACTGAAGCCCAGGAGTTTATCCAGCGGAATTGCGCAGCCCTCGCGGAAGGGGCCGTGGGCGATGCGACGCAGCGCCGAAACATGGCCGAGCGTGCCAAGCGCCAGCGCCAGATCGCGGGCCAGCGAGCGGACGTAAGTGCCTTTGCTGCAAGAGATTTCCAGCTCGGCATGGTCGCCGTCCGGCATCCCCAGAAGCCTTGCGTTATGGATAGCTACAGCCCTTGCCTTCAGCTCCACAGCCTCGCCTGCGCGGGCGAGGTTGTAGGCGCGTTCGCCATCGACCTTGATCGCCGAAAAGGCAGGCGGCACCTGCATGATCTCGCCGGTAAAGCGAGGCAGCATGGCCTCGATCTCGGCTGCCGAAGACCGGGCAGGGGACGTCCCCGTCACCGTGCCTTCCAGGTCGTCGCTGGCTGTCGAAGCGCCAAAACAGATGGTGAAGCGGTAGCCCTTGGTCGCGTCGAGGATATAGGGAACGGTCTTCGTCGCCTCGCCCAGCGCGATCGGCAATATGCCGCTGGCCAGCGGATCGAGCGTGCCCGCATGACCCGCCTTTTGCGCATTGTAGAGGCGGCGGATTTTGGTGACGACGTCGGTGGAGGTCGGCCCGACCGGCTTATCGACGACGACCCAGCCCGAAACCGCATCGCCCTTCTTGCGGCGGCGGCCCATCAGTCGGTATCTTCGCCGTCTTCGTCATGCACCAGATCCTGCGCAACCTTGGGCGAGTGCAGCAGGCGATCGACGGCTTCGGCGCGATCGAAAGACGTATCGGCGGCGAAAACGAGATCGGGCATGTATTTGAATGTCACCTCATGGGCGAGCTGGCCGCGCAGATAGGATTTCACGCGTGTCAGTGCAGCGACGATCTTGTCGGTATCGCCGCCGACCAGCGAGCCGCCGAGCGGTGCGACATAGCAGGTCGCGTGGCGCATGTCGGGGCTCATGCGCACTTCGGAAATCGTGACTGCACGTTCGAGGAGATCGGCGTCCTGTATCGTGCCGCGCGCGATGATTTCGGCAAGGCCACGGCGCACCAGTTCGCCCGCGCGCAACTGGCGTTGGCTGGGCCCGCGTTGCGACGCCTTGGGACGGGCACCTTTATCTCTGGTCGTCTTGCGCATGGGCTTTGTCGATCTCATTCGCCAAAAGCCTCCCCCCTTGAGGAGGAGGCCAAGGTTTAAGCCAGGCTGCGCTTCACTACTTCAACGTCGAAGCACTCGATCACATCGCCTGTGCGCATGTCCTGATAGTTCTCGAAGGCCATGCCACATTCCTGACCGGACTGCACTTCGCGCACTTCGTCCTTGAAACGCTTCAGGGTCGAGAGCTTACCTTCATGCACGACGACGTTGTCGCGGATCAGGCGCACGCTGGAACCACGGCGCACCACGCCTTCGCTGACGCGGCAACCGGCGATCTTGCCGACCTTGGAGATGTTGAAGATCTCGAGGATCTGCGCATTGCCAAGGAAGGTTTCGCGCAGTTCCGGCGACAACATGCCCGACATCGCCGCCTTGATGTCGTCAACGAGGTCGTAGATGACCGAGTAGTAGCGGATTTCAATGCCGCCGCTACGGGCCGCGTCGCGTGCCTGATTGTTGGCGCGGACGTTGAAGCCGATGACCGGCGCGTTTGAAGCGAGCGCCAGCGTGATATCGCTTTCAGTGACGCCGCCGACGCCTGCGTGAAGCACGCGGGCTCTCACCTCGTCGGTGCCGAGCTTGTCGAGCGCCTGCACGATGGCTTCAGCCGAACCCTGCACGTCTGCCTTGATGATGATCGGCAGTTCCTTGAGGTTCTGGTCCTTAAGCTGCGTCATCATCAGTTCGAGCGAAGTGCGGCCACCAGTGCCCGTGCGCTTGTCGCGCTGGACGCGCTGGCGATAATCGGTGACTTCACGCGCGCGCGCTTCGCTCTCGACGACCGACAATGTGTCGCCCGCTTCCGGCGCACCGCCAAGACCGAGAACTTCCACGGGCTCGGACGGACCGGCCGACTGCACGTTCTCGCCCTTGTCATTGATCAGGGCGCGCACGCGGCCCCATTCAGCGCCCGCCACGATAATGTCGCCGACCTTCAGCGTACCGCGCTCGACGAGCACGGTGCCGACGGGACCGCGACCGCGATCGAGTTTGGCTTCAACGATGATGCCTTCAGCGGCGCGTTCGGGATTGGCTTTCAGATCGAGCAATTCGGCGACCAGCAGAATGGTCTCTTCGAGTTTGTCGAGGCCCATGCCCGTCTTTGCCGAGATCGGCACGGCGATGACGTCGCCGCCGAACTCTTCGACGACCACTTCATGCTGCAACAGATCGCTCTTCACGCGCGAGGGATCGGCGGTGGGCTTATCCATCTTGTTGATGGCGACGATCATCGGAACGCCAGCAGCCTTGGCGTGATTGATGGCTTCGATCGTCTGCGGCATGACGCCGTCGTCGGCGGCCACC
>CAZLLB010000055.1:0-12327 GCA_964560165.1 uncultured Parvibaculum sp. | reverse complement strand
GCCGCGCGCGCGCATCGCCGTAAAGGCGGCATGGCCCGGCGTGTCGAGGAAGGTGATTTTCGCACCCGTGCTCGCCACCACCTGATAGGCACCGATATGCTGCGTGATGCCACCGGCTTCACCGGCCACCACGGATGTCTTGCGAAGTGCATCGAGCAGCGAAGTCTTGCCGTGATCGACATGGCCCATGACGGTGACGACAGGCGCACGCGAGGTCTTGGCTTCATCCGTATCGGCAGCGCCGACAAGACCTTCTTCGACGTCTGATTCAGCCACGCGCTTCACCGTATGGCCAAGTTCCTCGGCCACAAGCTGCGCGGTGTCGCTGTCGATCACATCGGTGATCTTCAGCATGATGCCTTGCTTCATCAGGATCTTCATCACATCGACCGAGCGTTCGGCCATGCGGTTTGCCAATTCCTGAATCGTGATGACTTCGGGAATGACCACTTCGCGGATGACCTTTATCGGCGCGTCGTGAATGCCCGCGAGCTTCTTCTTCTCGCGTTCGACACGGCGGCGCATCGAGGCAAGCGAACGCTGGCGCTCGCTTTCATCGTCGAAGGCTTTGGTGATCGTCAGCTTGCCCGTGCGGCGCTTGGGTTCATTGCGGCGAACCGGCGGCGTCTTGTTGGGTGTAGCGCCCGGCGCGCCATGAGCGCGTTTGGGCTTGCCTTCGTCGTCGGCCACTTCTTCCTGCAACAGGGCAGCGCCACGCGGCGCAGAACCCGTGCGGGCTTCTTCTTCCAGACGGCGCTTGGCGTCGTCGGCAGCGCGGCGGCGGGCGAGTTCTTCGTTCTCGCGGCGCGCGGCTTCACCGGCTTCGCGGGCGGCGGCTTCCTCGCGCTCGCGCTTGCGCTGCGCGTCGATCTCGGCAAAGCGCTTTGCTTCTTCTTCGGCCCGCTTGCGGTCCTCGCCTTCGCGCGAACGCGCAAGATCGAGCGCGGCGGAGCGAGCGTTCTTTTCTTCTTCTGTCAGCGTGCGCAGCACAACGCCGGATCGCACACGGTCTCCACCGGCGCGGGGCGCTTGTCTGGGGCCGCGCGAGGCGGGCCCAGTGCGCGGCGCAACCGGCGCAGGTGCAGCGCGCGTCGCGGGCTTCGGCGCGGGCGCGGCGGGCGCAGGTGCGGCAACCGCAGCGGCGGGAGGCGCAACAGGCTCAGGTTTCGGTTCCGGCGCTGGTGCGGGCGTGACAACCGGCGCTTCAGGCGCTTTGGTAACCACAGGCTCGGCGACGGGCGCGGGCGCAGGCGTTTCAATTTCAGGCTTCGGCGCGGGTGCCGGCTCGGGCGCTGCTGCAACCGGCGCGGGCGCAGGTGCGGGCGTTTCCACCACAGGCTCGACATGCGCCGCAGCGCCGCCCGGATTGATGGTGCGCTTCTTCTTCTTCTCAACGACGACCGATTTCGATCGGCCATGGGAGAAATTCTGGCGCACATGGCCAGACTCGACCGTCCGCTTCAGGCTCAGCGTTTTGCCACCCGAGGCTTTCAGTTTGCGTTCGCTCGAATCTGTCGAGTCGTTCATAGAAATCCTAACGTTCATACATGACGCTTGAGAGCGCCAAGACAATCACGGGGGCGCCTGAAGGCGCCAAGACAAACACGAAGGCGCTTGAAGGCGCCAGGACAACACAAGGACGCATAAACGCCCCAGACATTCAGGCGCGCAATTTGCGCCCATAGCTTTCCAGTCTGGCGAGATCCACCCAGACTTTTCTTTCCATGCTGCCCCGGGTCAGGGCTGCATGTACCACATTTGCGCGACCCAATGCCAAACCCATTTCGTCCCCCCAAAGGGGCCGCAGGATTGGCGCTTGCGCCTTTTGCAGCGCGGCATACCGGGCTTTGAGCGCCCCGGCGAGCTTGCCGCTGCCGTCCTCCGAGCCGTCTCGCGCCTGAATCAGGATCGCCAGACGACCGGCGGAAATCTCCGCCATAACCTTTTCAAAGCCGGTAACAAGTTCACCAGCCTTGCGGGCCAGCCCCAGAGCGGCACTCGCGCGCCGCGCCAGAAGCGCCTCGACCTCATCGGCGAGGGTTTCGCCCGCCTCTGCCTTCGCCCGCGCGGCTTTGGCAAAAAGCCCCTTGGCAATGGCTTTTTCGACCGCCTCGCGGCGCGCCGAAACCCATAAACCCCGCCCCGGCAGCTTTTCGCCAAGATCGGGAACCACCATATCGCCGGGTCCGACGACGAAGCGGATCAGGTTTTCCTTCGATCCGATCTCGCCGGTGACGATGCAGCGTCGCTCTTCCCTAGCGGCGCTTTTGGGCGCTGCCATTAATCCTGTTCAACCTCTTCGGCTTCAGCTTCAGCCTTGGCGGCGGCATCGGCGTCGAGATCGGCCTGCGTAATCCAGCCCATCTGGATGCGGGCCTTCATGATAAAGGCGTTGGCCTCGTCCTCGGAAACGTCGAAGTCTTCGAGCGCTCCCTTCTGGTGCTTGCGTTCGCCGTTCACCGTCTCGTTCCAGCCGGTGAGGTCATCGGTGGCGCAACCTGCAAGGTCTTCCACCGTCTTGATGCCTTCTTCGCCGAAAGCGACGAGCATCTTCGATGTCACGCCCTCGATTTCTCCCAGCGCGTCCTCGACACCCAGTTCCTTGCGCCTGTCGTCGAATTCGGCGTTCTGCCGGTCGATGAAGTCGAGCGCGCGGCTCTGAATTTCCTGCGCCGTGTCCTCGTCGAAGCCTTCGATCTCGGCAATTTCGTCGAGCGGCACATAAGCCACTTCCTCAATCGAGGAGAAACCTTCCGACGCCAGCAATTGCGCGATCACTTCGTCCACGTCGAGAGCTTCGGCGAAGGTGGCGCTGCGGCTGGCGAACTCGGCCTGACGGCGCTCGCTCTCCTCGGCTTCGGTCAGAATGTCGATGTCCCAGCCGGTGAGCTGCGAAGCAAGGCGCACGTTCTGCCCGCGCCGTCCGATCGCCAGAGATAGTTGGTCATCGGGCACGACAACTTCAATACGCTGCGTGTCTTCGTCGAGCACGACCTTGACGACTTCGGCAGGCGCCAGCGCGTTGACGATGAAGGTGGCGCTATCGGGCGACCACTGGATGATGTCGATCTTCTCGCCCTGCAACTCATTGACGACGGCTTGCACACGCGAACCGCGCATACCGACGCAAGCGCCGACGGGGTCGATGGAGCTGTCATTGGAGAGCACGGCGATTTTCGCGCGCGAACCCGGATCACGGGCAACCGCCTTGATCTCGATGATGTTGTCGTAGATTTCGGGCACTTCCTGCGCGAAGAGCTTCGCCATGAACTGGGGATGGTTGCGCGAGAGGAAGATCTGGGGCCCGCGCTGTTCGCGGCGCACGTCATAGATGTAAGCGCGCACCCGGTCGCCGTTGCGGAAGGTTTCGCGCGGCAGAAGTTCGTCGCGGCGCACGATGGCTTCGCCACGTCCGAGGTCCGTGACCACGTTGCCATATTCGACGCGCTTGACGATGCCGTGGACGATTTCGCCGATACGATCCTTGTATTCGTCGTATTGGCGCTCGCGTTCGGCGTCGCGCACTTTCTGTACGATGACCTGCTTGGCGGTCTGCGCGGCGATACGACCGAAATCGACGGGCGGCAGTTCATCTTCGATCAGGTCGCCGAGCTGGGCCGCCGGATTGCGGCGCTGGGCTTCGCGCAATTCGATCTGAACGGCGTCGTTCTCGATCTCATCGACAACTTCGAGCAGGCGCACAAGGCGAATTTCGCCGGTCGTCGGATTGATACGGGCACGGATTTCATTTTCCGCGCCGTAGCGCGAACGCGCGGCCTTCTGGATCGCTTCCGCCATCGCCTCGATGACGACTTCGCGTTCGATCGACTTTTCGCGCGCGACCGCATCCGCGATCTGCAACAGTTCAAGGCGGTTGGCGCTGACTGCCGGTGCCATATTTATTCTCCGTCGGATGGGGCCGGGGCGTCCCGGTCCCTTCGCTTCAAACTTTCAGTGATGAGGTCGTCGCTCATGGTGAGCTTGGCCTCGCTTATCAGGCGGAAGGGCAGGCCGATCACCTGCGGTTCCGCAATGCCTTCGATCTGGTGCTGGATCAGCACTTCGCCGTCTTCAAAGCCCTGAAGATCACCACGGAAACGCTTGCGGCCATCAATGGCTTCATTCAATTCCAGCTTGGCTTCAAAACCCGCCCAGCGTTCAAAATCCTTCGGTCGCGTCAGCGGCCGGTCGATGCCGGGCGAGGAGACTTCGAGATTATATTCGCCCGGGATCGGGTCTTCGACATCGAGTATGGCCGAGAGAATTCCCGACAATTCCTCGCAGCCTGAAACATTCATCTTGCCGTCCGGCCGTTCGGCCATGATCTGCAACGTATGGCCGTCATGCAGGCCATAGCGCACGCGCACGATTTCATAACCGGCGGCATTGGCGGAAGGCGCGATCAGTTGAAAGATCTTGCGCGGCTGGCCCGACGCGGCAACGAGATGCGTGTCCAGCATCGCGGCTTCCTCAGCCGGCGCGGCGCTCCCATTTTGCCTGTCCACGTTCGATCCCGCCAAATGGCTCTCCAGAAACAAAAAAAGCGGGCCCCCGTTTCCGGAGACAACCCACTCGCTTAAATCGAAGATCACTCTTCGTTATGTGAGAAGCAGTCGTTAGTGAGGCGTATATAACGCCTCCCCGGCCCAGACCGCAAGGCCCGGCGGGCTTTCCTACCCCTCATGAGCAAAACGCAGATAAGCAGGCGCGCGGCCCTCGCGCAGTGCCTTCTGCTCATAGCGCGTCTGCGGCCAGTCTTCAGGGCGCTCGCGACACTCGCTCAAGTCCTTGTTTTTCCAAATGAATTTACTTTTTCCGAGCGCATTGTGCTCGTCGATGCGCTTCAGCGTCCAGTTCACATAGTCGGGAATATCGCTGGCAAATCGCAGTTCCCCGCCCGGTTTCAGCGCCGCGGAAATGAGCTCTAGCGTCTCGTCATTCACAAAACGGCGCTTGTTATGCTTCTGTTTCGGCCATGGATCGGGATAAAGGATGAAAACGCGCGCGAGGCTTGCGGGCGTCAGGCGCTCCAGCAGAAAGCGCGCATCATCGGCATGGACACGCACATTTTTGAGGTCGCGCGCGTCGATTTCGGAAATGACCTTGGCAACGCCATTGATGAAGGGTTCGCAGCCGAGAATCCCGACACGCGGATTTTGTTCGGCCTGCCAGACCAGATGCTCGCCGCCGCCGAAGCCGACTTCGAGCCATACGTCATCGACGCGCGCGCCGAACAGCGCTCGCGGATTGATCGCGGTCTCAACAAGCGAAATGGAGACCCTGGGAAACAGGGTCTCCATCAAATTCGCCTGGCGCGGTTTCAGCGTCTTGCCCTTGGTCCGCCCATAGACATGGCGGCGGCTCGATGCATCCAGCGCTATATCCTCAGCGGATTTCCGCTTTGAGTTTGTCGGCAAGGTCGATCTTCTCCCAGGAGAAGCCGCCATCGGCGTCCGGCGTCCGGCCGAAATGGCCATAGGACGCGGTGCGCGCATAGATCGGGCGGTTGAGTTGCAGGTGCTCGCGGATACCGCGCGGGGAGAGATCGATGGCGCGCGGGATCGCGGCTTCGATCGCGGCTTCGTCGATCTTGCCGGTGCCGTGCAGATCGACATAGATCGAGAGGGGCTTGGACACGCCGATGGCATAGGCAAGCTGGATCGTCGCGCGGTCGGCAAGGCCTGCGGCCACGATGTTCTTGGCTACATAGCGCGCCGCGTAAGCCGCCGAGCGGTCAACCTTGGTCGGGTCCTTGCCGGAGAAAGCACCGCCGCCATGAGGCGCCGCACCGCCGTAAGTATCCACGATGATCTTGCGGCCCGTCAGGCCGCTATCGCCGTCGGGTCCGCCGATGACGAACATGCCCGTCGGGTTGACGTAGAATTCTTCTTCCGCGGGGAACCAGCCTTCGGGCAGCACGCCTTTGACGTAGCCGCGGACAAGCTCGCGCAGGTCCTTCTGCGACACGCTTTCCTTGTGCTGCGTCGAAACGACGACGGAAGAGACGCCGACGGGCTTGCCGTTTTCGTATTTCAGCGTCACCTGGCTCTTGGCGTCCGGCTCGAATTCGGGGCGCTTGCCCGAATGGCGATCGGCGGCCATCGCCTGGAGAATGCGGTGGGCATAAACCAGCGGCGCCGGCATCAGCACATCGGTTTCGGTGCAGGCATAGCCAAACATGATGCCCTGGTCGCCCGCGCCTTCATCCTTGTTGCCCGAGGCATCGACGCCCTGCGCGATATGCGCGGACTGGGCGTGGAGAAGCACTTCAACGTCGGCGGTCTTCCAGTGGAAACCTTCCTGCTCGTAGCCGATATCTTTCACGGCCTTGCGCGCGGTTTCTTCGATCAAATCCTTGGTGATCGTGTCGGAGCCGCGCACTTCACCGGCCAGCACGATCTTGTTGGTCGTGGTCAGTGTTTCGCAGGCAACGCGCGAGACCGGATCGGCGGTCAGATAAAGATCGAGCACCGCATCTGAAATCCGGTCGCAAACCTTGTCGGGATGGCCCTCGGAAACAGATTCGCTCGTGAAAAGATAATTAGACCGCTCCAAAATCGCACCCCTGTCTCGAAAGAAATGACCGATGCCGGGGCCGAAGGCCGGGCACATCGTTAAGAAGAAGCCTGTTTTTACAAGGAAAGCCCAGCGGGTCAACTGTACAGACAGGCGTGATTGTGAACCTTGAGTGGCAGATTGCGCGCGCTGCCGCGTTCAGGCGGCGTCTTCGTCATCGTCTCCCGAAACCGCTCGGTCCTCGCCAGCCAAAGACCCCGTATCGCCAAGGGCCTTCACCAGTTCCAACACCTTTTTGCGTATTTTAGGATCGCGGATCGAGAAAAAGGCGCTGTTGAGCTGAATACCCTCCGAGGTCGAAAGCATGTCGATTTCGAAATGCCCGGCCTCGGTTTCGGCAAACCCGTCCACACCCTGGCCGTCATCGGCGACGCCGTCATAGAAAAATTCGATCGGCACGCCCAGCACGCGGGCGATCTGATAAAGGCGGCTCGCACCGATGCGATTGGCGCCTTTTTCGTATTTCTGAACCTGCTGAAAGGTCAGCCCAAGGCTATCGCCGAGCTTTTCCTGGCTCATGCCCACAAGCATACGCCGCATTCGCACGCGGCCACCGACATGAACGTCGATCGGATTAGGAGATTTCCTTGGCAAGCCGAACCTCGTTCACGCCGCAGCAAGCGGCCCATGGCCTTCACCACTCATGCAACCCGACCCGTCGGGCTTTACGTCCTTATGCAACCCCAGCCCTTTGGGAACAAGCAGAATACAACCCGAAGGAGGCATTGCGGCAAGCGGAGTTTCATTCAACAGGGAGCGAGATACGCCAAAAGATCAGGCATCACCGCCGCCGGAAGCCAAACGTCACCGCGCCCGCCACCAGCATCATGCCGAGAAAGATCCAGTCCCCAAGCCGCGAATAGGGCGTCGGTGCCAATGCGGGCGGCAGTGCCGCATCGACGACGCCGCCGGTATTCAGCGCCTTCTCCGCGACGATACGTCCATAAGCGTCGATCACCGCCGAAACGCCGGTATTGGCAGCGCGCGCCACCGGCAATCCCTCTTCGACGGCGCGCAGCCGCGCCTGGCTCAAATGCTGATAAGGTCCGGTCGATGGCCCAAACCAAGCGTCATTGGTCACGTTGACGATCCAGCTCGGCCTCTTGCCCGCCGAGACGACCTCACCGGGAAAGATGATTTCATAGCAGATCAGCGGGCTCACCGGCGGCACGCCCGGCAGGGTCAATGTCACCGGCCCCGGCCCCGTGTCGAAACTGCCCTGCATTTTCGTAAGCTTGTGCAGTCCGATGCGCGACAGCCAGCGGTGGAAGGGCAGATATTCGCCGAAGGGCACCAGATGAAATTTGTCGTAGGTGGCGATGATGCGCCCGTCCGAATTGACCGCATAAAGACTATTATAGAAGAACTGCAAATGCTCCGGCGGCCCGTCCGGTCCCGGCTCGCCGCGCACGCTTCCCGTTATCAGCAGCGCGCCATCGGGCAGGATGCGTGAAATTGCCGACAGCACATAGGGTTCGCGGGCGAGAAAAATCGCCAGCGCCGATTCCGGCCAGATGACGATCGACTTCGGCCCCAGCCCTTGCGGCGCAGCGGGTGTCGGCGCGGCGCTCATCCGCAAAAACTCGCCGAGAATGGCGAGGCGGCTTTCTGGTTTCCATTTTTCGGTTTGCGCAATATTGGGCTGCACCAGACGCAGCATCACCGTGTCAGGCCCCGGCTCAGGCTCAACCGCCGCAAGACCGAGGCGCGCCGCGCCGCCAATCCACAGCAGCCCCAGTGCCACGAGCGCCGCCATGGGCACCAACCAGGCGCGCTCACCGTCAGACGCACTATCGTGCACAAAATCGTCGCGCTCTTTATCGTCGCGCGGATCGAAGGCGGCGGGCGCGGCAACGATCATCACTGCAATCAATGACAGACCATAAACGCCGGTCAGCGCCGCCCATTGCATCAGCCCGTCCGCGCTCGTGAAACTTTCGCCGATCAAATTCCACGGAAAGCCCGTCAACACATGGCCGCGCAGCCATTCAAATATCACCCAGCTCAGAGCCAGCACGACGACGCGCGCATAGCCGCGCCACCAGACGAGGCGCGCCAGCATAGCCGCTGCCATCGTAAAGAGCGCAAGGCCTGCGGGCAGGGCGACCACCGCGAAAGGCATGAGAAACGCAAACTTTTCGGCATCGACCATGAAGGCAAAGCCGATCCAGTACAGGCCAAACAGAAAATATCCAAAGCCGAACCACCAGCCGATCGCCGCCGCCGCGCGCAACATCTTGCGGCGTCCGCGCGGTTGCATCGCAAGCTCGCGATCAAGCCCATCGAGCAGCCAGACAAAAATCGGAAAGGTCAGAAAAAGGATCGGCAGAAAATGAATGGGTGGCAGTGCCAGAACGCTCAAAGCGCCCGCCAGAAAAGCGCAGGCCCAGCGTCGCCATCCCGTCAGACGGCCGAGATCATGCGCAAGGCGGCGCAGAGCATGAAGAAAAGCAGCGGCGCCGCGATCAACGAGGCTCATGGTCAGCCCGCAGCCCGGTCGGCTTCGGCATCCGCACTCGTCGGAAGATGCGCGACGTTGTGAATGCGCAGCTTCTTGATGCGGCGCGCATCGGCGTCCCTCACCTCAAATTCCAGCCCGAGCGGATGCTTGATCAGTTCGCCGCGCACCGGCACGCGACCGACCAGCGAGAAAACGAGGCCGCCCAGCGTTTCCACATCGTCCTCGCTCTCCTCATCGACGAGTTTGACGCCCAGCATCTCCTCAAGCTCCTCGATAGAGGCACGCGCATCGGCATCGATCGCACCATCCTCGCGGCGCGCCAGCGTCGGGCCTTCATCAATGTCGTGTTCGTCCTCGATCTCGCCGACGATTTCCTCGACCAGAGCCTCGATCGAAACAAGCCCGTCCGTGCCGCCATATTCGTCAATGACCAGCGCCAGATGAATATGCGTCGCCTGCATCTTCACCAGAAGATCGAGCGCTGGCATGGAAGGCGGCACGAAAAGCACATCGCGACGGATCGCCTTCAGCGAAAAAGGTCTCGCGGGCTTGGGATCGTCGCCATTGGGCGGCGTCAGATATTCAACCACATCCTTGATATGGAACATGCCGATCGGATCATCGAGCGTTTCGCGATAGATCGGCATGCGCGAATGGTTGCATTCGGCATAGACGCGCAGCAATTCGGTCAGCGTCTCGTTTTCCTCAAGCGCAATCACGTCGGCGCGGGGAACCATCACGTCATCGACGCGCAATTCGCCAAAGCTCAGAATATTGGCGAGCATGTGGCGCTCTTCCGGCGTCAGCGTCCGGCCTTCGCCGTCATGACCCTCCAGCGCTTCTTCAAGGCTCTCGCGCAAGGTCTGATCGCTCACTGCCGAAAGGCCGAGCAGCCCGCGCCACATCGCCTGAACGCGCTGCGTCAGATTGCGCGGCTTGCTTTCGCCGGAGGGAGGTTGCTGGTCGTTAACGTCAGACATCGCAATGGCCGGTGCTCGCATAGGGATCGGAAATATCGAGGTCTTCAAGAATGTCGCGCTCCAGCGCCTCCATCTCTTCGGCCTCCACGTCGTCCTCGTGGTCCAGCCCAAGCAGATGCAGCACACCATGCACGACAAGATGAGACAGGTGATGAGCAAAGCTCTTGCCTTGCTCGACCGCTTCGCGCGCGATGGTTTCCTGCGCCAGCACCACATCGCCGAGCAGGCGCGGGCCAAAGCCGATCAGCGGTTCGGGGCCGACCGCAACGGGGATCGCGCCGGTCGGAAAGGACAGCACATTGGTCGGCTTGTTCTTGCCGCGATAGGTCTTGTTCAGCGCCTGCACGAATTCATCATCGGCCAGCACGACGCATAGCTCGGCCTCGTCCCCTGGACCAGCCACGAAATAGGCATGTTCAGCGGCGCGACGGATCGTATCCTCCGCACCACCGGCCCAATTTCCGGTTTCACGCATCACATCAATGGAAAGCCCGGCAAGCGGGCTATCACCATCAGACGCTTTGCGGACCCGCGCCGTTCGACCGCCGCTCATCATTGCAATCCCTGTTTGCGTCACGCGCCGCCCGTCATTCGTTTGGTCCGCGCGGATCGAGAAGACCCCGATCGCGCGCATTATAGGCCTTAACAACCCGCGTCACGAGCGGATGGCGCACCACATCGGCATCGCTGAAGCGCACCGTCGCCATGCCCGGCACGCCTTCGAGCACGTCGAGCGCGTCGCGAAGCCCTGATTTTGCACCCAGCGGCAGGTCAACCTGACTCGGATCGCCGGTGATCGCCATGCGGCTGTTTTCACCGAGGCGGGTCAGGAACATTTTCATCTGCACCGGCGTCGTGTTCTGCGCTTCGTCGAGAATAACGTAGGAATTGGCCAGCGTACGCCCGCGCATGAAGGCGAGCGGAGCCACCTCGATCACGCCGCTCTCGATTTCACGCACCACATGCTCGCCGGGCAGCGTGTCGTAAAGCGCGTCGTAAAGCGGGCGCAGATAGGGGTCGATCTTTTCCTTCAGATCGCCGGGCAGAAAACCCAGCCGCTCGCCCGCCTCGACAGCAGGCCGCGACAAAATGATGCGATCGACGCGCTTTTGCAGAAGCATCTGCACCGCAACCGCGACGGCGAGATAGGTTTTGCCCGTACCCGCCGGGCCGATGCCGAAGACCAGCTCATTATTCATCAGCGCATCGATATAAACCGATTGCGTCGGCGAGCGCGGGCCGATGGTGCGTTTTGTGGTTCGGATCCGGGGGCCTGCGGAGCCGTCATCGCCTTCGCCGAGCGGCGCTTTCGACATGCGGATCGCGCCGTCCACTTCGCCCGCCGTCACATCGAGGCCCGATTTCAGGCGTTGATAGAGATCGCGGAAAACGCGGTCGGCCTGCGCGCGCGCCTTGGGCTTGCCGGTGATGACGAGCTTGTTGCCGCGCGATGTCGCCAGCACACCGAGGCCCTCCTCGATGCGGGTGAGGTGGCGATCATGCTCGCCGAAAAGTTCTGTCAGAAGTCTGTTATCGTCGAAAGCGATGACGAGATTGTCGCCGTCGCCCTTGCTCCCCGTTCCGCCACTTGATGCACTCATCTGGTTCGATACGACCAACTGCAACCTGTCCTTTCAGAGGTTGACGTGAACTCAGCAAGACGAGTGTGCTCGACAATCAGAACGACTGAAGCTATTGCCGATTGCACTCTAGGCAAACGCCACCTCCGTTTCGGCGAGGCGGCCACGAAGGCTCATCGCAAATCCTTCTTCGATGTCTATTTCGGCGATCTGGCCGAAGAGTTCGGGCGGCGCATTGTCGAGATGCACTGACTGGAGATAGGGGCTGCGGCCGACAAGCTGGCTCGCCGTGCGCCCGCGCCGGTCAAACAGCACCGGCATCCGGCGTCCGGCACAAGAGCGGTTGAAGGCGAGTTGCTGGCTGGCAACAAGCGCCTGCAAGCGCTGCAACCGTTCGACCTTGACCTCTTCGGCGATCTGTCCCTCGCGCGTCGCTGCTGGCGTGCCGGGGCGGGGGCTGTATTTGAACGAATAGGCTTGCACGAAACCAACCTCGGCGATGAGCGCCAGCGTCGCCTCGAAATCCTTTTCCGTCTCGCCGGGAAAGCCGACGATGAAATCCGACGACAGGGCGATATCGGGCCGGGCGGCGCGGATGCGCTCGATAATGCGCATATAGTGATCCGCCGTGTGCTGACGGTTCATCGCGTCGAGCACGGTGTCCGATCCCGATTGCACCGGCAGATGCAGATAGGGCATCAGCTTTTCGACTTCGCCATGGGCTGCGATC
>CAZLLB010000054.1:0-16826 GCA_964560165.1 uncultured Parvibaculum sp. | reverse complement strand
CTACTTTCTCAATAAACCGCTCCCATAGTACTCACTCCAATCTCCACATGAATTAGACCCGCTGTTTCAGGCGAGCATGTCGATGTGGTTCATCTTCGTTCCTCTTTGTGCGCACCGGCGGCTGCAAGCGATACTTCCTCACTAAAGGGAATTCACGATGATGGCTGTGCGCTTTTCTTCGACGGGCCTCATCGTTGACGACAAGAATCCGTCTCATTTTTTGCTGAATTTTCTCGACTGCGTATTGCGCGGGGTCGGGCAAGTGATGTTGCAGAACAACAGCTACGCCGGGCTGCTCTTTCTGATCGGGATCTTCTACAATTCGGCGCTTTTCGGAGTGGCGGTTCTCCTCGGGGCCACCGTAAGCACTGCCACCGCCGTGCTTCTGGACGTCGATCGCGCTCTTGTCCGGGCAGGATTCTTTGGCTTCAACGGTGGGCTTGTCGCCGTCGCGTTACTCTATTTTCTGCAACCTGACATCCTGACATGGGGCTGCGTCATCTTTGCGGCCGCGTGCTCGACGATTATCATGGCCGCCATGCTCACTCTTCTGGATGTCTGGAAGATTCCTGCGCTTACGGCCCCGTTCGTCTTCACTTCCTTGTGCTTCTTCCTGGCAACCGCGCGCTTGGGCCGGCTCCAGTCGACGCATCTTTTGCCAACTGCCGGTCTTCCCAAGGCGGTAACGGTCGAAGGTGTGGTTACCGCTTCGACGGTAGCGGAGGGGGTCTTCAATGGCATCGCCCAGGTCTTTTTTCAGGGAAATGTTATCACGGGCATTCTCTTTGCTGTTGGGCTCATCATTAGCTCAAGGATTGCCTGTGCGGCAGCATTGGCGGGTTCTTTGACCGGCCTTCTTGTCGCGTGGGGTATGGGCGCTGCTGAACCGGCGATCCGCTCCGGCGCGTTCGGATTTAATAGCGTACTTGTCGCGATTGCGCTCGGCGGCGTGTTCTTTGTGCTGAACAGGACATCGATCATTTATGCGTTACTCGCGACGATCGCCACGGCTGTTGTGTTCGCGGCGGTTTCCGCCGCGCTTGAACCGTTTGGCGTACCCGCACTGACACTTCCCTTCGTGCTCGTCACATGGGTTTTCTTGCTAGCGAGTCCGGTCTTTCCTGGGCTTCGGTCTGTGCGTTAGCATTGGCGGGTTCCTCGACCGGTTCTCTTTGGGTCCCGCTTTCACTTCCCTTCTGTACGTCAAGTGTTAACGAAGGCTGGTGAAACTCGGCCTTACGACACGGCCTTCGATATGCGCTTTAGTGCGCATGAATCGCGAAATGCCCTTTCGGGCATCCATCGGCCAGGCTCCCAGGGACGCATCTACTTGGGAGAATGGGCATGATCGAAACGACAATGGAGCAACTCGCGCACTGCTTCTGGCCACGACAGCGATTGTGTCTGTGAGCTTGTCTCCAGCATATGCTGAGGATTTCACCGGTAACGACATTACAAATGGTCCCTTCAGTAGCGGGACGCAGAGTTTCTTTTACACCAGCGCGCTCAACGCCTCGGCCGCAAACGCCGTTAGCGGGGGGTACTAGATTTTCTCGAATTCCAGTTCCTTGAACGCCTCCATCGGCAACGCCGTTAGCGGCGGGACCCAGATGTTCTTTAACACCAGCACGCGGAATGTGCTCGCCGACAATGCGTTGACCGCGACAATGGATATCCGTTTCAACTGACGTGCGAATTGCCGTCGGAGATCGCGCATGGCTGCGCTCAATGATACTCCGCGTTTCAGATATTCGGTTCCGGCATTTGCTGGATTGGATCGATGCTCTGAAAAAAGGCTGGCCACCGTTCAATTATGCTCCAGTAACGAACGGGGCTTGACCCGCGCGGGCGAACGGGCTTCTGTCTGCAGCATGGAACGTGAGCCTTTCTGGAAGCGCAAGACGCTGGAAGAAATGAACCGCGCGGAGTGGGAATCGCTCTGCGACGGCTGCGCGAAATGCTGCCTCGTCAAACTGGAAGACGAGGACACGCTGGAAATCTTCTTCACCGATGCGGTTTGCAAGCTGCTCGACGGAAACACCTGCCGCTGTACGGATTACAAGAACCGGACAAAGCGCGTGCCGGATTGCGTGCATCTGACGCCGAAGGTGATCCACGAGGTGAACTGGATGCCGCCCTCTTGCGCCTACCGCCTGGTGGCAGAGGGAAAAGATTTGCCGTTATGGCATCCGCTGGTCTCGGGCGAAACTGAAAGCGTGGTGCGCGCTGGCATGTCGGTGAAGGGCCGCACGATCTCGGAAGAGGATGTGGACTTCGACGATATTTGCGACCACATCGTGGACTGGCCGAAGCTGGTGGCCGATTAAGGCCGCGGCCTCTGCAAATTGCAAGATATCCCCAGTTGGCAGCGCAACGCTCGCTCCCTATCTCCGATCCATCTCCGAAACTGTGTCTGGTTCAAACGTGAGGCGTAAGCCTGACGCGATGGGACGAGATTTCCCCGGTTAACAGCGCAACGCTCCGACCCCACTTAAGGTTCATGTCAGGGAGTGTGTCCGGCGGTCATGAGCCATGGGGTGACGGACAAAATTCAGGCGAGTGATGGAAAGAGTTCGAAAATCCGATCTGATCGGCATCGATGCCGCGGCGCTGAGGCGGATCAAGAAAGAATACGCCGCCAATAAACGGGCCTTGCGAGAGATTGCAGATGAATACGGGGTCTCATGGCAGGCGATCTCCATGCGGGCGCGGCTTGAAGGCTGGCCACCGAGGAACGGAAAGACCGGCGAGCCACCGATCACGCAGAAGCGCGAAGTGGCCGAGCGTGGCGACATCGTGGCGCCAAAGCAGCTCGGGCTTCGCTTGCGCCGCATTATCGCAAATGAAATCGCCGACATAGAAAACCGGAAAGATACCGAGGACGACGCCGAGCGGGAAAAGACGATCCGCAGGATCGCCTCGCTGACGCGATCGCTCGACAAGCTGAAGCTGATCAAGAGACCGGAACAGGAAAAAAGTGCGGACGGAAAGCAAAGGCGCGGCAGATCCACAGACGGCGCGGGATTGCGCGCCGATCTTGAGCGCCGCCTCGCTCGCCTGTCTGCCGGAAGCGGCGAGGGTGGCGTTTCTCGCGAGCCTGAGCGAAGTGGAGGTGGCCTGGCTTCTTGACGATTGGCGCTTCTGGGCGCGGCCCGATCAGATTGCGCCGGAGGGCGAATGGACAACATGGCTGGTGCTGGGCGGGCGCGGCGCGGGCAAGACGCGCGCTGGCGCTGAATGGGTAAGGGGACTTGTGGCGCGCGGGGAAGCGGGCCGCATTGCGCTGATCGGCGAGACGCTGGGCGATGTGCGCGAGGTGATGATCGACGGGCCTTCGGGGCTTTGCGCGATTGGCGGCGTACGTCCGCGCTACGAGGCATCGCGCAAGCGCTTGCTCTGGCCGAACGGCGCTGTGGCGCAAGCGTTTTCCGCATCGGAGCCCGAGAGTTTGCGCGGGCCGCAATTTGATGCGGCATGGGCTGATGAGGTCGGCAAATGGCGCTATGCCGAGGCGGCTTGGGACATGCTGCAATTTGGTTTGCGGCTTGGTGAGAGGCCACGCCAGGTCGTGACGACGACACCGCGGCCCGCGCCGATCCTGAAACGACTGCTGGCCGACGAGACATGCGCGGTGACGCGGGCAAGCACATATGCGAACCGCGCCAATCTGGCGGATGCGTTTTTTCGCTCGGTGATCGCGCGCTATGAAGGCACGCGGCTCGGACGGCAGGAATTGGACGCCGAACTGATCGAGGACAATCCCGACGCGCTCTGGTCGCGCGAGATGATCGACAAGACGCGGGTGCGCAAGCCGCCTGAGCTTGTGCGCATCGTCGTGGCGGTCGATCCGCCGGCGACGAGCGGACCGCAGGCAGACGAATGCGGCATCGTGGTCGCGGGCGTGGCGGCAGATGGCCATGCCTATGTGCTCGATGACCGCTCGATGGGCGGGTTGACGCCGCTGACCTGGGCGAGCCGGGCGGCGAAGGCGTTTCGTGATCACGAGGCCGACAGGATCGTGGCGGAAAGCAATCAGGGCGGTGAAATGGTTTCGACCATCATGCGGCAGGTGATGCCGACAGCGCCCCTGCGGCTGGTGCGGGCGACGCGCGGCAAGCGCGTGAGGGCCGAACCGGTGGCCGCTTTGTATGAGCGCGGATTTGTGAGCCATGTGGGCGCGCTGGCGCGGCTGGAAGACCAGATGTGCGATTTCGTGCCAGGCGTGGGGAAAAGCCCCGACCGGCTCGATGCGCTCGTCTGGGCACTGACGGATTTGATGCTGGATGCGGAAGCAGGCGCGCCGAAGGTGCGGCGGTTGTGATGTTCGATAGACAATAGTTGTCACCCCGGCTCAAGCCCGGGGTGACAGCAGAGAATGAGGAGAGTCATCTCAATGCCGACCGACATGATCGCCGGGCCGTGGTCGAAACTGGCGCGGCTGATGCGCAACGATCCGCGTGTGCCGCAGGTGCTGCGCGAGGAAAAGGCCAGCCGCACCGGACCGCTGGTCGCGCTGCAATTGCAGGGCCGCGCCGTCTGGACGCCGCGCGATTATGCGGCGCTGTCGCGCGAAAGTTTCGAGCGCAATCCGGTCGCCTATCGTTGCGTACGCATGATCGCGGAGGCGGCGGCGAGCCTGCCATGGCTTCTTTATGAGGGATCGCGCGAACTGACCGAGCACCCGCTGCTCAGCCTGATCGAAACGCCGAACCCGCATGAGAGCGGCGCGGATCTGTTCGAGAGCTGGTACGGCTATCTCGAAGTGGCGGGAAATGCCTATATCGAACTGGTGGAACTCGATGGAAGGCCGCGCGAGATTTATGCGCTGCGGCCTGATCGGATGAAGGTTGTGCCGGGGCGCTCGGGCTGGCCGGAGGCTTATGACTATTCAGTGGACGGGCGCACGGTTTCCTTCGCCTATGATCCGACGCGCGGACAGACGCCGATTCTGCATATGAAAATGTTCCATCCGACGGATGATCACTACGGCCTCTCGCCATTGGAGTCGGCAGCCTGGGCGGTGGATATTCACAATGCGGCCGGGCAGTGGAACAAGGCACTGCTCGACAATGCGGCGCGGCCCTCCGGCGCGCTGGTCTATAAGGGCGGAGAGGGCGGCTCGAATTTGAGCGAGGATCAGTTCGAGCGGCTGAAGCGCGAACTGACCGATAATTATCAGGGCGCAGCCAATGCGGGCCGCCCGCTGCTGCTCGAAGGCGGGCTCGACTGGACGGCGATGGGGCTGAGCCCGAAGGACATGGACTTTATCGAAGCCAAACGCGCCGCCGCCCGCGACATAGCGCTGGCCTTCGGCGTGCCGCCGATGCTGCTCGGCATTCCCGGTGACAATACGTTTGCCAATTACGCCGAAGCCAATCGCAGCTTCTGGCGGCAGACGGTGCTGCCGCTGGCGAACCGCACGGCGCGCGCGCTGACGCGCTGGCTCGGGCCGCGATATGGCGAGGGCCTGCGGTTGGGTTTCGATCTTGACGGGGTTGAGGCGCTGAGCGTTGAGCGCGAGGCACTATGGGCGAGGGTGAGCAAGGCGGATTTCCTGACCGACGATGAGAAGCGGGCGGCTGTGGGGTATGGGGATGGTGTGCGGGGTTAGCGCACGGGCCTCGCCCTTCGAGACAGCGATGCGCGCCTCCTCAGGGTGAGGGTTTTGTTTTTGATCTCTGAATTTCTCCTCACCCTGAGGAGCGGGCAAAGCCCGCGTCTCGAAGGGCGAGGCCCATGAGGTATCCATGAAGCTCGGCGAACACACAGGCTGGCGAATCGATCGCCATGTGCCCGTGGCGCTGGTCATCACGATCCTGCTCCAGACCGGCGCGGCGCTGCTCTGGTCCGGTGCAGCGGCGGAACGGCTCTCGGCGCTGGAACTGCGCTCGGGTCGAACCGATGAAGTGGTGGAGCGCACGGCGCGGCTGGAAGAACAGTCGAATGCGATGCGGGCGTCGCTGGTGCGGATCGAGGAGAAGCTGGATCGGGTCGTGGCGCGGAGGTGATGGGGCCTACTGGTCCGTGCTTCCAGCGACCGCTATTCCTGGGGAGTTAGAGGGCACGGCCCCCCGTCAGGTGCAGACACAACTTTAGCGACTGCGAAGACAAAGGCGATCAGTTCCATCTTCAGCATGTCACCCCGGGCTCGTCCCGGGGTCCAGGGCCGCTGGTTCGGAGGGTGCCGCTACTGGATCCCGGCACAGGGCCGGGATGACAGCCGAATATGGAGTGACACGAGACACGAGCGCCCCACGGGGCGCTTTTTTATTGGGAGGATGCGTGGTGGATCAGGGCGAGCATTGCGAGCGCAAGGCGACGCGGTTCGATTTCAAGAGTGTCGGCGGCGATGGAAGTTTTGAAGGCTATGCCTCGCTCTTTGGCGCGGAGGATCTTGGCCGCGACATGGTGATGCCGGGTGCGTTTCGCGGAACGCTGCGGCGGCGGGGCGCGCGGGGGGTGAAGCTGCTTTATCAGCATGACCCCAATGAACCCATCGGCGTCTGGGCGAAGATCATCGAAGACGCGCACGGCCTCTTTGTGCAGGGGCAATTGCTTGGCGATGTGGGCCGCGCGCGCGAGGTGCTGAGCCTGATGCGCGCGGGCGCCATCGACGGGCTTTCCATCGGCTATCACGTGGTCAAGGCGCAATCGGACAAGAAGACGGGCCTGCGCCGGTTGATGGAAGTCGATCTCTGGGAAATTTCGGTCGTGACGTTTCCGATGCTTCCCGGCGCGCGCGTCAGCGCGGTCAAAACGAGCCGAGAGACGAGTGCGAAACTGGCGCGGTCCATCCGTGTCGCTTCGCTGATTTTCAAACCCTGAAAGGAGCACTCATGAGTGCAATGAACAAAGGCGTCCCACGCATCGGTGCGTCGCTGAAGACGCTTGAGACGAAAAGCGCTCTCGAAACAAAAAGCGGTCCGGCCTCGCACGAAGTACGCGATGCGCTGGACGAATTCCTGGGCGCTTTTGAGGCGTTCAAGGATGCGAATGACGAGCGCCTTGGTGAAATCGAAAAGAAACTCACCGCCGACGTCGTGACGGAAGACAAGGTGGACCGCATCAACCGTGCGCTCGACCGACAGAAGAAAACGGTGGACGACCTGGCATTGGCTTTCGCGCGGCCCGAAATCGGCGGCGGCGAGACGCGGATGCGGCTCGATCCGGCCAGGCGCGAACACAAGCGCGCCTTCGATCTCTATGTGCGCAAGGGCGAAGCGCATGACCTGCGGACGCTGGAGGCCAAGGCGCTTTCGGCGCAATCCGATCCCGATGGTGGCTACCTCGTGCCTGCCGAGACGGAGCGCATGATCGACCGCATCGTCTCCGACGCTTCGCCCATTCGCGCCATTGCGGGCGTGCGCCAGATCGGCGCGGCAAGCTACAAGAAACCCTTCACGACCAGCGGGCCCGCAAGCGGCTGGGTGGGTGAAACGGAAGGCCGCGTGGAAACGGGCGCACCGCAGCTTTCCGAAATCGAGTTTCCGGCGATGGAACTCTATGCCATGCCCGCCGCGACCTCGACACTGCTCGACGATGCGGCCATCAATATCGACCAATGGCTCGCGGAAGAAGTGCAAACGGCTTTTGCAGAACAGGAAGGCGCGGCCTTCGTCAATGGCGACGGTATTCGCCGCCCGCGTGGCTTTCTCTCTTATCCGAAAACCGCCAATGCCGATTGGACGCATGGCAAGCTCGGCTATCTCGCCACCGGCAATGCGGGTGCGTTTCCCACATCCAATGCGTCGGACATTCTGATCGACCTCATCTATTCGGTGAAGGCGGGCTATCGCTCCAATGCGCGCTTCGTGATGAACCGTGCCACGCAATCGGCCATCCGCAAGTTCAAGGATGCGGAAGGCAATTACCTCTGGCAGCCGGGTATTGCGGCTGGAACGCCGCCGACGCTGCTCAACTATCCGGTGACGGAATCCGAAGATATGCCGTCGATCGCTACGGATGCGACGGCGCTGGCGTTCGGCGATTTCAAGCGCGGCTATCTGATCGTCGATCGGCTCGGTGTGCGGGTTTTGCGCGATCCCTATAGTTCCAAGCCCTACGTGCTTTTCTACACGACGAAGCGCGTGGGCGGCGGCGTGCAGAATTTCGAGGCGCTGAAGCTTCTGAAATTCGCAACGGCTTGAGGGAGGGCGCATGAAGGGCCTGCATCACGATCTGAAAACCGTGCAGACGCTCGACCCTGCCGTAACGATATCGGCCCGCGCCAGTGCGCCGGTCGATCGGCAGGGCTTTGAGGCGGTGGAACATATCGTCCTCTTCGGCGCAAGCGGCGATGCGCTTTCACCGTCGCTGAAAATCGAGGCGAAACTCGAAGCCTCCGAAGACGGCACGAATTGGTCCGCCGTGACCGAAGCGCGAGCCGTCAACGGCGCGGCGTCGGGCGCGGGCATCTTCGCCACCGTCGATGCGCCAGCGAAAGCGCAGATGGAGTATCGCGTCGGCTATGTGGGCGAGGCCCGCTATAGCCGCGTGACGCTGATGTTGAACGGCGCGCATACGCACGGCACGCCGGTTTCGGCGCTCGCCATTCTCGCCTGCGCGCATGTGAAGCCTGTCGTTTGACGGAACGGGTGGGGGCGTTTCGCAGAGCTGCACCCCCACCCAACCCTCCTCCTCAAGGGGAGAGGACTTTGAAGGAGCCATCATGACTTTGCTTTTGATTTCGGGACCGGCGGAAGAGCCGGTGACGCTGGCGGAGGCGCGCGCTCATTTGCGGCTCGATACGGCGGACGAGGATGCGTTGCTCACCGCCTTCATCACGGCGGCGCGTGCGGCGCTGGAAGGCGAGACGCGGCGCGCCTTCGTGACGCAAAGCTGGCGGCTGCTGCTCGATGATTGGCCGGGCGTGACGGTGCGATTGCCGCTTGCGCCGGTCGTCGCCGTGACGGCGGTGACGCTCGAAGGCACGGGCGCGCTCGACCCGGCGCATTATGAAACAGCATTGGCAGGCGATGAGCCACGCCTTGTCGCCGCGCGCGCATGGCCGGCGCCACTGCACAGCGTTGCCGGGATAGCGATCGACTTCGAGGCGGGCTATGGCGCTGCCGCCGCCGTGCCTGCGCCGCTGAAACAGGCGGTACTGATGCTGGCGGCGCATTGGTTTGAACATCGCGAGCCGGTGAGCCTCGGCGGTGCGCCGGTGGAGATGCCACTGGCCGTCGCGGCGCTTGTCGCGCCCTATCGGAGGATAAGGCTGTGACGGCGGTGGGCCGGTTGCGCGAGCGCGTGACCATCGAGCAACCCGTGCGGCTGCCGGACGGCGCGGGCGGCGCCGATGTGACATGGAAGGTGCTCGCGAGCGTGTGGGCGGAAGTCGTCGCGCTTGCCGGAACGGAGGTGGCGCCTGGCGCGCGTGATGAAGCACGCCAGGCGCATCGCATCACCATCCGCTTTCGCGACGATGTGACGACGGAGATGCGGCTTTCGTGGCGCGGACAGGCGCTCAATATTCGCGGCGCGCGCGACCCCGATGGCAAGCGGCGCTGGCTCGCGATCAACGCGGCAGGCGGTGCCGCATGATGGACGCCGATCTCGCTTTGCAGAGAGCACTTTATGCAAAGCTCGCGGGTGATGCGGATCTCGCCGCGCTGGTGGCCGGGCGCATCCACGACAACGTGCCGGGCGATACGAGTTTTCCATACCTCACGCTTGGCGACGCGCAGGTGGAAGACTGGAGCGCGGGCGAGACAGCAGGCGCTGAACACCGGCTGACCTTCAACACCTATACGCGCGGCGGCGGGCGAGCGGAAGCAAAGGCAATCCTGGGCGCAGTCAACGCGGCGCTGCATGACGTGGAACTGACGCTTGAAGGGCATCGCCTCGTCAATCTGCTTTTTTTGAGCGCGGAGACGGCGCGCGAGGCTGATGGCGCAACCTGGCGCGGCACGATCCGCTTTCGCGCCGTCACCGAACCGATCATATCTTAAGGAGACATCATGGCGGCTCAAAAGGGCAAGGACCTGCTCGTCAAACTCGACGCGGAGGGCACGGGCACATTCGCGACAGTTGCGGGGTTGCGTTCGCGCTCGCTCGCCTTCAACGCACGCAGCGTCGATATCACCAACGCGGATTCGAGCGGCCAGTGGCGCGAGCTGCTGGCGGGCGCGGGTGTGCGGACCGCGAGCGTCAGCGGGCGCGGTATTTTCCGCGATGAAGCATCGGATGCGAGCGTGCGGCAGGTCTTCTTCGATGCAGAGATCAGGAACTGGCAGATCGTGGTGCCGGATTTCGGCACGGTGATGGGTGCGTTCCAGATCACCGCGCTTGAATATGCGGGCGAGCATGATGGCGAGGTGACGTTTGATTTATCGCTGGAAAGTGCCGGGGCGTTGAGCTTTACGGCGCTGTGAGGCTGGGGCCTCGCCCTTCGAGACGCGAATCTTCGGTCTGCTCCTCAGGGTGAGGGCTGCTTTTTCATTTTTGTTTTTCTCCTCACCCTGAGGGGCCGCACAGCGGCGTCTCGAGGGGTGAGGCCCGGAGGGTGGCCGACATGGCAAACAGACATCGCGGTGAAATCGAAGCGACGCTTGGCGGAGAGCGGCGCTTGCTGGTGCTGACGCTCGGCGCGCTCGCAGAACTCGAAGGTGCTTTCGGCGGCGAGGACATGCTGGCGCTCGCCGCGCGCTTCGAGACAGGCCACATCCGCGCGACGGATGCGATCAAGGTGATCGGCGCGGGGCTGCGCGGCGCGGGCGCCGACATAGCCGATGAAGACGTGGCGCGGATGAGCGCGGAAGGCGGTGCGGCGGGCTATATCGCCATTGTCGCCGATCTGCTGACCGCGACTTTCAGCGGGCCGGAGAGAGCGTGAGGGCGTTTCCCTGGGCGAGCGCAATGCAAATCGGCCTCGGGCATCTGCGCCTCGCCCCGCGAGACTTCTGGCGTATGACGCTGCCGGAACTGGCGGCGGCGGCGCGGGCTCATGGCTTCGGGGCATCAGTTGCAATGACGCGCGGGGCGCTCGACAGGCTCGCCGCACAATTTCCAGACAATGAATAAGGAGCTTTTATGCACGTGATCGATTTCGCGGTGTTACAGCCGTTTGTGAATGAGCTGCTGCTTGGCGCGCTGACCGCGCTGGCCTCGCTGCTGGCAGCCAAGGCGTGTCAGTTTCTGAAAGCCAAACGTGATGGCGAGTTGGGGCAGATTGTCGATAAGGCGCTTGGCATGGGCATTGCCTTTGCAATGGCGAAGCTCGACGCGCTGGACGCGGATCGGCTGAAGTTTGATGTCAAAAGCGCGCTGGCGGCGGAGGCGGCGAATTATGCGCTGGCTCATGTGCCGCAGGCGCTGAAGGCGCTCGGCCTTAGTGGCGATCATTTGCAACGCATGATCGAGGCGCGGCTTCAGGTTGCCGGGCCGGTGGCGTGATCGACCTTCTGGCGAGATTGATCGGGGTGGTTGCGGAGTTCGGCGCGGCGCTGATTGCGTTTCTCTGGGCGCGCGAACGCGAGCGCGTCGCGACGCTCGAAGACAAGGTGGAGCGGCAAAATGCGATACGCGAAGCGGGCAATCTTGGTCCTCGCGATCAGCCTGATGCCGTTGAACGGCTGCGCGACGGGAGCTTTTGACGGGCCATGCCTGAGCGTGCGGCCTTATACGGCGCTCGAGCAGGCGGCCGTGGCTGATGAGCTTGAGCAGCTTGGGGTGGCGTCGATGACGGGGAAGTTCATGGCGGATTATGGGCGGCTGCGCGATGAGGCGCGGGCGATGTGCCGGTGAGGTGAACCCGTTGTTTCAAATCACTCTCACCCTAGCCTTGTGCGGGGTCCAGAGCCGCGCGCTCTGAGTTTGACGTTCCTGGATCCCGGCACAAGGCCGGGATGACAACTTCTTCTGAAGTGGGCGCATCGAAAAATAAACGAGGCACAGATGACTGACACAAACGATCCCGTCGCGCTCGGCGCGGCGATGGAAACGGCGGCCGCTGCGACGCGAGCTTTTGGCGCGGAGACGGCGCGGACGCTTTCAGGCGTGACAAGCGACTATCGCCGGGCGAGTGCGGGCGGGCGCGATTTTGGGCGGACGCTGATCAGCGCCTTCGACGATGTGGCGCTGCGCGGCAAATCACTTTCCGAGACGTTGCAGAAACTGGCGCTCAATCTGTCGAAGCTGGTGCTGAATAGCGCGGTGAATTCGATCGGCAATTCTTTCGGCGCTTCTTTTTCTGGTCTGGCCGGATCGCTCTTTGCCAATGCTGACGGCAACGTGATTGCGGGCGGGCGCATCAAGCCTTTTGCCAAGGGTGGCGTGGTTTCAAGCCCGATGTTGTTTCCGTTGCAGGGGGGAACAGGGCTCGCAGGTGAAGCGGGGGCGGAGGCGATCTTGCCATTGCAGCGCGGCAGCGATGGGCGGCTTGGGGTGGCGGCGGGCGGCGCGGCGCAACCGATGCAGATCACCTTCAATGTGACGGCGACGGATGCTGACAGTTTCCGGCGTTCGGAAACGCAGATCGCGGCGATGATCGCGCGGGCCACGTCGCGCGGGCAGCGGAATATGTGACGGAAAAGGAATGACCGAAATGACCTTCCACGAAATTCATTTTCCCGTCTGGATCGCCTTCGGGGCGACGGGCGGACCGGAGCGGCGCACGGAAATTGTGACGCTGGGATCTGGCTTTGAGGAACGCAACAGCCCCTGGGCGGATTCGCGGCGTCGCTACAATGCAGGCTATGGCCTGCGCTCGCTCGACGATGTGCATGAGGTGATCGCCTTTTTCGAGGCGCGGCACGGGCGGCTGATCGGTTTTCGCTGGAAGGATCGCGCCGACTGGAAATCCTGCGCGCCGGGTGGAGATATGGCCGCGTCGGATCAACGGATCGGGACGGGCGACGGCGAGCAGAAGATTTTCGCGCTGACAAAAACCTACACGTCTGGTGGCGGCGCTTATACGCGTGCGATTGCAAAGCCGGTGGAGGGAACTGTACGCGTGGCCGTGAACGGTGTGGAAAAGATTGTGGGGGCGGATTTTTCCGTGGATGGGACAACGGGCATGGTGAGCTTCATCAATGCCGCGACGCCGCTGCCGGGTGCGGAAGTGACGGCGGGCTTCGAGTTTGACGTGCCGGTGCGGTTCGATACGGATTTTCTGGAAATCAATCTCGCGGCCTTCAGCGCTGGATCGGTGTCGGGCATTCCGATTGTCGAGGTGCGGTTGTGAAAACACTTCCTCCCGGTTTTCAGGCGCATCTCGATAGCGGTGCGACGACGCTGTGTCATTGCTGGAAGCTGCACCGCGCCGATGGCGTGACCATGGGCTTTACGGATCACGACCGCGACCTTGCCTTTGATGACATGAGTTTCGAGGCGGCGGCGGGCTTTACGGCGAGTGCGGTGGAAAGCTCGTCAGGCCTTGCGGTGGACAATCTCGATATTCTCGGCGCGCTGACTTCCGACCGGCTGAGCGAGGGCGACCTTGCCGCCGGTTTATTCGATGACGCGGAGGTGGAGATCTGGCGCGTCAACTGGCGGGCTGTCGATCAGCGCGTTCTGATGCGCAAAGGCAATCTGGGTGAGGTGTCGCGCGGGAGTGCGGGCTTCACGGCTGAATTGCGCGGGCTGGCGCATCGGCTCAACCAGCCGGTGGGGCGGCTTTTTCAATATGCCTGCGATGCTGATCTGGGTGATGCGCGCTGCGGCATCGCGCTGGCGAAGGGCATCGGCACGGTGGTCGCTTGTGAGGAGGATCGCATATTGACCGCGAGTGGGCTTGCTGCGGCGGAAAGCTGGTTCGAGCGTGGGCGACTACGTTTCCTCTCCGGCAACAATGCGGGCGCGGCGATGGAAGTGAAAATGCACATACCCGCAGCGGCGGGCGCGGTGATCGAGCTGTGGCAGGCGCTGCCGCGCGGCGTTGCGCCGGGCGATACGTTTGAGGTGACGCCAGGTTGCGACAAGCAATTTGCGACATGCGGCGCGAAATTCGCCAATCAGGTGAATTTTCGCGGCTTTCCACATATGCCCGGCAATGATTTCGTCATGTCATATCCGGCAGCGGGAGACGCGAATGATGGCGGAAGCAGAAGCTGAAATAGAAAGCGTTGTTGTGACCGCCGCGCGTTTGTGGATCGGCACGCCCTATCGTCATCAGGCAAGCTGCAAGGGTGCGGGCACCGATTGTCTCGGCCTCGTGCGCGGCGTCTGGCGCGATATTTATGGAGACGAGCCGGAAACGCCGCCGCCCTATACGCCGGACTGGGCGGAGGCGCCGGGCGAGGATGGCGTGCGCGAGATGATGGCGGAAGGCGCGCGGCGGCATCTGGCGGAGATCGCGCTGAGCGATTTGCGACCCGGCGATGTGGCGCTATTTCGGATGCGCGCGCGTGGTCCGGCGAAACATGCAGCAATCGTGAGCGGCGAGGCACGGATGATCCATGCCTGGTCGGGACGCGCAGTCGTGGAGACGGCGATGAGCGCGTGGTGGCGCGCAAGGCTCGCTTATGCGTTTCGGTTTCGCGAGCGCTGAAGACCCTCACCCTCCCGCTTCGCGGGTCCCTCCCTCTCCCAAAGGAGAGGGGTTTTCAAGAGAAATTCTCATGGCCACTCTCGCTCTTTCGACTGCCGGTTCGTTCATCGGCAGCGCGCTGCTACCCGCTGGCGTCAGCGTGCTCGGCGCGCAGATTACCGGCGCGGCGCTGGGCAGCATGGTGGGCGCGGGCGTCGGCGCTTATGTCGATGCCAAACTCTTTGGCCCGGCGGTGGCGAGCGCGCAAGGGCCGCGCCTTGCTGATTTGCAAGTACTGGCCTCGACGGAGGGCGCGGCCATTCCGCGGCTCTATGGGCGGGCGCGGCTGGCGGGGCAGGTGATCTGGGCGACGCATTTTCGTGAACATTCCAAAACCAGATCAAGCGGCGGCGGGAAAGGCGGCGGGGGTGGTGGTGCGCAGTTCACGGAATATAGCTATAGCGTTTCCTTCGCCGTCGCGCTGTGCGAAGGGCCGGTGACGCGCATTGGTCGCGTCTGGGCGGATGGCAAGCCGCTATCGCTTTCCGATCTCACATGGCGGCTGCACAAGGGCGACGAGACGCAATCCGCCGATCCGCTGATCGAGGCGGTGGAAGGCGTCGGCATCGCTTATCGCGGGCTGACCTATATCGTCTTTGAGGAATTGAGCCTCGCGCCTTTCGGCAATCGCGTTCCGCAACTGTCGTTTGAGGTCTTCAAGACGCTGAGCGGCGTGGAGGAAAAAATCAACGCGGTGGCGATCATTCCCGGCGCGGGCGAGTTCGCCTATGCGCCGACGCCGGTGCGCGAGTTGCTGACAGAGACGGTGCGCCGGGCGGCGAACACGCACACATCGGAGGGCGTGTCGGACTGGACGGTCGCGATCGATCAGTTGCAGGCGACATGCCCGAATGTGGGCGCGGCCTCGCTCGTCGTCGCCTGGTTCGGAGATGATCTGCGCTGCGGCGCTTGCACCATCCGACCCAAGGTGGAGGTGGGGCACAAGGTGACGTCGCCGTCGAAATGGAGCGTCAACGGTCTCGTGCGTGAAGAGGCGCAAAGGGTGAGCCAGATCGACGGGCGGCCTGCTTATGGCGGCACGCCGTCTGACGCATCGGTGATCGCGGCGATCCGCGACCTGAAGGCGCGGGGCTTGCGCGCGACGTTTTATCCTTTCGTGATGATGGATATTCCGCATGGCAACGCGGCGGGCCAACCCGCCTATCCGTGGCGCGGACGCATTGCGGCGACGCCGGAGGCGGAGATGACGGCGGCGGCAGGCGACGAGGTGGCGGCGTTTTTTGGCGCGGCGCGGGCGGCGGATTTCACGATACGTGGCGACAAGGTGACTTATGCCGGGCCGGAGGAATGGTCTTATCGCCGGATGATCCTGCATGACGCGCATTTATGCGCAGCGGCGGGTGGCGTCGATCGGTTTCTCATCGGCTCGGAACTGCGCGCGTTGACGCAAGCGCGCAGCGCGGCGGGCGTCTATCCGGCTGTTGCGGCGCTGAGGGCATTGGCGGCGGATGTTGCCGCCATTCTGCCGGGCGCGAAGATTTCCTACGCCGCCGACTGGTCGGAATATTTCGGCCATGCGACGGGCGATGCGCCGGGCGACTTCTGCTTCCATCTCGATCCGCTCTGGGCGGATGAGCATATCCACTTCATCGGCATAGACAATTATGCGCCACTGACCGACTGGCGCTCGGCACCGGCACATCTTGATCGTGAGGCGGCGGCGTCGATCTACGATCTCGATTACCTGAAATCGCGGATCGCCGGGGGCGAGAATTACGACTGGTATTATGCGAGCGAGGCAGATCGCACCGCGCAGATACGAACGCCGATCACGGATGGCGCTTACGGCAAGCCGTGGGTCTGGCGCGCCAAGGATATAAAGTTATGGTGGGCGAATGCGCATCACGACAGGCCGGGCGGGGTGGAGAGTGCGGCGGCGACGGAATGGGTGCCGCAAAGCAAGCCGATCGTCTTTACCGAAATCGGCTGCCCGGCAATCGACAAGGGCGCGAACGAGCCAAACGTCTTCACCGATCCGAAATCGGCGGAAAGCGCGGCTCCGCATTTTTCGAGGGCGACGCGCGACGATTTCATGCAGCGTCGCTTCATTGAAGCGCAGATGAATTATTGGTCGGCAACGGGTGCGCATAATCCCGTGTCATCGGTCTATGGCGGGCGGATGCTCGATCCGGCGAATATCTTCTTCTGGTGCTGGGATGCGCGGCCTTATCCGGCCTTTCCCGACCGCACCGACATATGGTCGGACGGGGCTGTGTGGCGGCTCGGCCATTGGCTCAACGGACGGCGCCGGCCACGCCGAAGCCAATTCGGGCAGCGG
>CAZLLB010000053.1:0-16848 GCA_964560165.1 uncultured Parvibaculum sp. | reverse complement strand
CGCCGGGGCAGTTCGGTCCAACGAGCCGCGTCTTTGAACCCGACAGCGCGCGCTTCACCTTCACCATGTCGAGAACCGGAATACCCTCGGTGATACACACGACAAGCTCGATGCCCGCGTCGATCGCCTCGAGGATCGCATCGGCTGCAAACGGCGGCGGCACATAAATCGCCGAGGCCGTCGCGCCTGTTCGCGCAACGGCTTCACCGACCGTGTCGAAGACGGGAAGTCCCAGATGCGACGTGCCGCCTTTGCCCGGCGAAGTGCCGCCGACCATCTTCGTGCCGTAAGCGATCGCCGCTTCGGAATGGAAGGTGCCCTGCTTGCCCGTGAAACCCTGACAGATGACTTTGGTGTTCTTGCCGACCAGAACGGACATTATGCGGCCTCCTTCACGGCTTTGACGATCTTCTCAGCCGCGTCGGCCAGGTTGTCGGCAGAAATGATCGGCAAGCCCGATTCCGCCATGATCTTCTTGCCCAATTCCACATTCGTGCCTTCGAGGCGCACGACTAGCGGCACCTTGAGGCTGACTTCCTTCGCGGCGGCGACAACGCCTTCCGCGATGATGTCGCAGCGCATGATGCCGCCGAAGATGTTGACGAGAATGCCTTCGACGTTCTTGTCCGACAGAATGATCTTGAACGCTGCCGTGACTTTTTCTTTCGTCGCGCCGCCGCCCACATCAAGGAAGTTGGCAGGCGCCGAACCATAGAGCTTGATGATGTCCATGGTCGCCATGGCAAGGCCCGCGCCATTGACCATGCAGCCGATCTTGCCGTCGAGCTTGATATAGTTGAGATCGTAATTGGACGCTTCGACTTCCGCCGGGTCTTCTTCCGTCAGGTCGCGCAACGCCACGATGTCCTTGTGGCGATAGAGCGCGTTCGAGTCGAAACCGACCTTGGCGTCGAGGCAAATCAGATTGCCCTCGCCCGTCACGACAAGCGGGTTGATCTCCAGCATGCTCATGTCTTCGCTGGTGAAGGCCTTGTAGAGCTTCTCGATCAGCGCCACGCCCTGCTTCACCTGATCGCCTTCAAGGCCGAGCGCATAGGCGACCTTGCGGCCGTGAAACGGCTGAATGCCCGAAGCCACATCAACGGAGAAGGCGAGAATTTTTTCCGGCGTCTTGTGCGCCACTTCCTCGATATCCATGCCGCCTTCTGTCGAGACGATGAAGGAGACACGCGAGGTTTCGCGATCGACGACGATCGAAAGGTAAAGCTCGCGTTTGATGTCCGAGCCTTCTTCGACATAAATGCGCTGAACGAGCTTGCCGGCCGGGCCCGTCTGATGCGTCACCAGCGTCATGCCCAGCATCCGCGTTGCTTCCGCCTTCACATCGTCCAGCGATTTCACGACCTTGACGCCGCCGCCCTTGCCGCGCCCGCCCGCATGGATCTGCGCCTTGACCACATAAACGGGTCCGGGAAGCGTCTTGGCTGCTGCCACCGCTTCGTCGGGTGAAAAGGCGGGCGAGCCTTTGGGCACCGGCACGCCATATTTCGCGAGCACGGCCTTGGCCTGGTATTCGTGGATATTCATTCGGATGTCCGGGCTGAATGGGGCCGCCGATCTGCGCCATCCCCATATGGAACTTCGATTGGTCAAGGAGTTATAGCACCCGGACGAGTGGGTGCAATCGCAAAGTGCTGAATCTCAGTTCAGACTATCGCCACAAGCTCGACTGACAAAACTCTCAATAAAAATATGGGGATAGCCTGCCGTCGCGTCAGGATCGCTAGCTCGGACCCGGCTGGACCGCATGGTTCGGGCTCTCCGGGCCCATCACATTGATTTGATCCGCCCCTACGGCAATTTAATTTCAGATAGTTGCCAACATGTTACAGATCACGCCAGGTTATGAGGCGGCGATGGGCCGCGATGTAGTGTGACGGGGAAGACCGGCCTACCGGTCCTGCAATCCATGCAAAAAATGCAAATGCTGCGGCGCTTCGCGCCATCGCTAAATGCGCGCATGCGTCTGGCTCTCTATCTTGGCGCAGGCGCTTTCATCACCTTTACGCTCCTGCGCCTTGCGCTTCTCACCGTGTTGGCCACTCCGGCAGCGGATCGAAGCTTTGGCGATACCATGCTGGCGCTGGCCAGCGGCGCCATTCGCGATTTCGCCGTCGCGCTCATGTTCGCCTTTTTCTATCTCGTGCTGCTCAATCTGCGTGGAAAGCCGTGGCGCAAGACATTCGGGCGCACCACGCTACGCATCGTCATCGCGCTCGGTATCTTCCTTCTGCTTTTCAGCGCCATCGCCGAAATGCTGTTCTGGGATGAGTTCAACGCCCGCCTCAACGGCATTGCACTCTACTATCTGATTTTCCCGCGCGAAGTGATCGGCAATCTCCAGCAGTCCTTCAACATTGCGCTCTATATGCCGATGGTCGCGGTCGCCGCGCTCGCGCTGACTTGGGCGCTACGCCGCCCCATCACCCGCGCCCTGGACGTGGTGCCAGTGAAAGGCGCGCGCCTCAGCCAGTTTGGCGCTCTCATTCTCGCCATAGCGGTCGCCGTACCGCTCGCAAGAGCCCTGCCCGAAAACAGGAGCCCCAACCGCGAGATCAACCAGCTTGCCGAAAACGGCTGGGACACTTTCATCAGCGCCGCCTTCACCAACGATCAGGACTATGACGGCGTCTATCCCACGATGCCGGACGAGCGCGAAGCGATCCGCACATTGAGATCGCTGGTCGCCCAGAGCAACACGACCTTTCTCGATCCCGACAACGTCCGCAGCATCCGCCGTTGGGTCGATAACGGCACGGCACCGAAAAAACTCAACATCGTCATCGTGACGAATGAGAGCTTCGGCTCGAAATTCATCACCGTCCTCGACAATCACGGCGGCGAAGTATGGACGCCGCAACTCGACAAACTATCAAAGCAAAGCCTCTTCTTCACCAATGTCTATGCCTCGGGCGACCGCACCGTGCGCGGCCTCGAAGCGACCGAGACAGGCTTCACGCCTATCCCCGGCATATCGACCGCGCGCCGCGCGGAATCGAAGGACATGTATTCTCTTCCCTATCTGCTGAAGAGTTTCGGCTACCAGACGGCCGTGCTTTATGGCGGCCATGCACTTTTCGACAATATGGGCACCTTCTGGTCGGGCATTGGCTTCACCCCGGTCTGGGACGAATCCTCAATTCGTCACGACAGCTTCACGACTGCCTGGGGCGTCTCCGACGAAGACCTCTATACCGAAGCCCTGCAACGCATGGACGAAATGGCGGCAAAAAAGAAGCCGTTCCTCCTCACCATGATGACGGTCTCAAACCACCGCCCTTATCGCTTCCCCGAAAACCACATAAAATTCGACCCGTCGATGACCAATCGTGAGAACTCGGCGCGTTATGCGGACTGGGCCTATGGGGATTTCATCGAACGCGCAAAAAAGCACGGCTGGTTCGACAATACGGTTTTCGTCTTCGTTGCCGATCACAGCGAAAAGATCAACGGTGCCGCGCAGGTGCCGCTCCAGGACATGCGTATTCCGATCCTGATCTATTCGCCTAAAAACATCGCACCCCGCACCATCCCGACGCTCGCCGCGCAGATTGATCTCATTCCGACATTGATGGGCGAATTGGGTTTTTCATATGTCAGCCCTTTCTTCGGCAAGGATCTGACACTGGAGCCGGTCGATGGCGGCTGGATTTCAACCGCGCATAACTTCTCGATCGCCTATGGCCGACCCGGCCATGTCGTCGTGCTCCAGCCTCACCAGCCGACGCTGGGCTACAGCTTTAAAGCGGGCCTGACGCCGCTGACACCTGAGGCACCCGACCCCGAAACTTTGAAAGAAGCGATCGCGCTCACTGAGACCGCGCATCACATGTTCTACTCCCACCAATATCACATGCCCGCCGACGGCAAGTGGCCGCAATACACGCCACCATCTGCCGCCGTCGCCCGCGTTCCGGCTCAAGGCACGGACCGCTTGCAGTAAGCACTGCGACCGGCAAAACAACGAAGCCCACCATCTTCCAACCGGGAGATGGTGGGCTTCGCGCATCTCGCGATGACGAATCTTTACTTCAGCATCGAGGTCTCGATTTTCTTTGAATGGCCGGGCAGCGAAATCAGCAGCCCGTCATCGCCGAGAATTGTATCGCCCGCACCGCGCGCCTCCGATACGCCACGCATGAATATGTGGCGGGCAAGCGCATTGGGCAGCGGCGGCACGATATGTGTCAGCACCAGCAGCGGCACATTTGCATCGCGCGCGATCTCAGCCGCATCGACCGGCGAGGTGTGATAGCCAATCGTGTCATGCACCATTTTTGCAAGCCGCTCGCCGCCCGTCTCGGTCAGCGCCTGCCCGATGATGTTCAGCATGTCGTGATTGAGCGCCTCATGAACGAGAACATCGGCACCCTTTGAAAACCGCTCGACGCTTTCGGTCTTCTTCGTATCGCCGCTGATGATGGCGACACGGCCTTCATATTCGACCTTATACCCATAGGACGGCTCGACCGGATGATGATCGACGAGGAAAGCCGAGATCTTCAGTCCATCCTTGTCGAAAACCGGCACCAGCACGTCGCGGGCAGGCGTGGGGATTTCATGCGCGATGAGCTTCGTGCCACCGAGCGGCAGGTAATCCGTACCGTGATGAGAGATGCGATAACCCTCATCGGCGTCATAGGCGGCGGAAAACCCGGCCACCAGCTCCGCCGTTCCCGATCCATGGCCTTCCGCCTTTGGATCGGCTGTCACTGGCCTTGCCGGGCCGGTGATTTCAAGCGGCACGTCGCGCCCGCCGATCCAGCTCTGCACGGCAAGCTCGCCAAGCCCGCCCATGTGATCTGAATGAAGATGCGTCAGCAGAACCGTATTGATTTTTCCCGTCGGCAGCTTCGCCGCGACGATCCGCGACCAGGAGTTCGGCCCCGCGTCAATGATGACGATATGTCCGCCTGCCATCACTGCCGTACAAGCATTGGCCCGCGTGGGGTCCGGCATCGGCGAGCCGGTGCCGCACAAAAAGACATGCAGCGCATTGTCCGTGAGGAGAGCTCCGTTATCCCCGCTCTGGAGCCGCTCAAGCGCCATGCGTTTCATCAGCCGGTCCTGAATGGAAGGCGATGTCCAGACGATTGCGGCCAACACGAGTGCAAGCGTCCCAACCAACGCTACAGACAACAGAACCAACGATCTCGACACTTTAGGCAACTTGCCTTTCGACATGACTTCTCCTCCCGAGCCCAAATTAATGTGTTACATTAAATTGGATTGAGGCGCAGCGCAAACGAAAGCGGACGGCGATGGTTCGCCGTCCGCCGGATAGTCGTTAAGTATCTGAAAAGCTTGAAGTTACTTCTTCTTCGCTTTGCCCGCGGCACCCTTCACCACGGTCGGGTCGATCTTCTTGCAGGCCGTAACAAGGCCCGAAACCGCATCGACCGACTTCTGGAAGGCCTTCTTTTCCGCGCCGTTCAGCTCGATCTCGACGATCCGCTCAACACCGCCCGCACCGATCACAACCGGCACACCGACGTAGATGTCCTTCTGGCCGTATTCGCCATCGAGGTAAGCTGCGCAAGGCATGACGCGCTTCTGGTCCTTGAGATAGCTCTCGGCCATCGCAATGCCCGACGCCGCCGGTGCGTAGAAGGCCGAACCGGTTTTCAGCAGACCGACGATCTCCGCGCCACCATCGCGTGTGCGCTGAATGATCTGGTCGAGCTTCTCTTTCGTCGTCCAGCCCATCTTGACGAGGTCGGGAAGCGGAATGCCTGCAACCGTCGAATAGCGCGGCAGCGGCACCATGCTGTCGCCATGACCGCCAAGCACGAAGGCCGTCACGTCTTCAACCGAGACGTTGAATTCTTCGGCCAGGAAATAGCGGAAACGCGCGCTATCGAGAACGCCAGCCATGCCGACGACCTTGTTATGCGGCAGGCCAGAGAACTGGCGCAGCGCCCAGACCATCGCGTCGAGCGGGTTGGTGATGCAGATGACGAAAGCGTTCGGTGCATATTTCGCAATGCCTTCGCCGACCTGCGCCATGACTTTTAGGTTGATGCCGAGAAGATCGTCGCGGCTCATGCCGGGCTTGCGCGGCACACCCGCCGTCACGATGACGACGTCGGCGCCCTTGATGCCCTTGTAATCATTGGCGCCCGAAAGCGCGGCATTGTAGCCCTCGACCGGCGAAGCCTGCGCAAGATCGAGCGCCTTGCCCTGCGGAAGACCTTCCGCAATGTCGAAAACGACGATGTCGCCAAGCTCCTTGAGCCCTGCGAGAAGTGCAAGCGTGCCACCAATCTGACCGCCACCGATGAGTGCGATTTTCTTCCGCGCCATGTGATAAAGCCTCTGTAAGTCTGGGGGCACGTCGGCGACCGGCTGGACGCGCATGCGCTCCGTTGGGTGAAATCTGAGCAGCTAGTAGCGCGAATCCACAGCAACCGCAATGAACAGCGCATCGAAGTTAACCAACAATTTCACATCATATTGACGGGAGTGACGCCTTGGCGCACCCTCCCGAAACGGCACACTGTGCGCCCGACCTTAAGCAAACCTTCATCAGAAGGTGCTTAAGAATAGGTAGCTCAGCGGACCGGATGGCAGTTCGCGGGGGCGTGGAACTGCCGCCGGGCGGCGGTTCCTTCCGGGGCCATCGCCCGAGTTGTGTAAACGGGGGCGTATTCAAGTGATGTCGGGGCAATTCCGCAAAGCGTTGACGCGTCGCGTCCTGGTCGCAACGGTCGCTGTGAGCCTCGCCGGTCTGGCAGGCTGCGCCGCGCCGATCGTCGCTGGTCTGACCGCCGCGCAGGTCTTCACTATCGCAGGCATCAGCGCCACCATCATGACCGGTCGCGATATCACTGAACATGCGGTTTCGATGGTCACGGGCAAGGATTGCCGCTTCCTCGAAACACTGCTGCGCAATGGCCGCTCCTTCTGCGAAACACCTGATACCATTGCAACGAAAGACGATTTCCACGGCGTCATCGCGCTGCTGGACACGAAAAAGCCCGACGCCAATACCAGGGTCGCCGCTGCATCGCTCGACCCTCAAATCCTCGGATTCGCGCCGGTGAACCGCCGCGCGGCGGAAGATTTCTCGCTTGAAATCGCCCGCAAGGACGCCAAGGTCGAAGCCCCGATGCTCTCTTTCGGCATGTTGTCGGCGACCTTCGGCTCGTCTTTTTCCTATGATCTGAACATGCGCGGCTCGCTCACCGAGGCCGCCCAGCCGGGGAAACTGGCGCTCGCAGCCCCCGCCCCGGCCAAGCCGATCACCGGCATCCGCCCCGCGCGCGCGGACTATCCCGACCTCTGATCCCATACGCTCCAGACGGCAAAACAGGCTAGTCGCCTACCCCGCCGAAAGTTGCCGAAAAGTAGCCATAGTTGTCGGCCAGACGCCTGAAACAGCGTGCCTGCAACTTGCCTGCGCACCCGCCTTGAATTTTTCCGCCAGCCAACCCCTTGACGCGGGGCAACTCCGATATATCTTAGTTTTCGATATATCTAAGTAACTCGGAGACACAACACAGATGTTCAGACATTTCAGAGGTCATCGCCACGAGCATGACCATAGAGGCTGGGGACGAGGACGCGGCCTTGGCGAAGGGCTTGAGGGCGGACGCCATGGCGCGCGCGGTGGCCGGAGACGGGCTTTTGAACAGGGCGACCTGCGCTTCGTGATCCTGAAGCTGATCGCCGACCAGCCGCGCCACGGCTATGACGTGATCAAGGCGATCGAGGAAACCTTCGGCGGCACTTATTCCCCGAGCCCCGGCGTCGTCTATCCGACCCTGACGCTGCTCGAGGATCAGGGCTTTGCCACGGTGACGCCCGAGGGCGCAAAGAAGCTCTATACGGTGACGCCGGACGGCCTCGCCTTTCTCGAAGCCAACAAGGCAACCGTCGATGCGCTCTTCACCCGCATGGACGAAGCGCGCCGCACCTTCGGACGCGGGCTCGCGCCGGAAATCCGCCGGGCCATGCAGAATTTTCGCACCGCCTTCCAGTTGCGGCTCGAACGCGGGCCTCTGACTACGGATGAAGTCGCCGCTATCGCCCGCGCCATCGACGAGGCTGCCGCCGCTGTCGAGCGCGCCTGAAAAGAGGAGCAACGAATGGCACGATCTTTCCTGCCGGAAAAAATCGACGCTTACGTCAATAGCCTCGTCGCCGCCGAAATGGACGCGCAGAGGCGTCTGCGCGACGAGACAAGAAAACTGCCAAACGCGGGAATGCAGATCGCTCCCGACCAGGGCGCTTTCCTGACACTGATCGTCGGCGCTATCGGCGCAAAAAACGCCATCGAGATCGGCACCTTCACCGGCTATAGCGCCATCGCAATCGCCCGCGCGCTGCCCGCCAACGGCAAGCTCATCTGCTGCGACGTGAGCGAGGAATGGACATCGGTGGCGAAACGCTACTGGAAAGAAGCAGGCGTCGATAAGCGCATAGAGCTGAAACTTGCGCCCGCGCTCGAAACGCTTGAAGAGCTGATCGGTAAAGGCAAGGAAGGCACGTTCGACTTCGCCTTTATCGACGCCGACAAGCCGAGCTATGACGCCTATTACGAAGCCTGCCTGAAACTGCTGCGCCCCAACGGTCTCATCGCCATCGACAATGTGCTGTGGTCGGGCGCTGTCATTGACGACAAGGCCAATGACGCAAGCACAGTGGCGCTACGCGCGCTCAACATCAAGATCAGCGGTGACGCCCGCGTTGACGCCGCACTGATGACCATCGGCGACGGTGTGATGCTGGTGAGGAAGAAGTAGAATTGAAAACAACGCGGAACCATATATGATCAGTATAGAGAATAAAATACCACAACCTATGCGGCCTCACGGATTTCGAGGCCGGATTTTCGGCGTGCTGATGGAGCGGCTGAATCGCCCCGCCTACCGGATCGCCGCCGACATCGTCGCACCACCAAAGGGCGGCGCTTTCCTCGAAATAGGCTTCGGCACAGGTGCGCTTCTGGACCTGCTCGCCGGGCAGGATGGGACGCTCTTCCTCGCAGGCATGGACGCTTCGCCGCTGATGGTCGCCACCGCGACACGACGGCTCGACCGACGGTTCGTGGCGCGCGACCTGCGCGATGGAAACGCCGAGCACCTGCCTTGGGATGAAGATCAATTCGACGCCGCCGCCGCCCTGCATTGCTTTCAGTTCTGGGCCGATCCGACAGCAGTGCTGAACGAAGTGCATAGAACGCTGAAACCCGGCGGCGTCTTTGTGATGGTGCTGCGCCACCACGAAGGACGCGACACGGATTGGCTGCCGAACCCGTGGAGCCGAATGGGCGATGAAGCAGGAAGCGCGAAAGCGCTGATGGAGAAGGCGGGATTTGAGGTGGAGTACGCAGACGGTGACGGGCGCTCGCCGGTTTTGATCGGGCGCTGCTGAATTCGGGTGATGAACGATGGGGGAGAACCATGAGCGAGAATGCGAATGCAAAGGCCAGCGCCGGTGGAGCCGTTGACAATCCAGGCGTCATCGCCCGCCCGCCGCTGCTTTACCTGACAATGCTGGTGCTCGGCTTCGTGATCGGCCTCTTCGAGCCGCTGCCGGTCTTTGGAAGCGGCTGGCAGGTGGCCGGTATCGGCGCGGGCACGCTGCTTCTCATCGTCGGCGCTGCGCTGGCGGCGGTCTGTTTCCGGCGTTTTGCGCGCGCGGGAACGAATGTACCAACGACGCTACCGGCAAAGGCGCTAGTGACGGACGGACCTTACCGCGTCTCGCGCAATCCGATCTATCTCGCTCTGACCACGATCTATTTCGGTATTGCGCTGGTGCTGAACAGCGGCTGGATTCTTCTGCTGGCGATCCCGCTGCTCGTCACCATGCGCTACGGCGTGATCGCGCGCGAGGAACGCTATCTCGAGAATAAATTCGGTGATGCTTATCGAGAGTATCGCAAGAAGGTGCGCCGCTGGATTTGACGACGGGCCTTCGCGGATTGCTGCGTCGCCTTTTCCGCGATGTGGCAATGGGGGGGTTTGGCGAGGCCCGGGGCCTCGCCCTTCGAGACGCGGCTTTGCCGCTCCTCAGGGTGAGGGGGAGTGGTTTGGGGGAGGCACGCCTCCTCTCATCCTGAGGATCGCTCGCGTAGCGGGCGCGTCTCGAAGGACGAGGCCCGTGACGTTGTGCCCAGCACCACCTCAAAGCGCGCGATAAAAATATGGACGGAGCGTTATATTCAACTGAATATAACGGCGAGATAACCCACATCGGCCTCAATAGGGGGAAGCCATGTTCCGGTTTCGCGCCATGCGGACGGCGATCGCCGTCTTGTTTTTCATCACCGCTTCCTTGTCCACCGCCCAGGCCGATGCGGGCAGAACGCTGGTCTTTGCCGCCGCGTCGCTGACCGATGTGCTGACAGCTATCGGCAAATCCTATGAGGCGGAGACGGGCAAGAAGGTCGTGTTCTCCTTTGCCGCCTCGTCGGTGCTCGCCCGCCAGATCGAAGCTGCGCCCGCCGCCGATATGTTCTTTTCGGCCGACGAGGAATGGATGGACTATCTGGAAACGCGCGGCCTGCTTCGCGCCGGGAGCCGCGCCGATCTTCTGGGCAATGAACTGGTGCTGGTGGCACCCGCTGCCTCGACGCTGACACTTCCGATCACACATGGTTTCCCGCTGCTCGAAGCGCTGAACGGCGGACGTCTTGCCATCGGCGACCCCGAAAGCGTCCCTGCGGGAAAATATGGGCGCTCGGCGCTGACATCGCTTGGCGTCTGGGGCGCGGTGGTTGATCATCTGGCGCAGGCGGAGAATGTGCGCGTGGCGCTTGCCTATGTGGCGCGCGGCGAGACGCCGCTGGGCATTGTGTATAAGACCGATGCGCTGGCACAAAAGAAAGTGCGCATCGTCGGGGTGTTTCCCGAAGATTCGCACCTGCCGATCACCTATCCCGTCGCGCTGACGAAAACGGCGGGCCCTGATGCGGCGGCGTTTCTCGCCTTTCTCGGTGGCGCGGAAGCCCGTGAGATTTTTGCCAAAGCCGGTTTCACCAATCTTGCGCGAGGCCAGTAATCCATGCCCCCGAAACTCATGAACAGAAAAATCGCTCTCCTGACCAGCGTGGCGATGATCGCGCTTGGCGCGGCGGGCTTTGCCACGCCTGCGCGGGCGGATGATGCGGCGATCCTTGAGCGTCTTGACCAGATGCAGAAGATGATCGAGGCGCAGCAGAAACAGATCGAGGCACAACAATCTGAAATCGCAAACCTGAAACAGGCGAAGGCAAAACCTGCAAGCGCGGCAAGCGCCACCACCGCGCCCGCAGCGGCGAGCCAACAGGCGCAAACGCAACAAGAACAGATCGACGCGCTGAAGAGCGAGTTGCACACCTACAAGAACACGCAAGCCCTGCAAAAACAGGACGAGCCGCAATGGAGCTTTGCCAATGGCCGCCCGATGGTGCAATCACCGGACGGGCGCTTCACCTTCAGCCTGCGCGGTCTCGGCCAATTCGACATGGGCTATTACGATCAGGATGGAAGCGCATCGAGGCTCGCCGCCGCCAACGGCCCCGCGCTCAGCAGCGCCTCGAATTTTCGCCGCGCGCAACTGGGCATAGCGGGCAAGCTCTTCGGCGACTGGTCCTATCTCTTCAATTATGAATTCGGCGGCTCGAACGGCAGCGAGCAACAGGGCCGCATACAATCGCTCTATCTGCAATATGACGGGTTGAAACCGCTGGCCTTCCGCGTCGGCGCTTATCCACCGCCCGCAGGCATTGAAGACGGCACCAGCTCGAGCGACACGATATTCATCGAGCGCAACGCGCCATCTGAAATCGCGCGCAGCCTTGCTGGCGGTGACGGACGCGACGCGGTGATGGCGCTTTATGCAGGCGACCAGTTTTTTGCCGCCCTCTCCTATACGGGCGGCAAGACAGCCGACGCGGTGGGCAGCGCCTTTGGCGAACAGACGGCGCTGCTTGGCCGCGTGTCCGATCTCGTCTATTCCGACAATGATGCGAGCCTGCTGATCGGCGCGATGGGCGCTTATGTGATGAACCCGGCCTATAATGCGGCGGGCCCCACCTCGACGCATATGGTGACACTCTCGACCGTGCCGGAACTGACAGTGGACAGTACCGGCACGCGGCTTGTGAGCAGCGGCGCGATCAACGCCGACCATGCCTCGACATGGGGCGTGGAAGCGGCGGGCCAGTGGCGCAGCCTCTACGCGCAGGGCGGCTATTTCGGCTATCAGATCGACCGCGCCGCCTCGACGCTGAGCGACCCCGATTTCAACGGCTGGTACTTGCAGACCTCATGGGTGCTGACGGGCGAGGCGCGCAAATATAACAAGGCCAACGGCGCTTACGCCGCGCCCAAGCCCGCGATCCCCTTCTCGCTGACGGGCGGCGGGATAGGCGCCTGGGAAGTGGCGCTGCGCTATAGCGATCTCGACCTCAACTACAATCAAGGCAGCATCGGCGCAGCCATGCCAGCGGACGGCGTGCGCGGTGGCGAGCAGAAAATCCTGACCGCCGGGATCAACTGGTATCCAAACAGCCTTGTGCGCTTTCTGCTGAACTGGGAGCGCGTCGATATAGACCGCATCGGCACGACCGCCCTGCCCGTAGTCAATAATGCCGATGTCGGCCAGACGATCGATATTTTCGCTTTGCGTACGCAGGTGGCTTTTTAAGGCGTAGGATCACCGCTCCAGAATTTTTCGGGGAGGGGAAATATGCCGTTACAGCAAAAGCCGATCAGCTCGCCTTTCGGTCACGCGACGCAAGCCGGAGAGGTGGTGCGAGGCATCAACCTCAAGGGCAAGACTGCCATCGTGACCGGCGGCGCGTCGGGCCTCGGCATCGAGACGGTGCGGGCGCTGGCGGGTGCGGGCGCGCGCGTGGTGATGCCGGTGCGTTCGCGCGAGCGCGGCGAGGAAGCGGCTGCCGATATTCGCGCCTCGACCGGCAACAAGGCGGTCGAAGTCGCTTATATGGATCTTGCCGATTTCGACAGCGTGCGCGCCTTTGCCGACGGTTTTGTGAAGAGCGGCGCGGCCCTCGACATTGTGATCAACAATGCGGGCATCATGGCGACGCCGGAGCGCCGCATCATGGGCAATCTTGAATCGCAATTCGGCACCAATCATCTCGGCCATATGCTGATGACGGGACACCTCGCGCCGGCATTGGCTAAGGGCGCGCGCGTTGTAGCGCTCTCCTCCATCGGCCATCGTCGCTCGCCGGTGAAATTCGATGACCCGAATTTCGAGACGACGCCTTACGACAAATGGGAAGCCTATGGCCAGTCAAAGACGGCGGATGCGCTTTTCGCCATCGAGCTGAACCGGCGGCTGGAACCGAAAGGCATCGCGGCTTTTGCGGTGCATCCCGGCGGCATCATGACCAATCTTCAGCGCGACATGCCTGCCGCCGAGATCAAGGCCTTTGGCTGGGTGGACGACAAGGGCAATGTGCGCGAAGGCTTCAAGACGCCTGCGGGCGGCGCTGCAACAGCGGTGTGGTGCGCGACCTCGCCGCTGCTCGCGGGCGGTGGCGGCGTCTATTGCGAGGATTGTAACATCGCAGAACTGCTGCCCGACAATGATCCGGGCTTTACGGGCGTGCGCTCATGGGCGGTGGACCCCGATGCGGCCAAGCGGCTCTGGACGCTTTCGGAGAAACTGCTGGGCGAAAATTTTCCGCTCTAATCGGCGGCGCGCAGGCTGAGATAATCGGCGCTCTGCATTTCCTGCAAGCGAGAGACGGTGCGCTCGAAAGCGAACGCGCCGTCGCCTTGTGGATAGAGCGCATCAGGCTCCACGGCAGCCGACAGAATGAGCTTGGTCTTGGCTTCATAAAGCGCATCGACAAGCGTGACGAAACGCTTGGCCTCGTTGCGCCGGTCGGGCGTCATCACCGGCACATTGTCGATCAGCACCGTGTGAAAGCTCTGGGCGATTTTCAGATAGTCGGCGGCGCCGAGCGGCTTTGAACAGAGATCGCCGAACGAGAACCGCGCCACACCATGCGCGGCTTGCGGCACATGCACCGCGCGGCCCTTCAGCGCCAGCACTTGCGGCTCGCCATGATCCTTGTCGGTCAGATGACGAAAGGCCGCGTCGAGCTTCGCGCGCGCGGCGGCGTCGGCGGGCGTGTAATAGACCGGCAAGCCCTTGATGCGATCGAGGCGGTAATCGGTGGCGCTGTCGAGATGCACGACATCCATGCGCTCTTTCACCAGCGCGATGAAAGGCAGCAACCGCTGGCGATTGAGCCCGCCCGCATAGAGATCGTCAGGCGCGATATTCGACGTGGCGACGACGACGACGCCGAGATCGAAAAGCTGCGTGAAGAGACGCCCGAGGATAGAGGCGTCGGCAATATCCTGCACCTGAAACTCATCGAAGCAGAGCAGCGCCGCTTGTTTTGCGATGGCGGCAGCGACCGGCGGAATGGGATCGCCGCCTTCGACCTCGCCCGCCTTCTCGCGCTGCCGCCATTCAAAAATCCGCTCATGCGTCTCCTGCATGAAGGCATGGAAATGGACGCGGCGTTTGGGAGCGCAGGGCGCGTGATCGAAGAAGAGATCCATCAGCATCGACTTGCCGCGCCCGACCCCGCCCCAAATGTAAACGCCTTCAGGCGGTGTCACCAGGCGGCCAAAGCCGAAAGCCGAAAACACGCCGACCTTCTTGCCGGGCACCCAGTCGATGAGATCTTCGTGGAGATGCTGCAAACGCTGCGCGGCGCGGCCCTGAGCCGCGTCGGCGGCAATCTCACCAGATGCGATCTTCGCGCGGTAAAAAGAAATGGGGCCTTCGGTCATCGATCAGGCCGCGCCCGTATTGGAACATTGCAAGAACATCATGAGCCGGATACTGTTTTTCGAGATCAGGGGAAAGCTCATGAAGGCGCTGACCGACCTTGCCGACCGTTTCGAGAACGCCTCGAAAATCTATGCCGAGATGAACGGCATAGCTCGAAACGACGATTGGTTCATCCTGAAAATGCAGGAGGAACTGGGCGAGCTGACCCAAGTCTGGATGAAACTGACCGGACGCGGCCGCAGGCGTGGGCGCACAGAAGCCGAACTTAGCGCCGATCTTGCCGATGAGACGGCGGACCTCCTTGGCCACATACTGCTTTTCGCGCGGCACAACGGGATTGATCTGGCCCCGGCGATCAAGCGGAAGTGGCGGTTTGATGCCGAGGGTGGGTGATCGGGGTTGGTCTCGGGGAAACTTTCGTCTCAACCGCTGCTGTCGCGCCGGTGAAAGGCGGGGTGCATAACGCACGCGCGGCAGATGGACCCCGGATCAAGTCCGGGGAGACGGGCGTGGGGTTGGGGGGCCTCGCTCTTCGAGACGCCGCTTGCGCGGCTCCTCAGGGTGAGGAGGTGGCTACGCCCCCGCCATGGCCTGCCAGCGCGCGAAGTGCAGCGTGAGAGAGGCGGCTTTCTGCTCTTCGCTAAGGTCGATGCCGAAATAGGCGTGAAGCGCCTCGGCGATCTCATCCACGCTGCCGAGCGTCTTCGTTTCGACGCGGCCATCCTTGTGGCGGATGGTGAGGCCGGTATTGAGCAGCGCATGGCGACGGTCGGCGGCGGGGCGCGCGACGATGAGGTGCTGGACGAAAATCGAGGCGGGATGCGTCGCGGTCCACCAGTTCGAGACGTCGTAATCGACGGGCGCTTGCGGCTCGAGCGAGAAGCTGTAGATGCTCGCCCAATCTGCGCCGAGCTTTGCCTGAAGTTCAAAATCGCGCCCCGCCTCGCCATGCGGCAGGAGGCGATAGATCTCGTGCGGAGTCTGCTGTTCGATGCCCGTTTCGAGCCGCAACGGACCCGAGAGCGCCGAAAGCAATGTCGGCGATGAAAATGCCTTCCGGCAATTCGACACGCGCGATGCGATGGCTGCGCGCGGTGACGGCATCGGGCAGGGCCTTCCAGCGCACCCGGCCAATGAGATCTGTGACGTGAAAACCGAGCGCCTTGAGGACCGAAGCGAAAAGCATATTCAGCTCGAAACAATAGCCGCCGCGCTTTTCGCGCACATGCTTTTGCTGGATGGCGGCGAGATCGAGCGAGGGCGCCCTGCCCGACAACACTTCGATATTTTCAAACGGGATCGAAGTCGCATGGGCAAAATGCAGCGCCCGCAATGTCTCCAGCGTCGGCGCGCGGCTGCCTGTGTAACTGATGCGGGCGAAATAGGCGTCGAGATCGAGGATGCTGGTGTCGGGGCTCATGGTGGCTCTCCTGATGCGGACACCAGAAAAGCAAATGGCGCTCCCGGAGGGAAGCGCCATTTCTGATTTCTTCAGGGGCCTCGTTCTTCGAGACGCGATGCCAAGGGCATCGCTTCTCAGGGTGAGGAGTCGAGCAGCCAAAACCTTCACCCTGAGGAGCCGCGCGAGCGGCGTCGCGAAGGACGAGGCCCGGAACTTTACTCCATTGTCGGGATGACAAAGGATGAGCCTTCCTTGACGCCTGTAGGCCAGCGCGAGGTCACGGTTTTCACCTTGGTCCAGAACTTCACGCCTTCCATGCCGTGCTGGTTGGTGTCGCCAAAGGCCGAACGCTTCCAGCCGCCGAACGTGTGATAGGCGACCGGCACCGGGATCGGCACGTTGATGCCGACCATGCCCACTTCGATCTTGTCGGCGAAGGCGCGTGCCGCGTCGCCGTCGCGCGTGAAGATCGCCGTGCCGTTGGCATATTCGTGCCCGTGGATCAGGTCGACCGCATCCTGGTAGCTCTGGGCGCGAACCACCGAGAGCACCGGCCCGAAGATTTCCTCGCGGTAGATCTTCATGTCCGGCTTCACATGGTCGAACAGCGTGCCGCCGACGAAGAAGCCGTCCTCGTAGCCCTGCAGCTTCAT
>CAZLLB010000052.1:0-17009 GCA_964560165.1 uncultured Parvibaculum sp. | reverse complement strand
GTTTGCCGGTGTTCTTATCATCGGCCACATTGCTGGCAGCTACGATCTGGATCAGGTGCTGGCCTCCGGCGATTTGATCAGAACGCATTCTCTCTACCGACCGGCGCTCATCCTCGTGCTGCTGGGGGCCTTGGCCAAAAGCGCGCAATTCCCGTTTCACTTCTGGCTGCCGAACGCCATGGCGGCGCCGACGCCCGTTTCGGCCTATTTGCATTCCGCCACGCTGGTAAAAGCGGGTGTGTTTTTACTCGTCCGACTGTGGCCGGTTTTGGGAGGGACAGACGACTGGCTCTTTCTCGTCGGAACGGCGGGCCTGATCACATTCGTACTGGGCGCCTATCTCGCAATTTTCCAGCAAGACCTCAAAGGCGTCCTGGCCTATTCGACGATCAGTCACCTTGGGCTGATCACACTGCTGATCGGGCTGGACAGTCCGCTCGCGCTGGTCGCCGCTATTTTTCACATCATGAACCATGCGACGTTCAAGGCTTCGTTGTTCATGGCCGCAGGCATCATCGATCACGAGACAGGCACACGCGACATCCGCCGCTTGAGCGGGCTGTGGAACTTCATGCCCATTACCGCCACGCTGGCCATGGTGGCCGCCGCCGCCATGGCAGGCGTTCCGCTGCTGAACGGCTTTCTGTCCAAGGAAATGTTCTTCGCTGAAACCATCGAGAACCATAGCGGGTCGTTCATCGACAATGCGTTGCCCTATATCGCGACTGTCGCAACCGCGTTCAGTGTCGCCTATTCACTGCGCTTCATCCGCGACGTCTTCTTCGGCCCCGCTCCGATAGACCTGCCCCACACACCACACGAACCACCCATCTGGATGCGTCTGCCTGTCACACTTCTCGTTCTCACTTGCGTCGTCGTCGGGATCATTCCGGCAATGACGGCAGGTCCGCTGCTGGATACCGCCGCTCGGGCCGTGCTCGGCGCGGAGATGCCCACTTACAGCCTGGCGGTGTGGCACGGGTTCACATTTCCGTTGCTGATGAGCGTGATCGCATTGGCGGGCGGCATCGTCCTCTATTTCTGCCTGCACACCTATCTGGCGAGCTGCGAGCCGGGCTCGCCCCTGTTGCGCCACATCAAAGGCCAACGCATCTTCGACCGCGTGATGGTGACTCTGTCATGGCGATGGGCACGATCGGCCGAAGCCTTTCTCGGCACGCGCCGCCTGCAACCGCAATTGCGAATTCTGCTTTGTGCTGCCTTCCTGGCCGCAGCCTGGCCGCTCGCGTCGTATGGGCTCCGGGCGGGCGACATTACGCCCTCGATTTTCGATCCGGCCTTTGTCCTGCTCTGGGTGGTCGGCATGGCCTGCGCCATCGCCGCCGCCTATCTGGCCAAGTATCACCGCCTTGCCGCGCTGATCCTCACCGGGGGCGCCGGTCTCGTCACCTGCACCACCCTCCTCTGGCTATCGGCTCCTGACCTCGCATTGACACAGTTGCTGGTCGAAGTCGTCACCACGGTACTCATTCTGCTCGGCCTGCGCTGGCTGCCGCAGCGGATCGAAAAGATCAACGCGGACGCATCCGCCTCGCTGGCGATGCATGGTCGCCGCATCCGCGACATCGCCATCGCCGTGATTGGCGGCGCGGGCTTATCTGCCATCGTTTATGCGGTGATGACGCGTGGAAGGCCTGACGGTATCGCGACGTATTTCCTGGAAAACGCCTACACGCAAGGCGGCGGCAAGAATGTCGTGAATGTCATTCTTGTCGATTTCCGCGCCTTCGATACTCTGGGAGAAATCACCGTTCTCGGCGCGGTTGCGCTCACCGTCTTTGCTCTCTTGCGCCGTTTCCGGCCTGCCGCGGACAGTATCGAAATCCCTGAACCGCAACGCCTGCAGAACACCCATGACGACGCTCATGCGGAGCGCAGCGTCGGCGACACCGTTGCCGATTATCTGGCCGTTCCCGCCGTGATCATGCAGCTCCTGTTCCCGTTCATTGCGATGCTTGCCGTATATCTGTTCATGCGCGGCCATGATCTTCCGGGCGGTGGCTTCGTGGCGGGCATAACAATGGCGGCAGGGCTGATCCTGCAATATATGGCCGGCGGCGTCCGATGGGTGGAAACCCGGCTCTATGTGCAACCCGCCCGCTGGATGGCTATCGGGCTTCTGTTGGCCGCCGCCGCCGGAGCAGGCGCATGGGTATTCTCATATCCGTTCCTGACTTCGCATACGGCTCATCCCGATTTGCCCGTCATAGGCATTATCCCTCTCGCGAGCGCCATGGCCTTCGATCTTGGTGTGTTCTTGCTGGTGGTGGGGGCGACGGCCCTCATTCTGATCGCGTTGGCCCATCAGACAACCCGCACGCACAGGGCGCCTCCTCAGGCCCGCGCGGGCGTAGCTGCCGCCAAGGAGAGCTAATGGAAATCATTCTGTCTCTGGGAATCGGAACGCTGGCGGGCTCGGGAATATGGCTGTTGCTCCGTCCACGCACCTTTCAGGTCATCATCGGCCTGACGCTGCTATCCTACGCCGTCAATCTTTTCATCTTCGCCATGGGCCGATTGCAAGTTGGCAGCCCTCCCATTCTCTCGTCGAGCCAGGCGGGTGATCCGGCGCAATATGCCGATCCGCTGCCACAAGCGCTGGTCCTGACCGCCATCGTGATCGGCTTTGCCACGACGGCGCTGTTCCTCGTCGTTCTTCTGGCCTCGCGCGGATTGACCGGCACCGACCATGTTGACGGCACGGGGCGGAACTCGTGATCGATTGGATCAATCATCTGATCGCCGCGCCGATCATTATCCCGCTGATTGCCGGCGCTACGATGATATTCATCGACGAGCGCCGCCGAGCGGTGAAGGCCACTATTGGCATCGTGTCGATACTCGCCTTGATCGGCGTAGCGATCATCTTGCTACTGCTTGCCTACCATCCGGCGGGCGATGCGGCTATCGCACATGTCAGCGTCTATCGCATAGGCAACTGGCCTGCGCCGTTCGGCATCGTGCTGGTCGCCGACCTTCTGTCCGCGCTGATGCTGCTTCTGACAAGTCTTCTCGCTCTAGCCACCGCTCTGTTCGCGCTTGCACGCTGGCACCGGGCCGGTCCTTATTTTCATGCCCTGCTGCAATTTCTTCTGATGGGGCTCAACGGTGCATTCCTTACAGGCGACATTTTCAACCTGTTCGTCTTTTTTGAGCTTCTGCTGGTCGCGTCCTACGGCCTGACATTGCATGGATCAGGCATCACGCGCGTCAAGGCAGGGATGCACTATATCGCGGTCAATCTCGTCGCATCGCTGCTCTTTCTGGTTGGCGTGAGCCTGGTCTATGGCATGACCGGCACGCTCAATATGGCCGATCTGGCTGTTCGTATCCCGCTGCTCCCTGCTGAAGACAGAGTGCTTCTGGAGATCGGCGCCGCAATTCTGGGGATCGCCTTTCTCGCCAAGGCGGGCATGTGGCCGCTGAGCTTCTGGCTGCCGACCACATATGGCGCCGCTGCACCGCCGGTGGCGGCGATGTTCGCGATCATGAGCAAGGTCGGCCTCTATGTCGTGCTTCGGCTCTCGCTGCTTCTGTTTGGCGAGGGAAGCGGCGCTTCGGCGCATTTCGGCCGGGAATGGTTGTTGCTGGGCGGGTTGGCCACGATCACTTTCGGCGCGATCGGCGTTCTCGCATCGCAGGATATGCGGCGGCTGGCGGGATTTTCCGTATTGGTGTCATCCGGCACAATCCTCGCGGCCATTGGAATCGGCGGCGTCGGTGTCATCAGCGGGGCATTGTTTTATCTGGTCAGCTCAACCCTCGGCATTGCCGCTTTCTTTCTGCTGATCGAACTTGTCGAACGCGGGCGTGAAGCGGGTGCCGACGTTCTGGCTGTCACCATTGAAGCCTATGGAGAGGGCGACGACGATGAGCCGGAGGCGGAAGAAGGCATTGCTGTGCCGGCGATCATGGCGGTACTCGGCGTCAGCTTCCTGGGATGCGCGCTTCTGCTTGCGGGACTGCCACCCCTTTCGGGGTTTATCGCCAAATTTGTATTGCTCTCCGCGCTCCTCAACCCATCGAGGATAGAGGCTCCCACCGTTGCCCCCGCCATCTCGTGGACGTTTTTTACCCTGGTGATAGTCTCCGGGCTTGCGACGTTCATCAGCATGATGCGAGCAGGTATGCGCGTGTTCTGGACGCCTTTTGAGCGCGCACAGCCTCGCGTACGCGTCATTGAAATGATGCCTGTCGCATTCCTCCTGCTCGGCGGCGTAGTGCTGACAATAGAAGCGGGAGCGGCCATGCGCTACATGGAGGCGACCACCCGGTCCATATATGCGGCACCTGAATATATCCGCAATGTACTGACTTACCCTGCCGAACAGCGGCCAGGCGAAGGAGGCGGGCTATGACACGCTGGTTGCCCTTCCCGCTTTTGTTCACCGCCCTTCTGGCAATGTGGCTCTTGCTCAACCAGACATTGGCCCTTGGTCACATTCTGCTTGGCGGAGTGCTTTCCCTCTGCCTCTCCTGGGGCATGGTCGCGCTGCAGCCGGACAGAGTGAAAATCCGCCACCCCCTCACTATTGTCCGGCTCGCTCTCGTGGTGATGCTCGACATTGCGCGATCCAATATAGCCGTCGCTCGAATAATCCTCAGCCCCAAGCTCCGCAAGCATCCCTCCGCCTTCGTCAACATCCCGCTTGAGCTGCGTCACCCCTATGGCTTGGCGGTGCTCGCCTGCATCATCTCCGCCACGCCCGGCACACTCTGGGTCGGATTCGATTCCGTAACGGGGATACTCACCATCCACGTCCTCGATCTTGTGGACGATGCCTCATGGATAGACACCATCAAAAGCCGTTATGAACGACGTTTGCGGGAGATATTTGAATGACCGCGACCATATTGAACTGGTCCTTGGCGATCAGCATGATTTTCGTCTCCACCGCGCTGCTATGCGCGACATGCCGAATGCTCTGGGGGCCGCGAGCACAGGATCGAGTTCTCGGGCTGGACGCTGCCTATCTGAACGGGATGCTCTTATTCCTGCTTTTTGGTATCCGTTCCGGCGACACGGTTTACTTCGAGGCGGCGCTGATCATCGCGCTTCTGGGTTTTATCGGGACCGCTGCTCTTGCCAAATTCTTGATGCGAGGCGAGGTGATCGAATGAGCGCCGCTGCGGAACTGCCCGACTGGGCAGCCTTGCTCACCTCGCTCTTTGTTCTGGTTGGAGCCGGGCTCACGCTTATTGGCGCGGTAGGATTGCTGCGCTTTAAAAGTTTCTATGACCGGGTTCATGCTCCCACCTTGGGCACGACACTCGGAATGGTATGCATTGTGATCGCTTCTGTGATCTTTTTTTCAGCGACACAATCCCGGCTCGCGGTGCACGAACTGCTGATCGCCATCTTCATCACCGTAACTGCGCCCGTTACGCTGATGTTGCTGGTACGTGCGGCACTCTTTCGAGATCACGCTGAAAAAAGTATCAAGGATCTAGAGGCGGATACAGCTTCCGCGAAAGAGGATTGAGGCGACGATCAACCAATCCGGCGCTCAAGCCCATCCCAATATGGCTTGCGGAGTTCCGCTTTGAGAATTTTTCCCGCGCCGGACAACGGCAGCGGTTCGGAACGGATTTCGACCGAGCGTGGACATTTATATCCAGCGATCAGCGCCTTGCTATGGGCGATGAGTTCGTCGGCCGTCGCCGAAGCCCCTTCCTTCAGCCGCACGATCGCATGAACGCGCTCGCCCCATTTCTCATCGGGCACGCCGATCACCGCGCATTCGGCAATCGCCTCATGCGCCGCCAATGCATTCTCGACTTCCGCCGAAAAGACGTTTTCGCCGCCCGAGACAATCATGTCCTTCACGCGATCGACGAGATAGACGAAACCCTCCTCGTCCATATATCCCGCATCGCCGGTGCGTAGCCAACCCCCGACGATAGTGCTCTGTGTCAGTTCCGGCTGGTTCCAATAGCCGAGCATCGCGCCGGGGCTGCGCACGGCAATCTCTCCGACATCGCCTCGCGCACATTCCTTCATTGCCTCATCGACAATTCTCACCTCAACGCCGAAAATCGCGCGACCCGCAGAGCGCAGGTAGGACTTAGCGCCAACCACCTTGTGAAACCTCGGCTCGAGAATCGTGGCAACGGGTGACAGCTCGGTTTGCCCATAAGCCTGCATGAAGGCGGCATTGGGAAACATCGCCATGGCATCACGGAGCAAAGTCTCCGATATGGGTGACGCGCCATATTTGATCTGCGTCACGGATGTAAGATCAGCCGCGTGCGCCGCCAGATAATCACGCAGCATCCCGAACATGGTCGGCACCAGCACAAGCGACGTTACACGTTCGGCTTCGATCGCCTTCACGACATTTTCGGGGCTGAAGAATGGCACGATGACATGCGTGCCGCCGACCATGGTGACACCAATGATTGCGGCGGCGTCAGCCAGATGAAACATCGGCGGCGAATGCAGGAATATCGAATCCTCTCGATAGGGAACCATGGCGTTGGCGCAGAGAAAATTCGATATCAGGTTGCGATGTGACAGCATCACACCTTTGGAGCGCCCCGTCGTTCCACCGGTATAGAAGAGCCCCGCGAGTTCGTCTCCCTCGCCGCAAGCATCTTCAACCGGCTGAGCGTTGGCCATGAGCAAGGGCGCGCTGAGCGTGCCGTCTGGTGCCGCTCCGTCGTCGAGAAATAAAATGGCGCGCAGATCGCAAGCACCCGCTAACGGTGCGGCGAGCCCGGCAAAAGTCCGATCAACCATCAGGAAACACGCGCCACTATCCTGCATGGCGTGGATGTGTTCGGGCACTGCCCAGCGCACGTTGCCCGGCACGATGACACCACCTGCCCAAGCGACCGCATAATAGGTTTCCAGATAGTAGTCGCTGTTCATCGCGACGACAGCGACGCGATCGCCTCGCTCGAGGCCGAGCGAGATGAGGGCTGACGCAAGGCGCGCAACGCGATCTTTCAACTCCGCCCAATTGCGGCGACGGCCGCCGAAGATCGTCGCAATACCACTTGGATTGACTTGCGACGAGCGATGCAGCCCTTGCGTCATATACATGGAATTCCCTCCCCGGAATGCCGGCCTAGTTCAGATCGTTACATATTGATGCCGCCGCCGACGAGTAGAACCTGGCCGCTAACATAGTCGCTTTCAGGAATGCAGAAGAGATAGACCGCGCCCGCAGCTTCCTCCGGCGTTCCTGCGCGGCCGAGCGGCACCATCATCGGCAGCATCTTGCGCGTCGCGCCCGGCACGCCGACCTGCAACTCACGACCATCGATGGTGACTTTCGTGTCTTCCTGCTCCATCGCTTGCGTCAATCGCGTCTCGATGAAGCCATAGGCCACACAATTGACGTTGACCTTGTAGCGACCCCATTCCTTGGAGAGCGTCTTGGTCAACCCGACAAGCGCGGCTTTGGCAGATGAATAATTCGCCTGCCCGGCATTGCCGTTGGTGCCTGCCATGGATGAGATGTTGACCACCTTGCGGAAGACTTCCCTGCCCTCCTGCGCTTCCTTCTTGGACAGCACACGGATCGGCTCAGCCGCGGCGCGGAGAATGCGGAAAGGCGCTACGAGATGCACATCGAGCATGGTCTGGAACTGCTCGTCGCTCATCTTCTGGATGACGCTGTCCCAAGTGTAGCCGGCGTTGTTGACGATGATGTCAAGCCCACCGAACTCGCCCATCGCCAGGTCGACAAATTTATCGGCGAAGCCATCCGCTGTGACACTGCCGACGCAAGCGACCGCTTGCCCGCCTGCCTTTTTGATCGTATCGACGACCTCAGCCGCCGGTGCCTCATCGAGATCGTTAACAACGACGCGAGCACCTTCCGAAGCGAGCTTCAGCGCCAGCGCGCGGCCAATGCCACGGCCCGAGCCCGATATGAGCGCGACTTTCCCCTGCAATTTGGACATCTTCTTTTCCTAATTTATGCCAGCGCGATGATAGCATCGCCCGCCAGCGTATGAAGGCCGGCATCCGTCTTGGCGTTGATTTCGAGGCGCAGGCGCTTTTCGCCGTTCTCTTCAAATTTCTCGACCACCTTGCCTGTGCAAATGATCCTGGCGTGGACCGGCGTGATGGACGTGAAGCGCACGCCCCAATGGCGAATGTGGTCCTGCGGCACCCATTTCGTTAGCAGTTGAGCGAGGAAAGCCATCGACAACATGCCGTGTGCAAAGACGTCGGGCATTCCGAATTTCTTGGCGAAATCTATATCGACATGCATCGGATTGTGATCGCCCGACGCACCGCAATAGAGAGCCAGCGTATGGCGCGAAATCGCCGCGCTCATATGCTCGGGCAATTCGTCGCCCACCTTCACTGTGTCATAAGTCAGTGTCATGTCCTTTTCCTCACCCATTCCGCACGACGATGACGGTGCGCGCGACGCCGACACTCTCGCCCTTTTGGTTCACCGCTTCCGTGTCTTGCACGATGAAGTCGAGTGCCCCGCCCTTCTTGTCATAAATATCAGCGATCTTCGTTTTCATGGTGATCGTGTCGCCGGCATAGATCGGTTTGCCATAGGTGAATTGCTGCTCACCATGCAGCACACGACCAATATCGACACCGAGCTTGCCCATGATGTTCTCGTCTCCCGGCGCCATGGTGCCGAGACAGAAGAGAAAAGTTGGTGGCGCGGGGATCGCCGGATGACCGGCAGCTTTCGCCGCCTTCTCGTCGAAATAGATCGGATTTTTTTCACCCGTCGCTTGCGCGAAGAATTTGAGCTGACCTTTCTCGACATCGACCGCGCGAGGTTTCGTTTCCAGACCTATGAAGGATTTGTCCAGCATGGAGATCAAGCCTTTCCGTAAAGTGTCACGACGCAAGCGCCGCCGAGGCCAAGATTGTGCTGAAGCGCGTGGGTGACGCCTTCGGCCTGGCGTTTGTCTGCCTGTCCACGCAACTGCCAGACAAGTTCCGCGCATTGTGCAAGGCCCGTCGCACCGAGTGGATGACCTTTCGACAGCAAGCCGCCGGAGGGGTTCGTCACATATTTTCCGCCATAGGTATTGTCGCCATCCCAGATGAATTTTTCTGCCGTGCCTTCAGGCGTCAGGCCGAGCGCCTCATAGGTCAGCAGTTCATTGGCCGTGAAACAGTCATGCAGCTCGACGACCTGAATATCCTTGGGGCCGACGCCCGCTTTTTCATAGACGCGGCGCGCCGCATCCTTCGCCATGTCGTAACCGATGAGCTTGATCATCGAACGCTCATCGAAAGTGCTCGGGCCGTCGGTGGTCATGGCCTGCGCCTTGATGACGACCTCGGCCTTGATGCCGTGCTTTTTAGCAAACTCGGGTGAACAGACGATGGCTGCCGCCGCACCGCAGGTTGGTGGACAGCATTGGAAGCGCGTCAGCGGGCCATAGATCTGCGGTGAGCCGAGCACTTCCTCGACGCTCAACTGATCCTTGAAGATGGCATAAGGATTGTGCTGCGCGTGAACGCGCGCCTTCGAGGCGATCTTGGCAAAGGTTTCACGGCGCGTGCCGTATTTCTCCGAATATTCGCGGCCCGCACCGCCGAAGAACTGCGCCGCTCCAGGTGCCTGCTTGTCGAAATCCTGGATATCGACCATTTCCTTGAATTGGCGCGCCATCGGGCTCGGTCGATCGTTGAAGACCGCACCAAGCGCGCCGGGACGCATTTCCTCAAAACCCAGCGCGAGTGCGCAATCGACCATACCGCTTTCAACGGCCTGACGGGCGAGGAAGAGGGCGGAGGAGCCGGTCGCGCAGTTATTGTTGACGTTGATGATCGGCACGCCCGAAAGGCCGAGGCCATAGACCGCCGCCTGCCCCGCCGTCGAGTCACCATAGACATAGCCAACATAGATCTGCTCGACCGCGCTATAGGGCAGCCCCGCATCCTTGAACGCCGCCGCAGCGGCCTTCTGACCCATGACATCGTAGGTTTCGCTCGCGCCGGGTTTTGTGAAGGGGATCATCCCAACGCCGGCAACTCTCACTTCATTCGTCATGATTTCATCTCCCTCGATTGGAATTCCTGTCCGCTCATAGTGTGCGGGCAATCAGCATTTTCATCACTTCGTTGGTGCCCGCATAAATCTTCTGGACGCGCGCATCGGCGTACATGCGGGCTATCGGATATTCAGTCATGTACCCATAGCCGCCGAAGAATTGCAGGCATTCGTCAATGACCTTGCATTGCGTATCGGTGGTCCACCATTTCGCCATCGCCGCGGTCGCCGGATCAAGCGAACCGGCCAAGAGCCGCACCATCAGCTCATCGACGAAGGTGCGGGCGATCACCGCCTGGGTTTTGGCCTCCGCGAGTTTGAACTGCGTGTTCTGGAAACCCATGATCGGCTGGCCGAAAGCCTTGCGCTCTTTCACATAGGCGACGGTCAGTTCGACCGCGCGCTCCATGGCGCCTACCGCGCCGAAAGAACAGGAAAGCCGCTCCCAGGCGAGCTGCACCATGAGCTGCTTGAAGCCTTGCCCCTCGAGGCCGCCCAGAAGATTGTCCACTGGCATCCGCACATCGTCGAAAAAGAGCTCCGATGTGTCTTGTGCATGCATGCCGATCTTTTCGAGGTTGCGGCCACGGCGAAAGCCCGTTGTCTTCGCGGCTTCGACGACGATAATCGAAACGCCCTTGGCGCCTTCGCTCGTATCGGTCTTGGCAACGACGAAGACGAGATCGGCATTCTGCCCGTTGGTGATGAAGGTCTTCTGGCCGTTGATGAGGTAGCCGCCGCCGTCGCGCCGCGCCGTCGTCCGCACTGATTGCAGGTCGGAGCCAGTGCCCGGTTCCGTCATCGCAATCGCGCCGATGAGATCGCCCGACGCCATGCCCGGCAGCCAGCGTTGCTTCTGCTCCTCCGTGCCATAGGCCAGCAGATAATGCGCGACGATGTTCGAATGAACACCGTTGCCCGCACCAAAGCCGCCACTGAGACCGGCGCGACCAATTTCATCCGAGATCACAACGTCATGGGCACGCGTTCCACCGCCTCCGCCATAGGCTTCGGGAATACTGGCGCAAAGGATCCCCGCCGCACCGGCCTTCCGCCACGCCTCGCGATCAACGACACCCGCCTTCTCCCAAGCCTCGCGATGAGGCACGAATTCGCGTTCGAGAAAGCGCCGCGTCTGCTCGCGCAGAATACTCAACTCCTCCGTCATCCAGGGCGACACATATGGGCTCAACTGCCATTCCTCATTTTTCTACTGTCTGGTAAGTAGAATAGAAAGTGAAGTTGTGAGAGAGTCAACTGCTTTCGCAGCCTTGCGATTGGTTGAGCGTGCGGCTTTCAAGGGATTGGCAGAGTAAGCAAATGGCAGGCAAACCCGGTGCAAAACAGCAGACAAGCGCGAGATATGATCAGCGCCGTCAGGAAGTGCTCGGTGCCGCCGCGCGGACATTCAACCGGCTCGGATTTCATATTGCGACGCTCGACGATGTGGCAGCCGAACTGGGCGTGACGAAGCCTGCTCTCTACTACTATGCAAAGAGCAAGGATGAGCTTCTCTTCGCTTGCGGGCAGATGGCGCTTGATGCGCTCGACGGCGCTCTCGATAAATCCGACGAAACGAACCTCACGGGACGCGAGAGGTTAAGCCGCTTCTTTCGACTTTATGCTGAAATCATTTGTGAGGATTTCGGCCGCTGTCTCGTACTGACCGAACCGCGCGATCTCGCACCTAAATCACGCAAGGCGAATGTGTCAGGCCGCCGCGCGCTCAACCTGGCAGTCCGCGAAATCATCAAGGATGGCATCAAGGATAGATCGATCCGACGCTGCGACGAGCGGGTTCTCGCAATCGCTATGTTCGATGCCTTCAACGGCATCGGTCGCTGGTTCGATCCGAAAGGCGTTTCAAAGCTTTCGGATATTCTTGATCAGTATATCGAGATTTTCCTGAGCGGCATTTCCGCTGCGGAGCCAGATTAGAACTGGCCGATCTTCATTCATTCCGCTCGTAGCCGATAGCCCACCCCGGTTTCCGTTAGCACTAACTGCGGTCGGGTGGGGTCGGATTCAAGCTTCTCGCGAAGCTGACGAACATAAACCCGCAGATATTGGACGTCTTCGACATGTGCGGGTCCCCAAATTTCTTTCAGCAGAAATCCGTGCGTCAACACTTTCCCCGCATGAGCCACAAGGATTCGAAGAAGATCATATTCCTTTACAGACAGCTTCACCTCGACGCCTGAGAGGGTAACGATGCGGCGAATGAGATCGACCGAAAGCTCGCCACTGCGGAAGATCGGCGTCTCCCCTTGCGTTTGCAACCGGTGGCGAAGCGCGGTGCGGAGGCGCGCAATGAGTTCATCCATTCCGAACGGCTTGGTCACATAATCGTCAGCACCCAGATCTAGAGCCCGGACCTTGCCTTGTTCATCGTTCCGAACCGAGAGCACGATGATCGGCGTTTGAGAAGTGGCCCGCAACTTTTCAATAACGCCATATCCATCACCATCCGGCAGACCGAGATCAAGGATGACGAGGTCCGGCTTATCTCTTGTCGCAAGAGACAGGGCCTCGGCCGCGGTTGTCGCCTCGGTGAGCCGATATCCTTGCGCACCAAGGCTCGTCCGCAAAAAGCGGCGGATCTGCGGCTCGTCATCAACAACGAGAATGTGCACCGGCGTCGTCAAACTTCTGTCTCCATTACGTTTCTTCGATGGTGTGCACACCGGGCAATCGCACGGTGACAATAGCGCCGTGGCCTCCTGGTCTGTTTGCAGCCAGAATGGTACCTCCAAACGCCTCCACGAATCCTCGGCAGACGGCAAGCCCCAGTCCCGTCCCGGCGGGCCGGCTGTCGCCTGCACCCGCGCGATGAAACTTGTCGAAGATCATTTCGAGCTCATCAGGCGGAATGCCTTCGCCTTCATCAGCGACACTGATCGACACGTCGGGGCCTGTCGCCCACGCGCCAATAGTCACTCGGCTACCGGGCGGCGAGTATTTGGCCGCATTATCGAGCAGGTTGAACAGGACCTGTTCGAGAAGAATGGGATCAGCTTTGATCGCCGGTAGATGAGCAGAAATACTAACTTCGACATGATGCTTTGCCAGCATTCGCGCCGCGCGACGGAGCGCCGTTTCGACCAGTTCTCCGATGTCGATTTCACTTTTGCGAATGATAAGCGCACCAGATTCGAGACGGGTGATATCGAGCAGATTGCCAACGAAACGATTGAGCCGCTCCGCTTCGTCCTCAATGGTCAACATGAGTTCGAGCCGCTGCCGGTCATCATACTTGTGGAAATAGCTTCGAAGGCTGGTGATCGCACCAATGATCGAAGCAAGCGGCGTTCGCAAGTCGTGAGAGATCGACGTAAGGAGCGCACCACGCAGGCGCTCCGTCTCGCTCGTCAAGCGTGCGTTGTCGATATCCTCGGCAAGCCTGATGCGTTCAATGGAGACGGCGATCTGGTCGAGCAGCGCATTGAGAAGACGTCGTTCGTCGGCGGTGAAGAGCGGCCCCGGCGCTTCTCGATCCAGGCCGACGACCGCAAGCATCCCGGTCGCCGTTTTGATCGGCAAAAAGAGGCGCTTGGCACCCGGAAGCGTATCTGAGCTACGGCCAGCTGCCCGCTGGTGGTCGAACGCCCAGCGGGCAGCCGCGAGGTCCGCTTCATCCGCAATGTCTTCCGGTGGATAACCGGCGGTGACGCTCATATGCTCGCTAGTGGGAAAAAGAAAAACCACTCGCAGCTTCAGCATGGAAGCAATCTGAAAGGAAGCGGCCCAGAGCAGATCGTCCAGATCGTTGATACCCGCGAGCTTGCGGCTGAAAGAATTGAGTTCCGTCGTTGTCTTTACCCGCGATTGGGCAACGACGATCTGATGTCTTACGCGCGCCGTCAGATTGCTGGTGAGAATGGCGACGATGCTGAAAAAGACGAGAGCAAGGACATTCGCCGGGTCCGTAATCGTGAACGTATAAAGCGGCGGCAGGAAGAAGAAATTATAGGCGAGCGTACTGATGAGGGACGCATAGAGCGATGGCCACAGACCATAATTGACAGCGGTAAAGAGGATAGCAGCGAGGAAAACCAACGAGATGTTGGGAAGCGGCACTACCATATGAATAAGGCGGCCCAAGCCGATCGCCGCTCCCACCGTCATCGTACTCATCGCATAAGGCATGAGATCGACAGCCTCTCCGGCTACGTGCGTACGTGCACGGAGTGGCTTATCCACCGGAGAAGAATCTCCCGGCACGACATGAATACCTATATGTCCGGCGTTACGTATGAGATTAGTAGCGACGTTGGATCGGAGGGGCGCAAACCATGGAGCACCCTGCGGTCGCCCCATGACAATCTGGGTCGCATTTCTCTCTTGTGCGTAAGCCAGGATCGCCTCTGCCACACGGTTGTCAGTTAGCGTGACGGCCTCCCCGCCCAACGTCTCTGCGAGGCGCATCGCCTCGCTCAGCCTGTCCCGCTCGACATCGCTTACCGGAATATGGCCGAGTGTTTCAACATGGATTGCCGCCCAGTTGCACCGCAGCCGGTCGGCAAAGCGTCGGGCATAGCGCACAAGACCAGCGGAGGCTGGACCACCATCAATGCAGACGAGAAGGCGCTCATCAGCCGCCCAAGGCCCAGCGATCGCATGAGCACGCATATAGCTCAACATCTGCTCGTCAACGCGCTGCGCCGTTCGCCGAAGCGCCAGTTCGCGCAAGGCTGTCAGATTGCCGGGAGAGAAATAATGTTTCAACGCGCGCTGCGCCGCGTCGCGGACATAGACCTTGCCCTCATGGAGCCGCTGGATCAGTTCCTCCGGCGTAATGTCGATAACTTCGATTTCGTCAGCTCGGTCGATAATTGAGTCCGGCACTGTCTCGCGAACACGGATGCGCGTGATCTGCGCCACAACATCGTTGAGGCTTTCGACATGCTGCACGTTAAGCGTCGTATAAACATCGACGCCAGCATCGAGCAGTTCCTCAACGTCCTGATAGCGCTTGGGGTGGCGCGAGCCGGGCGCGTTCGTGTGCGCTAGCTCATCTACGAGGACGAGCGAAGGCTGACGCGCAAGAACCGCGTCGATGTCCATCTCTTCGAGAATGCGACCCTTGTATGCGATGCGACCCCGCGGAAGTGCTTCAAGGCCGCGCGTCAAATTTTCGGTTTCCGCGCGGCCATGCGTTTCAACGATGCCGATGACAACGTCAACGCCTTCTCTGCGCCGCTGGGCACCGGAATTCAGCATCTCATAGGTCTTGCCTACACCGGGTGCTGCTCCCAGAAAAATCTTGAGTTTGCCACGCCTTTCCGTCGCCGCCTGTTCCAACAAGGCTTCGGGTGTGGGTCGCCTTTCCGTTTGGTCCGTGCTCGCCATCTATGCCTGTCGGGCCACGCGCTCATCCCGCCGTTGCGGCGTCCAAAGCCATGTTGAGCTTCAGGACGTTGACCGCTGGTTCGCCAATAATACCCAGCGTTCGGGGTTTCGTGAACTGGTTGACGAGGGCTTCGACCCTCGCCCGATCAAGATTCCGGGCCCTGGCGACGCGGGGTACCTGAAAGAAGGCGGCGGCGGGCGTGATGTCGGGGTCGAAGCCGCTCGCCGAGGTGGTCACCATATCGACGGGAATGGCCGCGCCGGGGTTTTCGGCTTTCAGCTTTTCAGCGTCGCCCCTGATACGCTCCATCAACGCCTTGCTGGTCGGCCCGAGGTTTGAACCCATTGAACTGGCCGCATTGTTGGGGAGTGATATCGTGTCGCCCTTCTCATCGGTCCCTGTCGTGGCCGACGGGCGGCTATGGAAGTATTTCGCGCTTGTGAAGGTTTGACCGATGATCTCCGAGCCGATGACGGTGCCATTCTTAACGATCAAGCTGCCTGATGCCTGATGAGGAAAGAGCATGTCGGCCAAGCTCGTCATCCCGAGCGGATAGGCGATGCCGAGCACCAGCGTGGACAGCAACAAGAGGACAATGGCAGGACGGATTTCTTTCAACATGGGGTTCCCTCAGACAAAGCCGACTGCCGTGATCGCGATATCGATGAGCTTGATACCGATGAAGGGGACAATGATGCCACCCGCGCCATAGATCAAAAGATTGCGGATCAGGAAAGCGGCTGCGCTGCGCGGTGTGTACTGTACGCCCCTGAGCGCCAGTGGGATCAATGCGATAATGATGAGCGCATTGAAAATGATAGCCGACAGGATCGCGCTCTGCGGAGTCGAGAGCTGCATGATGTTCAATACGCCAAGGCCCGGATAGAAGGCCGCAAACATGGCGGGAATGATTGCGAAGTATTTAGCAACGTCGTTGGCAATCGAGAAGGTGGTCAGTGTGCCGCGCGTCATCAGCAATTGCTTGCCGATGATGACGATCTCGATGAGCTTCGTCGGGTCGCTGTCGAGATCGATCATGTTGCCTGCCTCGCGTGCGGCCTGTGTGCCGGTTTGCATCGCAACGCCGACATCGGCCTGGGCGAGCGCTGGCGCGTCGTTAGTGCCGTCACCGCACATGGCGACGAGCTTGCCCTTGGCCTGTTCCTCTCGGATCAGGCGCAGTTTGTCCTCAGGTGTGGCCTGCGCGAGAAAATCATCGACGCCGGATTCCGCCGCGATAGCGGCTGCCGTCAGCGGGTTGTCGCCAGTGATCATGATGGTGCGGATGCCCATCTGCCGCAGTGCCGCGAAACGCTCGCGAATACCACCCTTGACGATATCCTTGAGGTGGATGACGCCAAGAACGGCATGATCCTTCGAGACAGCAAGCGGCGTGCCGCCTGCGCGTGCAATCCTGTCAACGACCTGCTGGAATTCCCTTGGCACGACCACATCGGGAGCATTCAAAGCAACAAATTTCAGTATCGCATCGGCAGCACCTTTCCTGATCCGATGTCCGTCGATGTCGATGCCGCTCATGCGTGTCTGGGCGGAGACAGGAATGGATTTTGCGTCGAGATTGGCAAGTTCCCGCCCCCGCAGGCCATCTTTCTCCGTGGCGAGAATGACGATCGAGCGTCCCTCCGGCGTCT